>CAJXNQ010000001.1 GCA_913057215.1 uncultured Gammaproteobacteria bacterium
ATGGTGCTTGATGGAATGCCATATCGTCCCACGACTCCGAGTCATGCACGCGCATTGGGTGTGGGCATGGTGTTTCAGCATTTTGCTGTGTTTGATGCGTTGACGGTCCTTGAAAATATTGCGCTCGGCCTTGACGGTCGCATGCCGGATCGGGCGTTGGCCGACGACGTGATGGCCTTATGCGAACGGTATCGGATGCATGTGGATCTGAAGCGACGGATGTATGACCTTGGAGCCGGTGAGCGACAGCGGTTGGAAGTCATCCGCGTTTTAATGCAAGACCCATCACTGTTGATTCTCGATGAGCCGACCAGCGTGCTCACACCACAAGAAACCGAAGAGATGTTTTCTACATTGGAGCGGTTGTCTGATGAGGGGCGCTCGATCATCTATATCTCGCATAAGCTTGATGAGGTCCGAGCGCTGTGTGATCGCGCGACATTATTGCGTGACGGGCGGGTCATTGATGTGGTGGATCCACGTCAAGAGTCGACGAACTCATTGGGCGAGAAAATGGTCGGTGTTCGATTGACCGAGACGACGCGTGAAGTACCGCCGAATGACTCAGATACACCGCGGTTTTCAATCCGAGCCGGCGATGTCCCACCGCTTCGGTCCGGTGCAGTGGCGCTGTCTGATGTGTATCTGTCCGTGGCGCCCGGATCAATCCTTGGGATTGCTGGTGTGTCTGGGAATGGCCAGGACACACTGTTTGATCTGTTATCCGGTGAATTGGTTGTGGATCAAGCGGATATCATGATGTTGGACGGACAGCCGATTGGAACCCTTGGGGTGGAGGCCCGGCGGCATCAAGGTTTACTTGCAGCTCCTGAGGGCCGACTCGGACACGCGGCCGTGCCTGAGTTGACGCTTTGGGAGAATGTGATTCTCACAGCCCGCCATACCCGAGGGATTTTGACAAATCCTCATCTGATCAGCGGACGACGCGCAAAAGCGTTCGCCCGGGAAATCATCGAAACCTTTGATGTAAAAACGACATCAGAATATGCCAAGGCCAGCAGTTTATCCGGCGGCAATCTGCAAAAGTTCTTAATGGGCCGCGAGCTCTTGGGGCAGCCGGCTGTTTTTGTGGTGTCTAATCCAACCTGGGGTGTGGATGCAAAGGCACAACAGTTTATTCATGAAGCCTTGGTTGCATTGGCTGACAAAGGTGCTTCAGTGATCGTTCTGAGCCAAGACATTGACGAACTGCTCACATTGACCGATCGCATTGCGGCAATTTGTCATGGACGTTTAAGTCGGACCTATCCAACGCAAACCATGACCGCGGAACACTTGGGTGCCTTGATGCTCGGTCAAGAGGTGAGCGTATGATGCAATTTCAGACGCGCGCAGAAACCCATTGGTTTCACGAATGGCTCGCAGTGATTTTAGCGCTCGTGTTAACGGCGGCAACGGCAGCTGGTTTTTTAGCCCTGTTGGGCTTTGAGCCGCAGTCGGCACTGCACCGCATTTTGATCCGACCGCTCGCATCCACCTATGGCGTGAGTGAACTCATTGCCAAGGCGACACCCTTAATCACCATTGGCGTGGCCTTGTCACTCAGTTTCCGTGCCGGTGTATGGAATATCGGCGCCGAGGGTCAATTGGTGTTTGGGGGGCTCACCGGTGGCGCGATGGCGCTTGCACTCTATGGGGTCGATGGGTTTTGGGTGTTACCTGTCGTGTTGCTTGCCGGAGCGGTGGGTGGATTGCTGTGGGGTGCGATTCCTGCTTTTTTGAAAATCCGCTTCCAAGCCAATGAAATTTTAGTCAGCTTGATGCTGACCTACGTGGCAATTCTTTTGATGAGTGTCATGGTCCATGGGCCGTTGAGAGATCCAGATGGTTTTAACTTCCCGGAGAGTCGTCTGCTGCATGATGCGGCAATCTTGCCAAAGCTGTTTGACCAGGGCCGAGGCCACATCGGCTTTGTCTTTGCCCTGATATTTGCGGGGATTGGCACCTGGGTTGTCAAACGTTGGCATCTTGGGTATGCCATGAAGGTCTCCGGTCTCTCACCCAAGGCGGCTCACTTCGCTGGATACAGCCGAGACACCACGATTTGGCTCAGCCTATTGATTGGCGGTGCATTGAGCGGGTTCGCAGGCGTGGTTGAGGTGACCGGCAATATTGGACAGTTGGTGCCGACGATCTCGCCGTCGTATGGATTTACGGCGATTATTGTCGCGTTTCTGGCGCGTTTGCATCCGCTGGCGGTCATCCCTGCAGGGTTGTTGGTGGCCTTGTCATATTTGGCCGGTGAGGCGGCACAGTTATCACTGGGCATACCAGCGGCGATGACGCAGGTGTTCCAAGGACTGCTGTTGTTCTTTTTGCTTGGAACCACGGTGCTGGTGAATTACCGGATTCTGTGGGTGCGTGCTGTATGACCGACTATGGACTTCTGACCTCAATTCTTCATGCCATCTTGGTGGCGTCGACGCCGCTTGTATTTGCTGGGCTCGGTGCCTTGATTCAGGAACGCGCAGGCGTTTTGAATCTGGGAATTGAAGGTCTGATGATCGTTGGAGCCTTGGCGGGATTTGCTGCCGCGATCGCAGGCCAACCGCTTGGAATCTCGGTCATGGCAGCGGCCTTGGCCGGTGCACTGCTGGCATCGGTCTTCGCGTTTTTGGTGCTCAAATGCCTCTCGAATCCGGTGGCCACTGGGCTTGCATTGACTCTCTTTGGTTTGGGATTGGCTGCCTTGGCAGGCGCTCAATATGTGGGTCGAGCCGCGCCTCAGATTGCGGTCTGGGAGATTCCGCTGTTATCTGACATTCCCGTCATTGGGCCTGCACTGTTTTCTCATGATCCACTGGTGTACTTGTCAATACTCGTGGCGGTATGTCTGTGGTGGTTTTTGAGCTTTACCCGTGGCGGCTTGGTGCTTCGTGCTGTCGGTGAAAACCATGATTCAGCCCATGCACTTGGATTTTCAGTGCAAGGTGTGCGGTTTTTAGCGATTATAACCGGTGGGGCACTGGCCGGTATTGGTGGCGCTTACCTCACCTTGGTGCAAACGCCGCTCTTTGTCGAGGGCATGACGGCCGGTCGTGGCTGGATCGCTTTGGCATTGGTGGTATTTGCATCATGGCGGCCGTTTCGAGTCATTGCAGGCGCCTATTTGTTTGGCAGTGTGACGATTTTGCAATTGCACAGCCAAGCGCTTGGATTGGCCATCCCGGCGCAGTGGCTTTCGATGTTGCCCTATATTGTCACGATTTTAGCTTTGGTTCTGATTTCTGCACGTGGCCAGGGCCATCGTGCACCGGGATCATTAGGACAATTGTTTCGCGCTTCGCGCTAATTAAGAGAGGAGAGGAACCATGACAGGTTTCCGTTTGAAGGCACTCGGATTGAGTGCATTGTTGGTTTTGACGGCATGTTCTGATTCAGAGCAGGCAGCCACTGAGGCGACCGATGCGCCCGATGGACAGGTGAAGGCTGGCTTTATTTACGTGGGCCCTGTGTCCGACGGTGGTTGGACATATGAGCATGATCAAGGCCGACTTGCAGTTGAGGCCGAGTTTGGTGACCAAGTGACGACGACCTTTGTCGAAAGCGTCTCTGAAGGTCCAGATGCGGAGCGCGTGTTGAGTCAGATGGCCAATGACGGTGCAGATATTATCTTCACCACATCCTTTGGATTTATGAATCCCACGATTAAAGTGGCTGAACAATTCCCGGATGTGAAGTTTGAGCATGCCACCGGCTTTAAGCGTGCTGACAACGTGGCAACCTACTCGTCACGCTTTTATGAAGGCCGTCATATTCTGGGCCTGATCGCCGGCGAGATGACTGAGTCAAACGTGGTTGGCTATATTGCATCCTTCCCGATCCCAGAGGTGGTGCGGGGCATCAATGCGGCCTATCTGGCGGCAAAGAGCGTCAATCCGGAGATCGAGTTTAAAATCATTTGGGTTTCCAGTTGGTTTGATCCAGGTAAGGAAGCCGATGCCGCCAAGGCACTGATCGATCAAGGTGCAGATATTTTGATGCAACACACGGATTCGCCTGCGGCGATGCAGATTGCGGAGCAACGCGGCATCTATGCATTTGGGCAAGCTTCAGACATGGCTGCCTTTGGTCCAACCGCGCAACTGACATCGATCATTGATGACTGGTCTCCTTATTATATTGAGCGTGTTGGTGCAGTGATCGATGGCACCTGGGAATCAGGTGATGTGTGGGGTGGTTTCAATACGGGCATGGTTGCACTCGCACCTTATGGCGATGCAGTTCCCGAAGCTGTGCGTTCGATGGCTGATGAAGCGCGAGCAGCGATCAGCGAAGGACGACTACATCCCTTTACCGGCCCGATCAATAAGCAAGATGGAAGCCCTTGGCTTGCAGCCGGTGAAACCGCAGACGACGGAACCCTCCTGGGGATGGATTTCTACGTTGAAGGCATCCAAGGCACCTTGCCCTCAGCAAACTGAGGTGCCTAGGGTCTGTAGTGGTCAAACCGGGTTGCGATCCGGTTGACCACCGCCCAGACCAAAACCGCCTCAATACACAGCACCAGGAGTGCCGCAAACATGAGGTCGGTTTGCCCGCGTCCATTGGCGTGGAGCATCAGATATCCCAAGCCTGAAGACGATCCGACCCACTCGCCGACCACGGCACCGATGGGCGCGACTGAGGCTGCAATTTTGAGCCCCGACAATGCATGGGGGACCGCCAGTGGTACTCGGATGACCCAGAAAGTTCGAATCGGTGTTGCATGGAAGGTCGTCAAGGTGTCTTGCCACCCATCGGGGAGCGCGCGAAAGCCAGCCAAGGTCGCCGCGGTGACCGGAAAAAACACGATGAGTGTTGTCATCGCCAGTTTGGATGCAAAACCATAGCCAAGCCAGAGCATCAATAGCGGCGCGATGGCAAAGACGGGTAATGCTTGACTGACGACGAGTATGGGCATGGTCAGTCTGTGAAGTGTTTTTGAGTGCGCCATTAAGCAGGCACTGACAATTCCTAAAACGCCCCCGAGTAACAGCCCTGCGATGATTTCGGTGGCGGTTGTCAGAGCATGGCCAGCAATCTGTTCGGCACGTGTCACGAGCGTGATGATCACGCGCTCTGGCGGCGGGAGGATGAAGTGAGGCAGGGCGAATACCCAGGTTATTGCTTTCCAGATCAGACCAAACCCGAATAGGTATGCGAGTGCAAAGGCCAATCGCTGCATTAGAGGGCGCCCTCGAGGGCATGAATCAGTGCCCGGTCATCGCTGAATTGGTGTAGATCAAAGGGTCCATGCAGTGCACGCTCTGAGAGCACCCAGGCTTCATCCAACCAGTCCTGTGCGTCACGCGGATCGTGCGTGACAAGCACCACGGTGCGTCCTTTCAAAATCGTTTTTGCAAGATCCGCCATCGCCATTCGAGTCGACCGATCCAGCGCTGCAAAGGGCTCATCGAGTAACACAAGATCCGCCTCCTCGAACAGTGCGCGGGCGAGGGCAACGCGGGCACGTTCGCCGCCACTCAAGCCGCGTGCTGCGCGTGTCGCAAGATCGCCAAGTGCCACAGATTCTAGGACTGTACGGGCTTGAGCACGCACAGCCGGACTGATTGTCGATGTGCGAAGTATTTCGCCCAGCATCACATTGTCAATCACAGAGCGCCAGGGCAATAACATCGGTTGTTGTGAAACATAGGCGATGTGAGTGGCTTCGCATTGGATGGACGCATGCCCATGAATCACCGCTTTGAGGAGCGTCGATTTGCCGACCCCAGACCGACCGAGTAATGCAACCTGGGTGCCCGCCTCAATGGACCAATCGATGGTGGCTAAAGGCGGATAGCCGGGATAGCTGAGATCAAACTGTTGAATACAAAGCACAGGACTGTCCGGATACGAAACCTAGACGGTAACGTGTCTCGGACAGCTTGTCATGATCAGGGTGCGTGGACCTTGTAATGCTGTGCGATACAGGCAGCAAATACGCCTGAAAGCATTTGGGACTGCACAGAGGCGTCACGCATCGGCATTGCGATCGGGACTTTTGCACCAACCACAACCCCCGAGTGAGAGGCTCCTGCAAAAAATTCGAGCTGTTTGGCAAGCATGTTGGCTGATTCGTTGTCGGGGGCCATCAAAATGTCAGCTGCAATGGACGGATTCGGTGCATCTTGGTCTGTTGCCTGTGCCACGGCATGATCGAATTTCAAAGGTCCATCGAGTCGACCCGCGGAAATTTGTCCGCGGTCGTGCATTTTACACAAAGCAGCCGCATCAAGACTCGACGGGTAGTCGGCGTCAATGATGTCGACGGCGGATAGGATCGCGACATGCGGTGATTCAATACCCAAGATTTGCGCAGTATTGATTGCATTTTGGATGATGTCGGCTTTTTCAAGCAGCGTGGGTTTGAGATTTAAGACAGCATCTGTCAGATACAGTGGCTTACTGTACAGAGGAATATCAAACCGCGAGATGTGCGAGAGCCGAAATTTAGTGTGAAAGTGCCGATTGCTCTCAATCGGCTCAATGAGCTCGTGTTTCTCAAGGTTACCGCGTTGAATACAATCCACAGTACCGGCTTCGGCGAGCTCAGCCGCACACACAGCCGCCTCATGGCTGTGTTTGACGTCAATGAGTTCAAACGATGAGAGATCAATCTGTGCGTTTGCTGCAGCTGCCTCGATTTTTGTGCGTGGACCGACCAGAATCGGCACGATGCATTTGGTTTCTTTAAGCTCGAGCGCGGCAGTGAGTGTTGCTGCATCGGTGGGGTGCACGATCGCTACACGAACAGATTGATCGCTTTTTAATGATGCAAGGAATGCATCAATCCGAGCCTGAGGATCAAAGACATTGAGTTTGGGTGTTTGCATGCGCGGACGCACAATTTTTTGGGTGGGCGCCATGACCTTTGCTTGACCACTGACGACCTGATCACCGTGTTGGTTAGCGATACTGCAATCAAGCACCAAGGTGTGTTTGTCATCGTGTTTCTCAAGCACCACAACCTCAACGGTCAGCGTGTCACCAACACGAACAGGCCGTTTGAAGCGAAAACTTTGCTCCAAATAAATGGTTCCGGGCCCTGGGAACTCAGTTCCTAAAATGGTTGATACCAATGAGCCGGTCCACATGCCATGACCGATGACTCCATGGAACATCGAATCATTGGCGAAGGACGTATCGAGATGGGCTGGATTCACATCCCCTGATACGGCTGCAAATGCCCGAATATCTTCAGGTGTCAGTGTTCGGATCAGACGTGCGGATTGACCGAGTTCGATTTCGTCATACAGCACATTTTCAATGGTTTCTGGGGTCTTTTGATCCATCTTAGGGCACCATATGCTCGCCACAATCGACATACAGGGTTTGGCCTGTCATGCCGGTTGCAAACTCAGACGCGAGGAAGCTGACGAGGCCCGCGACTTCATCCTGTGTGACAAGGCGTTTCAACGGAACACGGGTTTCGACAGCGTGCATCAATTGATCAAAGTCTTTGATGCCAGAAGCGGCACGGGTGGCAATTGGCCCAGGTGAAACCGCATGCACGCGGATATTGGACTCGCCAAGTTCGGCTGCCAAGTAGCGCACTGAAGACTCAAGCGCTGCCTTGACGGGGCCCATGAGTCCGTAATTTGGGACGGCCAACTGGGAGCCGAGATAGGTCATGGTGATGAGAGCACCACCATGGCTGAGATATGATTTGGCACAGTGTGCAACCTGAATAAAAGAATGGCATGAGATGTTGATTGCTTGCTGGAAACCTTCAGCTGAGGACGCATGCAACGGTCCGTGGAGATCTTCCAGAGGTGCAAATGCAATCGAATGCACGATGAAATCAAGGCCGCCAAGGATGCCAACAGCTTCTTCAATTACAGCTTCAATTGCGCCAGGCTCCTCGACATTGAGGTTGAGGAGCGCGATCCCAAGCGGCGCAGTCACCGGCTCAACATAGCCTCTTGCCTTATCGTTCAGGCAGGTCGCAACGACCTCTGCACCCTGTTCTTTGGCCATTTTTGCCGCTGCAAATGCGATCGATCGGTCGTTTGCGACACCAATAACGAGGCCGCGTTTTCCCTGGAGCATCTTGGATTCCTTCCCGGTTGTTTGTGCGTTGCACCATTTCAGCATGTCTTTGTGACAGTTTGATCACAAAAAAACAAGAACCGGCATCTGTTTAATTGAAAATCATGAATTCAGACGCAACCCTTATCTCGGTTGGGGGAGCGTATGGATCGTTGGCTGGACTGGCTGTTACTTGCACTGATCGTAGTCATCAGTGTGTTGTCGCCGTTAATCGTGCTTGAGTTTATCAGTGGACGCTATTGATTAGATCCCACCTGTGTCGAGTCGTGCTTTTAATCCCTCTAGACGAGATTGAACCATCGGGTTATTTGGCATCAGCTCTAACAGCACTGTTTCAGCGCGAATCGCGCGTTCAAGATCGCCCGTGGATTCAAAGATCATTGACAGTCCAGAGAGGGCTCCGAAATGGCGCGGCTCGAGTGCTAACGTGGCTTGGATGTCCTGAAGTGAGGCATCGAGATTGCCAATCATGTAATACGTCGTGGCCCGGCGGTTCCAAGCTTCTGCGAACTCAGGGGCTGCCTCAATCACGCGCGTAAAATGCGTAATGGCCATGTCAGGCTGGGCAAACTGTAACGCCGACATCCCAAGATCGAAGATGGATTGAAGCTCGGTTGCTTCCGGCGGCAAGGTATACCAATGCACCCAGATCTCGTTTTGGATTTCCGCCATCTCAATGAGGTCATCTGAGTCTTTGAGGGCCGCAAATAACGGGTCAAGCGCAGGATGGTTCTGATCAGCAAACCCCGGATTGGCGATTGATGCCAGTAAAATAAGCGTGAGAAGACGACGCATAGGAGACCTCAAGTGTCTTTTCTGCAGGGTATCTGCTCAGATGAGATTGTGCAAAATGCGAGGCTTGGTTTTGAAAAATGGCGCGCTCGGTAGGATTCGAACCTACGACCGCCTGGTTCGTAGCCAGGTACTCTATCCAGCTGAGCTACGAGCGCGTCAAGGGCGTGAATACTAATAATTTTCTGATAAATTGCAACCGTAAATTACCCGTTTGACCCTTTTAGAGAGGCGCGTTGTATTACACATAGACACTCTCCGCGCTTGATAGCAGGGCTTGCCATGCTGTCTTTGGGTTTTTTCGACGGGATCTTAGGTGTCGCTTGGTTGGCGATTCACCAGAGCATCGATGCCAAAATTGAGTCAATTGGCGTGGCTCTTGCGCTGGTTGGTGGTGGTTCGGCGCTCGGTTCTGCAATTGCTCCCCTGATACTTAAATCCATCTCGCATTTGGCGCTATTGAAAGCGGCGCTTGTGACTCAGTGCATGATCATGCTGATCCTGGGCGTATCTGAATCACTCAGCGTCTTTGCCGCACTCTATGGGATCCGTGGCCTTGCCAATGGACTTGCGCACGCTAGCCTCAATGCGTTTTTTGCACCCCGGATGAGTGGGTCTCATCTGATGAATGTGCACGGTGGATGGGGCATTGGCATTGCCAGTGCGGGTCTCATGACCGGCTGGATATTGAACCAGGGGTTGAATTGGTGGATTCCCTATGGACTCGGCGGGCTTCTGACACTGATTGCGGTCTGTTCGCTGTGGGTGTCACGGCGCTCATTACAGGACTTGGGCACGCACGGCGCAGTCGACTCGAGCGCGTTTTCTGGGGTTTCGGTCCCCATGATATGGGCTGTGCTGAGTGGTGCAGTCTATGTCGGCCTTGAGCAAGGTGTTGGAAATTGGATCTCCGTGGTCATGGTTGCCATGCACGCAGTGGATGCTGGATTTGCTGGCCTGGCAACCGGTCTTTTTTGGGGTGCGCTGACTTTTGGGCGCTTCACGCTTGGTCTGATCCAGATGCCAGAGCGCTGGATCTTAACCGGAGCGTCTGTGGCTGTTCTGATCAGTCTTGCCTGTTTACCTTTTGCGCCTGCATACGGCCAAATGGCATTGTATGGACTGACGGGTCTTGCGATGGCGCCGATTGCGCCCTTTATTTTGGTGATCGGTGCACGGATGGTGCCCACGACAGCACGTGATGCGATGCTGTCGATACAAATTGTCGGATTTTCCGCCGGTGCCGCCGTGATTCCCGCCGTATTCGGAGTGGTCGCAACGGAGTTTTCAATCGAGCGTGTGTTGGTGGGATTTGTGAGCGTGGCATGCATGCTTCTGATCGCAGTGATGGCCACGCTCAAACAGCAGGAGAGCACATGTTAGTCGCAATTACGCAGTTGTTGGTGTGTCAATTGATCGGTGAGGTCATTGCCCGTGGATTCGATTTGGCGATCCCGGGGCCTGTGATTGGCATGGGACTTTTATTGCTCATTTTATTCAATCGGCGCGCAATTCCTGAATCGCTTGAGACAACAGCTCATGGAATTTTGTCGCATTTGTCGTTGCTGTTCGTTCCAGCCGGCGTCGGGGTTGTCGCACACCTGGGTATTTTAGGGAATGAATGGCACGCCATTTTGGGCTCACTCATTGGATCGACCATCATCACGATTGTGATTACCGGATGGATTCTCCAGCGCATGCAAAAAGGGGTGATGGATGAGTCCTGATTTTGTCGAAGTCTGGGTGTATCTCTCAGCGAGTCCGCTGACTGCACTCACCGTCACCTTGGTGGCGTATCTAGCCGGCGATTGGCTGTATCAAAAGTCGGGTCGGATGCCAGTTCTGAATCCAGTCTTAATCGCAGTAACACTGATCACGATCGGTTTGTCGGTGACTGGCATTGATTATTGGACATACTTTGAGGGCGCGCAGTTCGTCCACTTTCTGTTAGGTCCGGCAACAGTGGCTTTGGCAATTCCTGTGGCCAAGCTTTTGAAAGAGATGCGCAGAGGTTTCGGTGGCTTATGTGTTGCCCTGGCGTGCGGGTCCCTGACTGCGGCGGTCTCTGCTGTCGTGATTGCGGATTTGTTATCGGCGACCACGCAAACCGTTCTCTCACTGGCGCCGAAAAGTGTAACGACTCCCATTGCGATGGGGATAGCCGAGCGGATCGGTGGACTACCCTCATTGACGGCTGTTTGCGTCATTATGACTGGAGTGATCGGCGCGATGATTGGGCCGTATATTTTGGATTTGGCAAAAATTTCAAACTGGAATGCGCGCGGCTTTGCTATGGGACTGACAGCGCATGGCATTGGCACTGCGCGCGCTATTCAGGTCAACCCGCAGGCAGGTGCTTTCGCATCCTTAGCCGTCGGCTTAAATGGATTGGCGACTGCGACCTTGATTCCAATTTTGTGGTCACTTTGGCAATGGTGGAGCGGAGTATAGTATTCGCGCTTAACATCAGCGCGACACATGTTAGAATCCCGCCCCTCATGGAGACGTGGCCGAGTGGCTGAAGGCGCTCCCCTGCTAAGGGAGTATAGGGTTTGTAGCCCTATCGAGGGTTCGAATCCCTCCGTCTCCGCCATTGTTCATGAAAACTCCCAACCTGCCGAGTGCCTTATCCCGTCTTTTTTCTGAGCTCTGCAATGAAATATGCCAGCGAAAGAATGGTTGTATCGTGTGAGCTTAGGAATGTGTCATCACCTGCATAGATAACAAATTTCCGCTTGACCTTTAAATCATCGCAAGCCAGGTGGAAGCCTTTTTTTAAGGTTGGGGTACGGCTTGCCTTAATCTCAATAGCCCAATATTCATCAAGGCCAAACTCAAGCACTAGGTCAATCTCTGCCCCGGCTGAAGTGCGATAGAAATAGGAATGCGTGCCTGAAGGTAACGCATTGATAATCGTTTCAATCACAAATCCCTCCCAGCTCTTGCCAAATATGGGATGTCCTAATAAGGCTTCGTAATTGGGAATTTGCAGCAGAGCATGCACAAGACCGCTGTCGCGTACATAGGTGCGTGGTGATTTCACCAGCCGTTTTTTGACATTGCCATACCAAGGCTCCAGCCTGCGAACTAAAAGCAAGTCAACCATCAGGTCCAGATATCGGCTGACGGTCACACTCTCCACTCCAAGGGCGCTTGCAAGTTTTGACGCGTTCAATAGCTCCCCTTGTGTATGGGCCAGCATGGTCCAAAAGCGCATCAGGGTGGCTGCTGGAATTCTTGGTCCCAGCTGAGGGATGTCTCTCTCTAGATAGGTGCGAATAAAGTTCTGCCGCCACTGGTGACTTGCCGCATCGTCTCGAGCCGTATAGCTGTCTGGAAATCCACCACGCATCCAGAGCGTTTGCAAAGGCTCTCCAGATGCCTCTTCAATTTCAAAGGGATTGAGCCCCGCGAGTTCGCAGTAGTGGATACGGCCTGCAAGGCTTTCAGAGCTTTGTTTTAAAAGTTCATTGGTTGCTGATCCTAAAACCAGAAAGCACCCGTTGCCATGACCGTCGCGCCGCCTGGCATCAATGATACCGCGCAATGACATAAACAAATCTGGGTAGCGCTGGACCTCGTCAAGGATTACCAGCTTATCTGCATGAAGCTGGAGATAGTGGGCCGGGTCTTTGAGCTTTTGAAAATCCTCTGGGTTCTCAAGGTCCAAATAGATGGAAGGCAGTCCTTTGGCGATCTCATGCGCCAGTGTTGTCTTACCAATCTGACGCGGACCCAGAAGAGCCACCGCTGGATTTCGGCGAAGACTTGTGATGATTTTCTGTGTGAGCTCTCGTGTATACATCCTTGCAATAATAATAAAAGATGTTAAATATGCAAGGTTAGTTTTTTTGAAGGTAATCGGTTTTCAATGAAAGGGAAAGCAGGATTCGAACCCTCGGTACCGTGCCGTATCAGTTTGCATTAAGAGTTTGATATTACGGAGTATTTGAAGTGCTAGTTCTCGATATCGTAGCAACAAAAACCCTGATTTTGTTATCTTTCGGGACGATTATTATCGCAACTCAATGGTAGCTGTAGAGGATTGGAACCCAAAGGAGCAATACACCGCCAAACTTTGGCTTTACCTCATACATAGTGAATAGTCGATATTCACCAAACACGATTGATCACTCCATCCCATCCACATTGGACGAGAACGCGTGTTCTGAAGTTCTGAGAATTCCTGAACCCATAGGCACGCCGAGAGATCATTTCCTTTTGGCTGTATGCCACCCCAAATATGGACAAGAGCCAAAAAACCCCGAACGGGACGATATGCGTCGCAATACTGTTGAACGTCAGGAATTAGACCCGAGCGGGTTTATTTGGTTGATTTTAGTCTTTGTTGTGCTTTAATCATCCCGAAAGGGTTGATTTATGACAGATAACAAAATTAAAAAACTGGGATATATGGTCAAGCAAGCTCGCAAAGAGCAAGGCTTAACGCAAGAGCAGTTGGCTGCCACAACAGGTGTTGGGGTGCGCTTTATCCGCGAGCTGGAGCAAGGCAAAGAGTCTTGCCATATCGGCAAAGCGCTGACCGTCGTGTCGATGCTTGGAATCGACGTCACGATTGGCGGTGAAGCGCTATGAGTCGGAAGTTAGATGTCTATATGCACGATGTGATGGTTGGTTGCCTTGAGCAGACCGGGAGTGGCGATCTGTCATTTACCTATGATGCGGATTATCTAAAAGCGGCAGCGTACGGTATTTCGCTCTCAATGCCATTACAAAAAGAAGCGCTCAAAGGTGTTCAGGTGAAAGCATTTTTTTCCGGCTTATTGCCTGAGGAGAGCGTACGTGATCGTCTGGCGAAGTATCTGGGACTTTCTGAGAAGAACCCTTTTGCCTTGTTGGAGGCCGTTGGCGGCGACTGTGCAGGCGCTTTGGCACTATACCCGCATGACGAACAGCCGCCCGTCGCTTCCAATGATGTCGAAGTCTTGAATGATAAGCGTCTGCTTGAGGTCCTGGAGCTTATCAAACGTCGCCCCATGCTGGCGGGTGATGATGGCTATAGGCTCTCACTGGCCGGGGCGCAGGATAAGGTGGCAGTCGGCTTTAAAGATGGGCACGTCCTGTTGATCAAAGGTGGTGCGCCGACCACGCACATCCTAAAGCCAATGATTGAGCGCGTGAAAGACAGCGCTCACAACGAATTGTTTTGCATGAAACTGGCAAAAATGGTCGGGCTTGATGTGCCGGAAGCCTCGCTGCATTTTGTCAACGGCACGCCTTACTATTTGGTGGAGCGTTATGACCGCCAAATTGGTGAAGATGGCGAGATAACTCGCATCCATCAGGAGGATTTTTGTCAGGCACTTGGTATTGCGGCTGACATTAAGTATGAACGTGAAGGAGGCCCTACGATTGCGGCATGTCAGGATGTGATTGCCAAGCATGCGGTACGCCCGGCAGCAGATCAGATCAAACTGCTTAATATGGTGCTGTTCAATTACCTGGTGGGCAATGCCGATGCCCACGGCAAGAATTTTTCTCTGCTTTACAAGGGCAAGAAACCAGAGTTGGCCCCAGCCTATGATCTATTGAGTACAGCCATCTATCCAGAGTTATCCGAAAAGATGGCGATGAAGATTGGCGGCAAATATAAACCGAGAGATGCGTACCTGCGGCATTTCCACAGGCTTGTGCCAGACACCAAGGTGGCGCAATCCGCGATGAACCGCCAGATTAAAACAATGGTAGAAAAGATGATGGACGCTGCGCCAACCCTGAAAGTAAGCCTGGTCAAAGATGGTGTGGTATCTGATGTGTTTGGGGAGATCATCACCGTGATGGAACAACGCGCTCAACGTTTGATCGAGTAAGCGCGACATCACATGACGCAACAAGCAAGGTCGCTCTGGCGGCCTTTTTCATGCCTGAAATGAACACTGAGGAGGAGAACTCATCTGACGCTGTGAGTTGCAGATAATCATTCTGTCTTTGCAAATAATGATCGTGCAGCGCATCACAAAGCCAATATGAGTGTTCCTGAACCCCTCAACTTATGCGATGCTTGAGGATTACGGTTTGAACAACAATTGTATTTTCATTGGATGAGAGAGAAGGGAGTCAATCGATGCGAATCGGATCCCCCAAAGAAGTCATGCCAGGAGAGGCGCGGGTCGCACTGACGCCGGACTCGGCACAGCAACTTCAAAAACTTGGATATGAGTGTGTGATTGAGACAGGTGCAGGTGTGCTGTCTCGATTTTCAGATTCTGATTACGAGCATGCGGGCGTGCAGGTGGTTGCATCTGCAGACGAGCTGTATGCGTCGGTCGATATCGTAGCCAAGGTTCGCCCACCACTCGAAGACGAGGTGAAGAAACTTCGTCAGGGCCAGACGTTGATTGGTTTTTTCAACCCGGCGGGTAACGAGGCGCTATTAGAAACTGCAAAAGACCAAGGCGCCAATGTCATTGCGATGGAGATGGTGCCGCGCATCTCGCGTGCTCAAAAAATGGATGCGCTCTCATCCATGGCCAACATCGCGGGTTATCGTGCGGTCATCGAGGCCGGTAATCATTTCGGGCGGTTCTTTACAGGACAGGTCACTGCCGCCGGTAAAGTGCCTCCAGCAAAGGTCTTGGTCATTGGTGCTGGTGTGGCTGGTTTGGCTGCCATTGGAACTGCGCAATCGCTTGGTGCCATTGTCAGAGCATTTGATGTGCGTCCAGAGGTGTCTGAGCAGATCGAATCCATGGGCGCTGAGTTTTTGTTCTTGGATTTTGAGGACAGTCAAGATGGTGCGGCCACCGGTGGCTACGCTGCACCGTCAAGCCCTGAGTTCCGCGAGAAGCAACTGGCGTTATTCCGAGAGCAAGCGCCTGAGATTGATATTGTGATTACCACCGCGTTGATTCCGAACCGAGAAGCCCCTGAGCTCTGGACGGAGGATATGGTAGCTGCCATGAAACCGGGCTCTGTGATTGTGGATCTGGCCGCTGAGAAAGGCGGGAACTGCAAATTGACCGTGGCAGATGAAAAAATCGTCACCGAAAACGGCGTGACGATCATCGGCTATACAGATTTTCCAAGTCGGATGGCAACGCAGGCATCAACACTGTATTCGACCAACATTCGACACATGATGGCGGACTTAACGCCGGAAAAAGATGGGCAGGTTGTCCACAACATGGAAGACGATGTCATTCGCGGTGCGACCGTGACCTTTGAAGGTGAAATCACATTCCCGCCGCCGCCACCCAAGGTGGCAGCGATTGCCGCGAAGCCGGTTGAAAAGGCACCTGAGAAAACACCTGAGGACATTGCTGCAGAAGAGGCAGCTGCGCTTGCAAAAGCGGGGCGGAATCAAACCACTCTGCTTGTGATTGGTGCGGCTCTGATGGGTCTCATTGGTATGTATGCGCCACCCTCGTTTATGCAGCATTTCATTGTCTTTGTGTTGGCTGTGTTCGTGGGATTCCAGGTGATTTGGGGAGTTGCTCACTCTCTGCATACGCCTCTGATGGCGGTGACCAATGCCATTTCTGGCATCATCATTGTGGGTGCTTTGCTGCAGCTGAATTCAGACATCCCCATCGTGCAAATCCTCGCCGCGATCTCAGTATTGATCGCAACCATCAACATCGTCGGTGGCTTTATGGTCACGCGGCGGATGTTGCAAATGTTTAAGAAGTCCTAAGCGAGGTAATGACATGACAATTGGTTTGCAAACAGCTGCATATATTGCGGCAACTGTTCTCTTCATACTGTCGCTTGGCGGGCTTTCGAATCAGGAGAAAGCCAAGCGCGCCGTTTGGTTCGGCATCATTGGGATGGCCATCGCGGTGCTCGCAACTGTGGCAGCGCCTTCAGTACCGATCGATCAGATCTTGATTGGCACCATTGTGATTGGTGCGGTGATTGGCGTTGTTGTGGCCAATCGCGTCGAAATGACAGGCATGCCACAACTCGTGGCAGCACTTCATTCGTTTGTGGGTCTGGCGGCCGTTTTCATCGGGATTAACTCGGATTTGACGGTGCATGACTTTGCATCGGTCGCCGAGCAGGTGATTCATGAAGTCGAGGTGTTCTTGGGTGTTTTCATCGGTGCAGTGACGTTCACGGGCTCAATCGTGGCGTACGGCAAATTGGCCGGGAAACTGAGTGGCAAAGCCATGATCCTGCCCGGGCGTCATCTGTGGAATATTTTAATCGTAGCGGCCTCGTTGGTGTTATTGGTCATGTACATGAACCACGCGGGCTCATGGACACTGTATGCGATGACAATCTTGGCGCTGATTTTGGGTGCGCATCTTGTCTTGGCGATTGGCGGTGCTGACATGCCCGTGGTGGTCTCGATGCTCAACTCCTATTCTGGTTGGGCCGCTGCCGCCACAGGATTCTTATTGGGCAATGATTTGCTGATTGTCGTGGGCGCATTGGTCGGCTCGTCTGGAGCCATCTTGTCGTACATCATGTGCAAGGCCATGAACCGTCACTTTGTATCCGTGATCCTTGGCGGTTGGGGTGATGCGTCTGGTCCGCAAATGGAGATCGAAGGCGAACAAGTCGCGATCGATGTTGATGGTGTCACAGGTGCGCTTGAAGATGCAGACAGTGTAATCATCGTGCCTGGATACGGTATGGCGGTTGCACAGGCGCAGCAGTCGGTGAGTGAGCTCACACGTCGTTTGCGGGCGAAAGGGAAAAACGTGCGGTTTGCGATTCACCCAGTCGCTGGCCGATTGCCTGGGCACATGAACGTGCTGTTGGCCGAGGCAAAAGTGCCTTACGACATCGTCTTGGAAATGGATGAAATCAATGATGATTTTAAAGACACCGACGTGGTGATCGTAATCGGCTCCAATGACATTGTGAACCCAGCCGCTCAGGAAGATCCAAACTCACCGATCGCAGGGATGCCTGTGCTTGAGGTGTGGAATGCCAAGCAGGTGATCGTATCAAAACGCGGACAGGGAACTGGGTATTCAGGAATTGAGAACCCGCTGTTCTATAAGGACAACACCCGGATGTTCTACGGCGATGCCAAGGCGAGCTTAGATCAATTGTTAACGCAGTTGAGTTAAGGCGTCTCAAAATAAAAGAGCCCCCTCGGTGGTCACTGCGGGGGCTTTTTATTTGGTGTGTTGCACGCACTATGTGGAGAGAGGAGAGACACATGACGCAACACGAACAACACAATGTATTGGGTGAACCCCTGATCCCGTGCTCTATGGATCCACTGACTGGGTTTTTCAGAAACGGGTGCTGCCAGACCGATGCGTCGGATCGTGGCAGCCATGTGGTATGCGCGGTCATGACTTCGGAGTTTTTGGAGTTCTCACTGAATCATGGCAATGATCTGATTACAGCGCGCCCTGAGTTTCAGTTCCCGGGCCTGAAGCCCGGCGATCGATGGTGTGTCTGTGCGTCGCGTTGGGTCGAAGCCCTGCGCGCAGGCGTTGTCGCTCAGATCGTTTTGGAAGCCACGCATGAACGGATTCTTGATCATGTGAGCCTTGAGACGCTGGTGCATCACGCGTATCGAGAAGAGGCCTGAGACAGGCGTCGACCGTGCTCGATGAGAAATGAAAGCAGTGACTCTTCTGCTGGATTGCGTTCAGTGTTTGCGGTTCTGACTGCGTACCATTTGCGGGGCAGTGGTGTCCCATGGACGGGGATGTGATGGATCAGCCCCAATCCGAGCTCGAGTTGGCAGGTGGAGTCCGACAATAACGAGACTCCCATATTGGCCATGATGGCTTGCTTGATCGCCTCGTTGCTGTCGAGCACGAGTGGCGTTTTGGGTGCCTGATGGAATAACCCGCCGAAGAACGCAGCCATCGCCAAACGGGTTCCGGATCCGACCTCGCGTGCAATCAGTTGGTGTTTAATCAATTCACTGGGTGCGACCGGTTCATCATGTGTGGCCAGCGCGTGGTCTGGGTGACACAACATCACCAACTGGTGTGTGCCAATCACACTGGATTCGATATTCACATCTTCTGGGGGCGTTCCCATAATGCCAAGATCAATTTCACCTTGTAGGATCGATTCCCAAATCCGATCGCGATTGGCGATGGTCATTTCAAGTGAAATCCCCGGATATTCCCGTTGATACGCAGACAGCACACGTGGCATCACGTATTTCGCTGAACTGATGACGCCCACGCGTACTTCCCCTTGCTCAAGTTGCTCAACCGCGCCAATTTTCTGTGGAATGCCTTCAACGAGGTGAAGAATCTTAATCGCTTGACGTGCGAGCGCTCGGCCTGCATCCGTTAACCGCACTGAGCGCGTGGTGCGAAAGACCAGTTGTGTCGCGAGTGCGTCTTCGAGATGCTTGATTTGTGAAGTCACAGTCGCTGGGCTGACCGACAGATCTTGCCCTGCTCGGGTGAAACTTTCATTTCTGACCAACGAGAGAAAGGTACGCAGCTGATTCAGAGTGACGTTTTTTAATCTCATTATTTTGTTTTCTTAAAAAGTAAATTCAATTTTTATTGTTTGTACTCGGTAATTGAGCAGGGTACAACATCTGCATACGAACATAATCATAAAACTCGGATGGATAAATGATGACCGCATTGGATGCACGTTTGTCAGCGTTACATGCTGATGATTCTAGTCAAAAAGCCCTTGTCGATCTGTTTACACACCTGGCTCAGGCTTCGAAAGATGTGTCTGAATTGATCGCAGCAGGCGGAGCGCTCGGGTCGTCTGTCGGTGAGGAGAATGCCGACGGTGATCAGCAAAAGGCATTGGATGTCTTGGCCGATGACATCTTTTTAGAGGCAGCTCGACAGTCAAAGGTAGTGGCTGCGTATTGCAGTGAAGAGCAAGAGGATGCAGTCATCCTTGATGAATCTGCGCCCTTAGTATTGGCAATTGATCCGCTCGATGGCTCATCCAATATTGATGTGAACGTCTCCATCGGCACCATCATTTCAGTCCTACCCAATCCCGGAGGCGACCTGCAGGCGTCTGCGATGCAACCTGGGACGCATCAATTGGCAGCGGCGTTTATGGTCTACGGGCCGCAAACCACACTCTTTGTCACCACAGGCTCAGGCACGGATCTGTACCGACTGCATCCGGCAACCGGTGTATTTATGTTGATTGATGAGGCCATTGAGATTCCAGAAGAGACCAGTGAATACGCGATTAACGCCTCAAATGCACGGCAGTGGTTTCCCGCGACACAACGCTATGTCAGTGATTTGTTATTGGGCGTGGATGGCCCGCGTGAACGCAATTTCAACATGCGTTGGGTTGGCTCTCTGGTTGCTGATGCCGGTCGAATCTTCAATCGTGGCGGTGTCTTTCTATATCCAGGCGACCAACGGAAGAAATATGAGTCTGGACGGCTGCGTCTGATCTATGAGGCCAATCCAGTGGCCTTTTTGGTGGAGCAGGCGGGAGGCAGCGCGACCAACGGCTCTGACCGGATTTTAGAGATCCAACCGAGCGAGATTCATCAACGGACACCGCTTGTCTTTGGATCTAAAACCGAAGTGCGTTGGCTTGGTAGCTACGAAGCTGAGGCACGCCAAGGCCACAGTGACTCACCCTTGTTTGGTCACCGCAATTTATTCCGCTCGTAAGGAGACGGCACATGTCACAGAAACATCCGATTATTTCCATTACCGGATCATCTGGTGCGGGCACATCCACCGTGCGAGATACCTTTGCGCAAATTTTCTTCCGGGAAAAAGTCAGTGCTGCCTTCATTGAGGGTGACGCGTTTCATCGATTCAATCGTGCTGAGATGAAGCAGAAGATGGCCGAAGCACAAAGCACCGAGCCAAGAACATTCTCTCATTTCGGTGCCGAGGCCAATGAATTTGAGTTGCTTGAAGACGTCTTTAAAACCTACGCCGAAACCGGCAACGGTCGGACGCGAACCTATGTGCATGACGATGAAGAAGCTGAGCTCTGGGGCTGTCCACCCGGGACCTTTACGGATTGGCGTCCTTTTGAAGACGACACAGACCTTTTGTTCTATGAAGGACTGCATGGGGCTGTGATGACTGAATCGGTCAATATTGCGCAACATGCCGATGTGAAGGTTGGTGTTGTCCCCGTCATCAATCTCGAGTGGATTCAGAAGTTGCATCGAGATAAAGCGAAGCGCGGATATTCAACGGAGGCGGTGACGGATACGATCCTGCGTCGGATGCATGATTATGTGCACTACATCTGCCCACAGTTTGCGCTGACTGACATTAACTTCCAGCGCGTTCCCATTGTCGATACATCCAATCCGTTTATTGCGCGTTGGATTCCCACGCCTGATGAGTCCATGGTGGTGATTCGATTCGCCAATCCTCGAGGGATCGACTTCCCATATCTGTTATCCATGATTCACGACAGCTTTATGTCGCGACCCAATTCCATTGTCATTCCCGGCGGCAAGATGGCGTTGGCTTTACAACTCATTCTGACGCCAATCATCTGGAAGTTGGCCTCAGAGTCACGCCGTTTGAGACACAATTAAGGAGTCGATATGACACGGACCGTTCGTCAACAAATGGCTGATGCCATTCGTTTTCTCGCCATGGATGGCGTGCAGGCTGCCAATTCAGGACATCCCGGTATGCCCATGGGGATGGCCGATGCCACCGTTGCATTGTTTGCAGATCACCTGCGCGTGGATCCCTCCTGCCCGAGTTGGCCTGATCGAGATCGCTTTATCTTGTCCGCCGGCCATGGCTCGATGTTGCATTACGCGGTGAATCATTTGTTGGGTTATGCGGACATGGATGCCGAGCAACTCAAACAATTCAGACAACTGGGCGCGCGAACGGCGGGACATCCTGAGTTTGGCCATGCCGATGGCATCGAGACCACAACCGGGCCACTGGGTCAGGGAATCACAACGGCCGTCGGCATGGCCTTGGCCGAGCGTCGGCTCGGTTCGCAATTCGGTCGCGATCTGGTTGATCATTTCACCTATGTCATCGCCGGAGATGGCTGTTTGATGGAAGGAATCAGCCATGAGGCGATTGACCTGGCTGGCCACCTGAAGTTGTCACGCTTGGTGGTACTTTGGGATGACAACGCAATTTCCATTGATGGCGACACCAGTCTTGCAACGTCGACCAATCAACTGCAACGCTTCAAAGCCTCTGGCTGGGATGTATGTCGCGTTGACGGGCATGATATCGAGGCGGTGAGTGCAGCCATTGCTGCAGCTAAACGGACTCGGAAGCCGTCACTGATTGCATGCAAAACGACCATTGGTTTTGGTGCTCCGACATTGGCCGGCAGTCATAAAACCCATGGTGCGCCCTTGGGTGCTGAAGAGATCGAGGCGACAAGGCAGGCGCTTGGTTGGCAGGCAGGTCCCTTTGAAGTGCCAGAGGCCATTGCACAAGCATGGCGTCAACTGGCGGAGCTTGGTCAGGCGGAGCGGATGGCGTGGGAGGCGCGTTTAGAATCCAGTCCGAAGCGTGCACGCTTTGAAAAGATATTATCGGGAGAGCTTCCGAAATCTCTGGGTACACGGATGCGTCGGTTCAAAAAGCAACTGAAGCAAGAGCAACCCAAGGTAGCTTCGCGCGCCGCCTCGCAAATGGCCTTGGCGGTGATCAATGGTGCGGTTCCAGCCATGGTCGGAGGCAGCGCCGATTTGACCGGTTCGAATCTCACCAAAACCGAGGGCATGCGCTCTATCACGCCCGGTAATTACAGAGGTAATTACGTGCATTATGGCATTCGTGAGCATGCGATGGGTGCGGTCATGAATGGCCTCGCGCTACATGGTGGTGCGATTCCATATGGCGGCACTTTTTTAGTGTTCAGTGATTACATGCGTGGTGCCATGCGTTTGTCGGCGTTGATGCAACAGCGGGTGATCTACGTGCTGACCCATGATTCGATTGGTCTGGGTGAAGACGGGCCAACACATCAACCCATCGAACACTTGGCGATGCTCCGGGCAACCCCGAATTTGCAAGTGTTTCGGCCCTGTGATGCTGTGGAGACAGCAGAAGCTTGGGAGTGCGCGCTGGAGTCCAGCTCAACCCCGTCAGTACTTGCCCTGTCACGCCAGGGTTTACCCACTGTTCGATCCGAGCGCACCAATGAAAACTTGGTTGCCAAAGGTGGGTATGTGCTGAGCACTGTTCGGGGACATCGCGATCTGACGCTCATCGCTACAGGCTCTGAAATGGCTGTTGCGATGGAAGCACGCGATGCCTTGGTCGCTGAGGGATTGGCTGTGGCGGTCGTATCACTGCCCTGTTGGGAGCGATTCGAGGCGCAGACTGCGCAGTATCGACAAGCGGTCTTGGGTGATGCACCACGGATTGCAATTGAGGCTGCCGGTGAGTTCGGTTGGGGGCGGTACCTGCGCGTGCAAGATGTGTTTATCGGCATGCAAGGCTTCGGTGCCTCGGCTCCGGCTTCGGATCTTTATCATCACTTCGGGATTACGCCCGCGGCGATTTGCGAGACTGCGCACAAAATGATCGGCTAGGCCGTCAGTAAGGAGATAACAATGGCATTGATTTCACTGAGACAGTTACTCGACCACGCCGCTGAACGCGGCTATGGCGTGCCTGCATTTAACATCAATAATATGGAGCAAGGGCTTGCCATTATGAAAGCGGCATCCAAGCTTGACGCCCCTGTCATTTTGCAAGCATCTCGAGGTGCTCGAAGCTATGCCGGCGATCCCATGCTGAAAGCGATGGTGACGGCCTTGGCCGAGATGTATCCAAAGATTCCGGTCGTACTGCATCAAGATCATGGCAATAATGAAGCCACCTGCCTGACCGCAATGCAGCACGGGTTTACATCTGTGATGATGGATGGCTCGCTTGAGGGCGATGCGAAAACACCTGCGTCCTATGAATACAACGTCGATATCACTGCGCGCGTGACTCAGATGGCACACGCAGTCGGTGCCTCGGTTGAAGGTGAACTCGGTGTACTCGGCAGTCTTGAGACCGGTGAAGGCGAAAAAGAAGATGGCCACGGTTTCGAGGGTCGACTGTCTGAAGAGGAACTCCTAACAGATCCCGAACAAGCGGTCGACTTTGTTTCAAAGACACGGGTTGATGCCTTGGCGATAGCCATGGGTACGAGCCATGGGGCCTATAAGTTCTCGAGGAAACCAGACGGTGAGATTTTGGCCATGCATGTGGTTGAGGCGATCAATCGGAAACTCCCCAATACGCATTTGGTGATGCATGGATCAAGCTCGGTGCCACAAGAACTTCAAGATCTGTTCAACAGCTTCGGTGGTGAAATGCCACAAACGTATGGAGTGCCGGTCGAAGAGATTGAACGCGGCATCCGCTGTGGTGTGCGTAAGGTCAATATCGATACCGATTGTCGACTGGCGATGACGGCTGCATTTCGTCAAATCGCATCTGAAAAGCGCTCTGAGTTCGATCCTCGCAAATTCCTAATACCGGCGATGGATGCGATGGAACATTTAGTGGCTGATCGGTTTGAGCGGTTTGGCTGTGCTGGAAATGCATCCAAGATTCAACCGATCCCGTTATCTGAGATGGCGGCTCGATACCTTACGGGTTCGCTTTACCAAGACTCAGAAGCGGCCTAATCTGCGCACTGGATGCGACTGTATTGAAAAGGAACATGCATGGCACAGATTAAAATTGCGCCCTCAGTGTTGGCATCGGATTTTGGCCGATTGGCCGATGAGATTCAGGCTGTAGACCGCGCGGGTTGTGACTGGATCCACCTCGATGTGATGGATGGTCATTTTGTACCAAATCTGACGTTTGGGCCGCCTGTGATTCAAGCGGTGCGAGGTGCGACTGACAAGGTGTTTGATGCGCATCTCATGGTCAGTAATCCAGACCGGCTTCTCGAGGTCTATGCCAAGGCTGGGGCGGATGTCATTACAGTACATGCTGAAGTCTGTGATCATTTGGATCGGACCTTGGCGCAGATCCGAGACCTTGGCTGCAAGGCTGGGGTCTCACTGAATCCACATTTTTCGGAAGAGTGCCTTCGGTATGTGCTCGATCGTATCGATCTGGTGCTGGTGATGAGCGTGAACCCAGGATTTGGTGGTCAGTCATTTATTCCGACGGTAGTCGATAAGATTGCGCGGATTCATCACATGCTTGATGGCCGTGATGTCGAAATTGAGGTGGATGGTGGGATTACCGCAGAGACAGCGCCGGCGGTTGTTGCTGCTGGTGCGACGGTCTTGGTTGCTGGCTCTGCCGTCTTCAAAGGTGGGACCGAGAGCGCCTACCGCGCCAATATGGATGCAATTCGTCAGGCCGTTGGTGCGCTGTAAATGACACCCCTGAAGGACCTGGCATCGCGTTTTTCGCTTCTTTTTGATTTGGATGGCACGCTGATTGACTCAGCGCCTGATCTGCAGGCGGCGGTGAATACGGTCCTTTCGAGCCATGGATTACGGCGTATTACCTTAGAGGAAACCAAAAGTTTCATCGGCGATGGGATGCCAAAGCTATGTGAGCGAGCATTGGACGTAACCGGTGGGGCTACCGATTTACTTGACTCGTTTTACACAGACTTTCGTGGGCGGTATCAGGCTGCAGCGGCTGTCAAAACCAAGCCGTATCCTGCAGTCCGAGAGACACTGATCAGTGCCAAAAGCGCTGGCTTTCAAATGGGTGTCTGTACCAATAAAGCAGAACCGCTCGCCGATCTGATCTTGGATACGTTGAAGCTCCGTGTGTATTTCAGTGCAGTCATCGGTGCGGCGCCGGGTCGAGCGTTAAAGCCCGATCCAGAGCCTCTGATGCATTGCATGACTGCGCTCGATCCCAACCTGTCTCGTCAGGCTGTTTTTATTGGAGATTCGATTGCGGATGTTCGGGCGGCACGAAACGCAGAACTCCCCTGCATTTTAGTACGTGGTGGGTACACCAATGTTGCACCGGATCTTTTAGATGCAGATGTGGTCATTGACAGCTTTGATCACCTGTTTAGTGCATTAGACCAACTTGCAAAGGAACACTGAGATGCTCAAAGCAGTCATTTTTGATGTCGACGGCACCTTGGCCGAAACTGAAGAGGTGCATCGCGCTGCCTTCAATGCAGTCTTTGAACAGGTGGGTTTGGATTGGCACTGGTCAAGCGATGTCTATCGAGAGCTTTTAAAAGTGACCGGGGGCAAAGAGCGGCTCCGGCATTATGTCCAGGTTGAGGGGCTCGATCCACTCGAAGACGACGCGTTGGCTGGGATGCATCGGCTGAAAACTGCAATGTACGCGGAGTTACTTCCGAACACTGTGGCGTTGCGTCCGGGTGTCAGTCGATTGATTCAAGCGTGTATTGCCAACTCGATCCAGTTGGGCATCGCCACGACTACCACCGAGGCTAATGTCGATGCCTTGGCTCAGGCCGTATCGCCTCATCTTCCATTGAGTGCATTTGACGCCGTCATGGGAGGCACACGCGTGCCTGAGAAAAAACCGAATCCAGCGGTCTACTTGGCCGTATTGGACGCCTTGGGTGTCGGTCCTCAAGAAGCCATCGCCATTGAGGATGCAGAGGCGGGTGTCATTGCAGCGTGCGAGGCTGGAATACGGTGTATCGCCAGTCCATCGATGTATACGGTGTCGCATGATCTGACGCGTGCTGAAGTCATTATTCCGCATCTGGATGACCGGGGTGATGGTCAGCCCGTGACCCTTGAGTGGCTGGCTGGGTTTCTTTCTTAGATCTGGTCGCGGATGACCCCTCGAACGATTCCGAGTACTTCGATATCTTCATTGTGAAATGTCATGGGTGCCATCTCCGCATTGGCTGGAATGAGCTTGACGCCCTCTGGATCCAAGCACAGTGTTTTCAGAGTGACTTCGCGCTGGTTGATTCGAACCACCACCTTCTCACCGTGTTCAGCCGCGTCTGTTTGTTCAATGACGACGAGATCGCCTGGTAAAATATTGGCGTCTCGCATCGAATCACCGCGCACTCGTAATGCGTAGGTATTTTTGCGCACCATGCGCGTCGGAACGTCGATCTGTTGGTGATCACTGAACATGTCGATGGGTTGCCCACAGGCGACCCACCCAAGAATTGGAATGGAAATCAGGCCGTCGTCAAACAGATCGCACATATCTTCTGCCAAGGGGGCAGATCGTTTGGTTTGCGGCAATAAGATGGTTACCATGGTCCACTTCCTTCAACATTGACTGGATAAATATACAGTACTGTGAAAACGCTGTCGAATCTTTCTCAAGTTCCTTTGGATGCAATGACTCCATACTTTGTCCCACTGGGCGGGTCTGGTGAGATTGGCATGAACTTCAATCTCTATGGCTTCCAGGGAAAGTGGCTTATCGTCGATGTTGGCATTACTTTTTCAGACGACACAACGCCACCTGGGATTGATGTCATTTGTCCGGATCTCTCAGCACTGAAGTCGGTGCGTGATGAAATCGTTGGCATTGTCATCACACATGCGCATGAGGATCATGTGGGTGCGCTGCATTATCTATGGCGGCAACTGAAAGCGCCTGTGTACTGTACGGCGTTCACAGCCTCTGTAGCCCGGCGCAAACTCGGTGAGGCAGGTCTTCTGGATCAAGTGCCATTGCACGAGGTCCTACCCGGTTGCGAGTTAGAACTTGGTCCCTTTCAGATGGAGTGGGTGACCCTGACCCATTCGATTCCTGAACCCAACGCGCTGTGCCTCACAATGGGTGATGCGCGTGTTTTCCACACCGGTGACTGGAAATTGGATCCGCATCCACTTGAGGGGGACCACTATGACGACCGTCGGTTGATGGAACTCGGTGAAGCCGGCATCGATTTTGTGATTGGTGATTCTACCAACGCCACGCAAGAGGGCTGGTCAGGTTCTGAGGCTGAATGCCACAAGGCGCTCCTGGAAGTGGTTGCCAAGCAAACCCAACGGGTCGCAGTGACGTGTTTTTCATCAAATACGGCTCGGCTGGCGAGTCTGGGTGACATTGCGCACGAAACCGGCCGTCGTGTGACGGTCTTGGGCCGAAGCCTGTATAACTATTTGCAGACTGCAAAGTCGACGGGCTATTTGAGGAACTTTCCAGATCTCGTTCCTACCTCGGATTTAGATTATTTACCGCGATCAGAACAACTGATTCTCGCCACCGGCTCTCAAGGTGAACCACGTGCCGCCATGTCGAAACTTGCCAAAGGCGAGCATCCAGACTTGGTGCTTGATGCCGATGACACTGTGGTGTTCTCATCCAAGGTGATCCCGGGAAACGAGAAAAAGCTATTTCGGCTCTATGACCTCCTTTCGCAGAAAAAAGTACAGGTCGTGACGGAGGCGGATGCACCGATCCATGTGTCTGGACACCCGTGTCGTGATGAATTGCGTTGGATGTATCGCGCCTTGCGCCCTCAGGTTGTCGTGCCTGTACATGGTGAGGCCCGGCACATGGCTGCACATGCGGAGTTGGCGGAGTCGATGGGGATTCAAGGCGTCCGTGTGACCAACGGGGACGTCCTCGCCTTATCGATTGATTCGCCGACTGTCGTTGCGCGGGTTCAGACCGGACGTCTGGGTCTGTCAGGTTCAAGCCTGGTACCGCTGTCAGATCGTGCATTATCGGAGCGACGCGCGCTGGCTGATGGTGGTCTGTGCTCATTGACCCTGGTGCTTGATAAAAAGGCGCGGCTGGTTTCTTTGCCGCAAGTGCAGTTCGTCGGTGTACCAACCGGCGATGTGGAATCAGAAAGTGTGGTGGTCGATCTGCAAGCATTGATTGAAGAAGTCATGGCAGAGCAAAACAGTCGAATATTGCAATCCGACGATGCGCTTCGAGATGCGATTCAGCGCGAATTGGGCCATGCACTCCGCCAATGGCTGGGTGTTAAGCCGCGTCAATTGGTGCAGATTGTTCGGATTTGAGCGTGCGCGTTAACACGTAAGTCAATATCGGCTGGAAACTGAGGATGATCAGATAGAGTCCCAGTAAGGTCGGGATATTCAGCAGTCTTCCGTCTCCGTCTGTTTCCAAAAGAAAGGCCCCAGCCACGGCGCCAACACCCGTTCCAAGATGCCGAACCGTCCCTTGAAACGCCATGTGCGCGCCGCGCTCATCCGGTGTCGGAACCAAAGAGGAGGCTGTGTTCGCCAACACGTTTCGCGCTGAGTTGAAGATCATCAGTCCTGAAAAGAGCAGCAGGATCGGTGCTAGTAAAGGATTAAACCCAAACAACAAGGTGGCGATGACAGCCGCACCCGCTCCCAAGATCAGAGCTGCCGGCAAAAGTCCGAACCGATCAATCGCCAAGCCCGCTATTTGCATCGAGAACAGCGCACAGGTCCCGCCCGTTGCGTACAAAAGTCCCATCAGTTCACGTGGGTATCCAAGATTGAATTGAAAGTACGCTGCCATATTTGGGATGAATAAAAATCCAGAGAGGGGTGTGACGAAGACAACCGCCAGTGCCAAGGCAGTTTTTCGACGACTCAAAAATTGTCGAGTGCCTGGCCATTGACCAAGGCGGCGCGTTTGCAAATGTTTTGGAATTCCCCACCAAGCGAATAGGGACACAACCAATGCAAGGATCCCCAGTGCCTCAAAAGGAAGTGTCCAGTCCCCAAGCCGCGCCAGTTCCAATCCAAAAGGCACGCCGACGACTGCTGATACAGAAAAAGCGCCCGATGCGATTCCGTTGGCTCGCCCACGCTTGGCAGCAGGGATTGCATCTGCCAGCACTGTGAGCGCCAGACTCGTGGCTGGCCCCCCAAATAGACCCGCCAGTGAACGGCCCAAAAGCAGACCGTTGAGCCCAAATGTTTGCCCAAGTGTTGGCGTAATCAAAGCAGTCATGCCGAGCCCGATCAGGCACCCGACAAGCAACTCGCGTCGTGGTAGCCGATCCATGTATCGCGCGGTCGCAAATGTGATCGTCGCAGCAGCGCTCACATAGGCCGCGGTGATGACTCCGAGTGACCCAACGGGGATATTGAGAGCGATGGCGAAGTCGGGCCCGAGTGGCATCACCATCATGAAATCAACGATGTTGACGAACTGAATCAACAACACCACGAGAGCCATCTGTAGCTCAAACCGGGTCAGTCCGAACATACGGCCCTCAAATTTTGGAAACTCTTTTCAAACTGCATCGCTTTGCTACACTAAAGTGGTAAGAACGGGTAAACATGGTACGATATTGCCATCAAAAATATGTGCATTGATGCAAACGAGGCATGAAAAGATTGAACTCTGACGACAACGTATTTAAGCAACGCGCACTTGCGATTCTTCGTGTGATCGAGGGCAGTGAGGAGGTATCACAGCGTGATATCGCAGAGCGTATTGACTCGAGTCTTGGAACAACAAACCAAGCCCTGAAAGTACTAATCGATGAGGGTGTGGTCCGCGCGGAAGGCGTGACAACCTCAAAGGGCAAGCGTGGCTTTTTGTATCACCTCACCCCACAAGGTCTTGAAGAGCGTTTTCGGCTGACGCGGGATTACCTGAATTGGCGTAAGCAAGAAGTGCAGGCGATTTCTCAAGAGATCGAGACATTGGAGGCGGAACTCAATCGAGTCAACCGCTAGCTCGATTCCTCGGAATTGAGTGATTCGGGCCCATAATAGTGCTCGACGCCCTGACTGATGGCATAGCACGCCAGCGCAGTTGTTTTGGGAATCTTAAAGGGCTTTCCATCGCGTTCACCCTTTTCATAGTACTGGATCGTGCGTTTTTTTAGGCCGAGCTTTTTTGCAGCGCCCTCTTGGGTTAGGCCGTACTCCCTCCGCCAGGCTTTAAATTCTTTGGGTTTCATGAAACGCCGATTGTGTCCTTCCTCGTTGGGCGCGTAGTATGAAGCCTGATGTGTCTGATTGTATGACGATTTGATGACTCTTTAGCGCACTGGGTGCGTTTTTGGCGGGCGCGTACCTTGATGTATCTCAATGCGCGATCGGTGGGTTTGCATGATCATACTCGGATGAAAGGATTCGAGACGTTGAAGGCGTATGGCTTGTTCGATCGCAATGTGCCGCGATACACAAGCTACCCCACAGCCACCCATTTTAAGGCGCAGGTTGAACCCGGCCGTCAGGCAAGATGGTTACAGCAATTGCAACCTGGCCAGTCCATTTCCCTGTACGTGCATATTCCTTTTTGTCGAAGAGTGTGTTGGTTTTGCGCGTGTCGGACGCAGGGATTGGCCGGAGATTCGCGGCTTAATCGGTATCTGGATGGCTTGCACCGAGAAATCGCATGGGTTGCGGATAGGCTGCCGACAGGTGTCACCGTATCACGTTTGCACCTCGGCGGTGGAACGCCAACATTGCTCAGTCCTGACCAGCTCAGTGCATTGGTCGGAGCTATTCAACATCGGTTTGAATTCGATCACCGGGTCGAATTCTCAGTTGAAATTGATCCAAATGAAATTGATTCAGAACGCCTCGCTGTCCTCAGCCATGCCGGAATGAATCGCGCTTCAGTAGGCGTACAGGATTTTGATCCGCGCGTGCAGCAAGCGATTGGTCGAAGCCAATCGTACGAAATCACCGCACAGGTGGTGAGCCAATTGAGAGCCCACGATATCCAGAGTCTGAATGTCGATATGTTGTATGGACTGCCATATCAGACAGAGGCGCGACTGGTCAGATCCATCGAATTACTGCATGCATTAGCGCCCGATCGAGTGGCTTTGTATGGGTATGCACATGTGCCCTGGATGGCGAAGCGTCAGATTCTAATCCCAACAGACGCCTTACCGAGCACGGAGGCGCGTTTTTACTTGGCCGAACGCGCGCACAGTCAGTGGACATCACAGGGCTATGAGGCGATCGGCATCGATCACTTTGCACGCCCGGATGATGGCTTGGCGCGTGCGAAACATCAGGGTCTACTGCGGCGCAATTTTCAGGGATACACCGATGACACCGCGCCAACACTCATCGGTTTAGGTGCATCAGCGATCTCAAAGTACCCTCAGGGCTTTATTCAGAATGACCCAGACACAGCGGGTTATTTGGCGCGTATTGAGACCGGTCAGAGTGCCGGGACTCGCGGGCATGTTTTTCGTGGAGAGGATGGTACGCGTGCGCGCGCAATTGAGATGTTGTTGTGTGATTTTGCCATTGATTTTCACCAACTCGAGGCTGTCGATGCACACGGAGCTGCGCAGTGTCGACAGATTGCAAGCCATGTCGCCTCGAATTTTGGAAAGGCGGTATCGCTCTCTGAAGAGGCCCTGGCGATCCCACCTGCCATGAGACCTTTGACTCGCCTGATAGCGCAGTGGTTCGATGGCTATGAGGTCGCAAGTAGTGCCCATAGCTCAGCCATCTAAGTCCCGGTAATTCAACGCTTCACTATTCTTAAGTGCACATATTGCATAACGCACTTTATGCGCTTATAATCAGCATTGTCCAAAACATAATGACAGGAGGACAGTGATGATTCCCGTAGGTGTAGGACGCAGTCTGATGACTTCTTATCGAGCGCTTGCAGATCATGAGATTCGTGCCCGAAAGCAACGCAAGATGTTATGTCGGCATGAGATTGGAAAGAAAACACTGTTGATTCGTTGGTTGTTGGGCATCCGATTCTAACGTCGGATCCCTCGCGAACAGGATTTAGCGCGGGTCGGAAAAGGCGCGGATGAGCGCATGGCGGAGCTCAATGGATTGATCGCCGGTTACCTCAAATACGAATGCTCGCCGCCGCTGGCCGACACAGTTTAGGAACTCTTCGGTTTTTCGGTACCAAGGTCTCAGTAAGTAATCGTCAAAAAACACCCGTGTACCGGGTTTTGCGTACCAGGCGGTCGCCAGCGCGCAGGCTAAACGAAACCGTCCATCGATCAATACCAAATCTGCATGTGGGCATACGCGCCATGGACTGATCGCATACCGCATCCAGCGCCACTGTGCTCTCAACGTTTTGGGATAGCCAAGTGCTGTCACTGAACCCAAATCGATATGGATCGGGTTCCAGTATCCCGGCTCTCGAGTCGCAAAATAAGGCTTGAGTGCATCCAGAAAGCGCGCATCCGATTCCACCGTGGTAATCGATTGGATTGGATGTGTGGATGCAAACCGGGTGGAACCTCCGGCACCGTACTCAATGAAATGATCTGAATCCTGCAGAAGCTCCGACAAAAGCGCGGTGCATTTTGTGGACATCCAGGGCGTTGAGGCGATTTGAGGATCGGGATGCGATCGGAAAAGCAGATTCATTGCGAAAAGATAGAGTGGAAAAATGACAGTTTGATGTCATTTTTTACGTGGCTTGGGCCTTTGATCCTCAGCGATCCATTTTTTGATCACGCCGGCAATGCGTCGTGGATTCTGTTGGACCTCCGCTCTCAGTTTCAAAAACTCGCGGATCCGGTCGTCTTCTGACATGTTACTTCCTTCGAATTTTTCGGTTTCAGCGTCGCTCTCGATCATCATGTATCGGCGATTCGGGGTCAAACTGTAATTCCATTCCGACTTTTGATCCGTGTATATTGCCCACGCGATGTGTTGAAACGCGGAAGCGTAGTTAACCACCGGGTTAGCATCTCGTGACCAACATAAGGAATAACAACATGAAATATCCGCTTGGCATTCTCGTTCTCATGACGCTGACGGGTTGTGCGGGAACGACCGAGAATATGCGCACCTGGATGGGGGTCAGTCAGTCGGAGCTCGTCGAACAGTTGGGAGCGCCACATGCGCGCGAGGTCAGTCAATTCGGTACGACCTTCGTATGGGATCGGTATGAGGATGAGGCCGCGTCCTGTCAGGATCAGTTCACTGTCAAAAACAATGTCGTGATCAGTTATTTTTCAAATTGTGGTCTGTGGGCTGGCTACTTCGCACCCGTTTATCGAGGGGCGCGCTAATTTCATGTGGATCCTGGCATGGGTTGAGTCGAGGTCATCTCATGGCATTTTTTAATGATGAGGGTGAAATCCACTTCACACCTGCTGAACTTCACGCGTTAGAGACTGAGTTTTTTCAGTTTGAAGAGAAGATTGCTCATATCGATCCAGAATCACTCCGAACAGAACTGCTCGCCAGCAAATGGAATGAGCTCATCATGCGTGAGCGTTTGGCTTTGATTGAACGGAAGCCCGAGAAGAAAAATTGGTTCGGCTAACCGTGGTCAGCGGTCCATAGGACTCATGCGATGGTGTCCCGAACAGGAATCGAACCTGTGACCTGCCGCTTAGGAGGCGGCCGCTCTATCCTACTGAGCTACCGGGACATGTGCTGTCAGGCTAGCATGCACCGACATTCCGCGCATCGTGCATCTTCGGTACACTGACTCCATGCAGAATAAACCAAGCGCTTTCGAATTTCAGGGGCTGACGTGTGAGCGCGACGATCGCCTTCTTTTTAAGAATTTAAGCCGCGTTTTAGAACCCGGTGCATTGCTCCGTGTTGCAGGTCCAAACGGAGCCGGTAAAACGACGCTGTTGCGAATTCTGAGCGGGTTGTATGAAGCGGATTCCGGGACTATTACGATGGCTGGCGACCCGGTTTCGGAAAGTCGCCACAGGATTTTATATTTGGGGCATAAGCCGCAAGTGGCACGTGATCTGTCGGTTTTTGATAACCTCCAATTTCTCACAGGTCTTGGTTTTGATCCATTGCAGTCAGCGCTCAAGGCTGTCGGCTTGCAGCATTACCACGACAGTCTGGTTCGCGAATTGTCTCAAGGTCAGGGTCGGCGATGCGCTCTCGCTCGCTTGTGGTGCTCGGATGCGAGTCTTTGGATTCTTGATGAGCCCTATACCGCACTCGACGTTCATATGGTCCAAGTCCTTGATCAACGGATCAATGCGCATGTGTCGCAGGGTGGAATCTGTATCTTTACCACCCATCAGCCACCTCATGACTTGAGCTTTGATACGCTGGAGCTCGGTCGTGTCCATTGAACGGCGCCTGATCGCGCGTGAGATTCGTTTGTTGTTGTCACGGCCAGGTGACGTTGTGAAACCCATGTGGTTTTTGATGCTGGTGATTTCCATGGTCCCGATGGCGCTCGCCCCTGATTCGGATCTTTTGTCTGAAATAGGCTCCGCGATGATTTGGGTCGCAACCCTGTTGGCGCTTCTTCTGAATACAGATCACCTGTTTCGTGATGATTTCAATGACGGTGTGCTCGAGCAGTGGTTGTTTTTTGATCGCCCGCTGGCTTGGCTTGTGGCACTGAAGTTGGTGACCCATTGGTTATTTTACGTAGTGCCCTTGATCTTGATCACGCCAGTGGCTGGCCTGATGTTATCGATAACGGGTAACGTATTAGGCGCGCTTTTGGTAACATTGATGGTAGCGACACCGGCATTGACGTGTTTTACCGCGTTGGGTGCTGCGTTGACCCTCGGGTCTTCGCGATCTGGGATGCTCGGTGTGCTGGTGATGATGCCTCTGTTTGTGCCAGTTGTGATCTTGGCGGCAGGGGTTCTGATTCGAGCCACGGACGGCTCAGAAGTGCTGCCATTGCTGGCACTTCTCGGCGCGTTCAGCGTTGCCTCGGCCTGTTTGGTGCCGCTGGCGGTTGCTGCCGCATTACGACTGAATATCGGAGGTTCGAGTTAGGTGAGTTGGCGCTGGTTTCATCAATGGGGATCGCCCCGCTGGTTTTATGAACGCGCAGGCCGTTGGCAATGGGTCAGTGGCTGGATTGCACTGATCTTGCTCGTGGTTGGAACGCTGTGGGGTCTTGGCTTTGCCCCTGTCGATTACCAGCAAGGGCATAGCTATCGCATTATCTATCTACACGTCCCCGTGGCGTTTCTCGCACAAGCCATGTATGCAGCGATGGCCGTCTGTGCCGTGGTCTTATTTGTTTGGAAAATGAAGTTAGCCGATGTCGGCATTCAGGCATTGGCGGTGGTTGGTTTGGCCTTCACTGTCCTGTCATTGGTCAGTGGCGCAATTTGGGGAAAGCCGACATGGGGGACATATTGGGTTTGGGATGCGCGCCTGACCTCCATGCTGATTCTGGCATTTTTATACATGGGCATCATTGGCCTGCGCGCAGCCATTGCAGATCCTGATCAGGCCGGTAAAGCCTGCGCCATTTTGGTACTGGTCGGCGTTGTTAACCTGCCGATCATCAAATATTCAGTGGAGTGGTGGAATACCTTGCATCAGCCCGCCAGTCTGAAACTGACCGAAAAACCGGCGATGCCCGCATCCATGTGGGTGCCGCTTTTGGTGAATATTGTCGGCTACTACGCGGCTGCTTTCTATCTGGTCTTCGCATCCATGCGCGCTCTTGTGCTTGAACGCGAACGCCGGGCAAGTTGGGTGAAAGAGGTGGTCGGTCGTGCCTGAATTTCAGTTCGAATCAATGGCGGCATTTTTTGAGATGGCCCCGCACGGCGCCTTTGTCTGGCCAGTGTATCTGCTCGGGGTTGTGATCCTCGGTGGCTTGACTTGGTCGATGGCACGTCAGCACCAACGGGCTATCCGCCAGATTCGACGTAACATTGAGCGGGAGGAGTTCGATGAATCCGAAGCGTAAACAGCGTCTCTATGTCATTTTCGGTCTTGTCGGCGGCTTGGGAGTGGCCGTGGGGCTGGTGATGTATGCATTGAGCCAGAACATCAATTTGTTTTTTACACCCACACAGATCGCGGGAGGTCAGGCGCCTGAAGCGCAAATGATTCGCGTCGGTGGCATGGTTGCCGAGGGCACTGTGTATCGAAATCCAGAGAGTTTGGAAGTGGCCTTTGATGTGACGGACTTTGATCACAATGTGCGCGTGACGTACTCCGGAATCCTGCCTGATTTATTTCGCGAAGGACAAGGTGTTGTCGTGCAAGGACGGGTCAGCCAAGGCACTTTTCAAGCCACTGAAGTCCTCGCGAAGCACGATGAGAACTACATGCCACCTGAGGTCACAGAGGCACTCAGGCAGTCGGGTCAACTGGATAAGATGAAGGGGATGGGGCAATGATGACACCAGAGATTGGTCACTATGCATTGGTGTTGGCCTTTGCGTTGGCGATTTGTCAGTCGGTTTTCCCCCTGTATGGATATTTCACCAAACAGGATGGTTTTGTTGCGACGGCGAAGCCGCTTGCCAATCTCCAAGGCTTGGCACTTTTGATCTCATTCATTGTGCTGACAGCAGGGTTTCTGTCTCATGACTTCACCATTAAGTATGTCGCCGACAATTCAAACCTGAACTTGCCCTGGTATTTCCGCATGAGTGCGGTCTGGGGGGCGCATGAGGGATCTCTGCTGCTCTGGGCCTTGATTCTGGCCTTTTGGGGCGTGGCTGTGGCCTTTTTCAGTCAAGGCATCCCAGAGCGGATGGCAGCGCTTGTGTTGTCGGTCATGGGGATGATTGCGGTTGGATTCTTGGCCTTTATGTTGTTTACCTCCAACCCATTTGTGCGAATTTTACCCTTCGCGCCAGCAAATGGGTCGGATCTGAATCCCTTGTTGCAAGATCCAGGACTCATTTTTCACCCACCCATGTTGTACATGGGTTATGTGGGCTTGTCGGTGGCCTTTGCATTTGCCATGGCGTCACTGATCTCCGGTGAACTGAATGAAAAGTGGGCGCGATGGTCGCGTCCATGGACCACTGTTGCCTGGGCCTTTCTCACCCTCGGAATTGGTCTTGGAAGCTGGTGGGCATATTACGAGCTCGGCTGGGGTGGCTGGTGGTTCTGGGATCCCGTCGAAAACGCCTCATTGATTCCTTGGCTGGTTGCGACTGCCTTGATGCATTCATTGGCAGTGACTGAAAAACGCGGTCTTTTCCGCAGTTGGACACTGCTCTTGGCCATTGCAGCCTTCTCGCTGTCGCTGCTTGGAACCTTTTTGGTGCGCTCGGGCGTCTTGACCTCGGTCCACGCGTTTGCCAATGATCCCGATCGGGGCGTCTTTATCTTGGCATTTTTGGTCTTGGTTGTTGGCAGTTCGTTGACCTTGTTTGCGGTTCGCGCATCGACTGTTTCAAAGCCGGGCGAGTTTGGTTGGGTCTCTCGAGAGTCATTCCTCTTGTTCAACAATTTAATCCTCACCGTCATGGCTGTCAGTGTGCTTCTTGGCACGCTGTATCCCTTGTTGGTTGATTCGCTGGGTGGCGGCAAGGTCTCGGTTGGTCCTCCATTCTTCAACGCCGTATTTGTCCCGTTGACAGCGATCCTCGTCAGCGGGATGGCCTTTGGGCCTTTGTCAAATTGGCGAAGCTCGGATGATCCGAAGCTATTTCGTCCATTGATCGTGACCTTGATTGTAAGTGTGGTAGCCGGTCTAGTCTGGCCTTTTGTGCATGATGGCCAGTTTTCGATCCCGACTGCCATTGGTGTCACTGTGGCACTTTGGCTTGCGATCGCAACCGTCATTGATCTGGTTCGTAAAGTGAGATCCTACGGTGGACTTGGCGTCACCTTGTCTCGCGTCGAGAAGGGTACCATTGGAATGTGGCTGGCCCATTTCGGTGTGGCTGTCATGATTTTTGGGGTGGTGATGGTTGAGAACCACACAGTGCATCGTGATCTGCGCATGGGTGTGGGTGATACGCAAACCCTTGGCCAATATGACGTGATCATGACTGATCTGAAGGTCATTGATGGGCCCAACTTCGTGTCCGATGCAGCCACCTTTGAGATCTATCAGGGTGATCGACTGTATAAGACGGTGATGCCTGAGAAGCGGCGGTATGACGCCTCGGGGATGATCATGACAGAAGCGGCCATTGATTCTGGATTCACGCGCGATCTGTACATTGCAATGGGTGAGCCGCTGGGCGGTGGTGACTGGGCAGTGCGATTGTCCATCAAACCCTATGTGGACTGGATCTGGGCCGGGGCACTCTTGATGGGAATCGGCGGATTTGTCGCGATCACCGACAAGCGCTATAGACGACGTGTGACCCGTAATACACCGGACACCGAAGTTGCAGGCGTTGACGGAGCGCGTGCATGAAGCGTCTGTGGGTTTGGATGCCGTTGGGTATCTTCCTGATTCTGGCTGCGTTTTTCTTCCGGGGATTGAGCTTGGATCCCAATGCGCAACCCTCGGCGTTGATCGGCCAGCCGGTGCCTCCGTTTCAGTTGACAGACCTCTATTCGGGGCGCGCTCTAACCAATGCAGATCTGCCCACAGAGCCCTTTTTACTCAATGTATGGGCAAGCTGGTGTATCACCTGTCAGGTTGAACACCCGTATTTAACCGAGCTCTCTGAGACCATGCCAATCATTGGGCTCAACTACAAAGACACCACCAGCGCAGCAACCAATTGGTTGGCGAATCTCGGTGATCCCTACACCTTTCATCTGTTTGATCCAAGTGGCGGGATGGGACTGGATCTGGGCGTGGCCGGAGCACCTGAGACCTTTGTCGTCGACGCTGATGGCATTATCCGCGCCCGCATCCAAGGGGAAGTCAATCAGCGCGCCTTTGAGGCCGATATCGAACCAGTTTTGAGAGGAGCACGTTGATGCGATGGCTTTCACTCATCATTGGATGGCTGTTTGCCGTTAGCGCGATGGCGGCGATCGAGACCTATGATTTTGATTCCAAGGCGCAGGAAGACCGCTTTCGGAGTCTGACCTTGGAGCTTCGGTGTCCAAAGTGCCAAAACCAAGCCATTGGAGATTCTGACGCTGAGATTTCAGGTGATCTGCGTGCTGAGGTCTATCGACTGCTCAAAGAGGGCGCAACCGATCGAGAGATCAAGGATTTCATGGTGGCGCGTTATGGTCGCTATGTGTTGTACAACCCGCCGTTGGATCGCGAAACTCTGGTTTTGTGGTTCGGCCCGGCCGCGTTTTTGCTGATCGGTGCAATTGCCGTCGCCATGCGAATCCGGCAATCGAAAAAAGCACTCGAGGAAGGAGAAGCGAACGCATGATATGGATGGGAATCATGAGCCTTGCGGTCTTAGCAGGGCTCTGGATCAGTTTGCGTCGCTTCGGTCGAGAGGGGCTTTTGATCGCGGGAATGTTGAGCCTCGTCACAGTTGGTGGTGCAGGCTACATGTACTGGAATCTGGGTGCCTATAACATGTCGTTGTCGGCAGATGCACTGAATGCGCTGCCAGATGATGAACGTGCCTATGTGATCGCGCAGGCTGCTCAAGATGAGTTTCTGGCGCGTAATCGGGTGGCCAATCAAGACATTGTGAATCTCTTTCAATTGGCTTTGGATCTGGACCCGAATCAGGTCACTGCACTTGGATCGCTCGGTATTATTTCGTTTGAGCAAAGTGACTATGCACAGGCTGTGGACTACTGGACGCAAATGCTGGCGTTACTGCCACCTGGATCCGATGAAGCCAATGCAATCGAGGCTGGGATTGCGCGCGCTCGAGAACGTGCTGATGAGGTCATGGCTGCAAAAGCCGCGTTGCCTCCTGCAGAGATCGCAGTGACACTCGATCTTTCCATTGCATTGCCAGACAGTATGCAAGAGGCGACCGTATTTTTGTTCGCGCGTGAAGTGGGTGGTGCGCCCAGACCGGTTGCAGCAAAACGCATTCCGGCGACTGAATTACCCCTTGATACCACCTTGAGCTCTGCTGATGCCTTGATGGGTGGCCTTCTTCACGAGGGCATGCAAGTCGATGTGGTGGCTCGGCTGACACTGGGAGATGCCAGTGGTGGGCAGGGAGACTGGTTTTCAGACCCAATGCGGTTGACGCTGGCGGGAGAAAACCAAGCCAGTTTGGTGATCTCGCCGCCGACGCTCTAAGACTACTAGATACTTGCACCCGTTGGGGCTCGGCCTCCATACTTCACAAAACTGAAGGATCAGTGAGCAGTGAAGTCATGGCAGACGGATTAAGCTTTGTTGCATTCCGCCCGGGCCCCGGTTTGGCGGAGCACATCGCATCACATATTGAACAGCAAATTGTCAGCGGTCTTTTGAAATCCGACGAGCGAGTCCAAGAGGCACGCGTCGTCGATGATTTGAAGGTCTCCCGAGGTTCCGTGAGAGAGGCGTTCCGTGTATTAGAGCGTCGCCGACTGATCGAGTTGGTGCCCCGTCGTGGTGCGCTCGTAGCAAAACTCTCGCCATCACGGGTCGGTGATCTCAACTACGTGCTACACACGCTCATGCAAGCAATCGGACGCGATGTCTCGGTCAAGTGGAATCAGCATCATGGCGAGCAGTTGGATCAGGCACTGGTGGACTCCAAAGCAAAATTCACGCAAGTGAATCCGGCGTGCGCATTTCGGCGGATGAGCTTTTTACATCCAAATCGCGCCATGTTTGAGTGCATGGTGGATCTGCTTCCGACGCTTGATCGCATCTTTGCCAAATTGGTCCGCCAACAGCCACACAGTGCTGCCCAGATAGAACATGATATCCTGCATGAATTGGTGCCGGCGCTCACACGTCAGGCACCCGACGACGTGTGCTCGGTGTTAGAGCAGATCAATCGCAGTATTGAACGTAAATATCTTGAAACTCTGGAGCGCACTGGATAGCTTCGGTGTATCAATACACGGAAGACAGCTGATTGCGTTTACAAAGTATCAAACTGGCCGGATTTAAGTCGTTCGTTGATCCAACGACGGTGCCTTTCCAATCCAATATGACTGCAGTTGTCGGGCCCAATGGGTGCGGTAAGTCAAATATCATCGATGCGGTTCGTTGGGTGATGGGGGAGTCGAGCGCCAAACACCTGCGCGGCGAGTCCATGGCGGATGTGATTTTCAATGGCTCAGTGAGCAGAAAACCCGTCTCTCGTGCTTCCATTGAACTCATTTTTGACAATTCCGAAGGCCGTGCCGGTGGCGAGTTTGCACAATTTAACGAAATCTCAGTGCGCCGCGAAGTCACTCGCGATGGGCAGTCTAAGTATTTTTTAAATGGCAGCGTGTGCAGACGCCGTGATGTGACAGATCTGTTCTTGGGGACCGGGCTTGGGCCACGCTCTTACGCAATCATCGAGCAGGGTATGATTGCACGCATCATTGAGGCAAAACCTGAAGAGCTCAGGACCTATGTTGAGGAAGCCGCAGGTGTTTCAAAATATAAAGAACGTCGCCGCGAGACTGAGAGCCGAATCAACCGGACCCGTGAAAACTTAGAGCGGTTGAATGATCTCTCCGATGAGTTAGGTCGACAACTGGAGCGTTTGAAGCGTCAAGCCGACGCAGCCGAACGCTATAAATCTCTCAAAGCTGAATCGCGGCAATTGGAGTCCTTGGTGCGTTGGTTCGCGCTGCAGACTGTCAATGAGCAAGCGCGTATCCAGACTGATGATCTCAATCAGCGGACGCGAGAACTCGACCGGGTCACATCAGAATTGGCCACCAACGAACGGGCTCGGATTGATGCACAGGTCGCGCGCGACCAAGCGAATCAGGCGTTGGATGCGGCGAATTCTGCCTATTATGCGCAGGCTGCGAAACTTTCGCGTTTAGAGACGCAGCGTACGCAACAAGATGAGCAGATTCAGGCGGCCGACCGAGCCTTCGAGCGCATCGAGTCAGAACTTCAGAAATTCGACCAGCAACTGCTCGATGATCGAACGCAGGGAGAAACAGCCGAGAGTCGTAAACGCGAACTATTACCAAAGCTGAACGCACTTGAGCACTCGCTCGAGCAGACGCAGACTGCAATGCATGCGTTAGAAGAACAATTGGCCACCACCGACTTAACCCGTGGCCATTTGACCTCCGAGCTCAGTCGGTTGCATTCAGAACTCGCACGGCTTGATGCGGAACAACGCAGTCTTGATCGCCAGCAAACCCTTGAGCGAGCTCGACTTAAAGATGTGGAAACCGCACTGAGCGAGCTCTCTGATACGGATCCCGCGTTGATAGAACAGGTGCGTGGCCAGTTGGCGACGCTCGATCGCTCGATCTCGGTCACTGAAGAGACGCTCCTTGAGCAACAACGTGAGTATGCGGTTGCCATGGACGCACTTGAGCATCAACAAGAGACGCTCAGTGAATTAGAGGCGGATGCAGAGTCTGTTCAGGCAGAAATGGCTCGGATTCAACGAATTTTGGATGCAGAGGCTCGCATTGATGACCGCCAGACCGAGGACTGGGTCACAAGTCAGTCCGCGGTTCAAGCACGTGCGCTGACTGAGATCGATCTCCCCGAGCAAGCGCGGTCGGCTTTTGAGGCGACCTATCCCGAGTGGCTCAGTGCGTTTGTGGTGGAGCGACTGGATCAAGTTGACTTGGCGTCTCTGCCCGCAGGTGTTCGGTTGATTGAACGTGAATCGCTGCATGCGCTGACGCGAGCGCTTCGGTATTCAGATCGCGTGGAGTTTGGCACAGGCGAGGGCTATACCGGCGATGGCCTTAAATACGGGGTTGGCTGGGTTGAACGTGTTGCCAGCGAGGCAACTGGGGTTCTTGATCTACAGGCCTCGCTGCCCGGTCTGAGTACACGCATTGACGAGCTATCCGGCGAGATCAATACAGTACGCGAGTCCCGTGATCAGGCTGAAGGCCTGCGCGAGGCGGCCTGGACTCGACTCGAGCAGACCAAGAGCGAGGCTGAGAGCTTGCAAGCTGAACAGGTTCAGTTGCGCCATCAGTTGCTGGGTCTCGAATCGAAAGCTCGTGAAGTTCAAGACAGCCGTGATCGTTTAACGCGAGAGCGCGCAGGCTTAATTGAGACACTGGCTGGAGTTGATCAGCACCGAGAAGAGCTGAAAGCACAAGACACCGAATTGCGCGCACAACAGGCGGAACTTCAAGCACAACTTGAACCTTTAGAGGAAACGTCAAAGCACGATAAGACACGTCTTCAATCCATGCGCGATGAACGGGATCGTTTGGGGCATGCGCGCAGTGATCTGCGTGTTGAGATTGAGCGTTTGGATGGGCAGATTGCCCGCGTTGAGACGCAGATTGAGCGTATCCAGGCACAGATAGATACTCAGCTTGCAGAGCGCCAAGCGCTTGAAGCACGCCGTCTTGAGCTGAGTGAGCAGCCCCTGGTCAGTGAGGCTGATTTGAACCAGGCGGTGACGGAGTCTCAAGCATTGGAGGCTGCACTGAAGACGGCACGCGAGACACTCAGCCAAGCAGACCATCGGTTGAGAGAATTGGAATCTGAACGCATTGAGCGAGAGCGTGGGCGTGATCAGTTGAATACCGCCATCGCCGAGATTCGGCTCAAACTTCAGGCGGTTGAAATCGAGCGTGAGCGTTTGCAGAGTGAATTGAAGGCCCGAAATGCGAACGAGGCCACCTTGACTGAATTGACGCACAGTCTGCAAAGCGAGCAGGCGGCGACCGATGAATTGGCGCGTGTCGAGGCACGGATTGAGCGATTAGGTCCGATTAATCTCGTCGCCCTGGATGAGTATCAGCGAGAGCTCGAGCGAAAGGCTGAGCTCGATCATCAGCATGCTGAACTGACCGATGCGCTCACCACGCTTGAGGATGCCATCCGAAAGATCGATCGGGAGACGCGGCACCTATTCCGCAATACGTTTGATGCGATGAATCGATCATTTGGCGAGATTTTTCCAAAGTTATTTGGAGGTGGCGAAGCCTGGTTGATGCTGACGGATGAAGATCTTTTATCGACTGGTGTGACCATCATGGCCCGGCCCCCTGGTAAACGAAACAGCAGTATTTATCTGCTCAGTGGCGGTGAAAAGGCCCTGACCGCGCTGTCTTTGGTCTTTGCCATCTTCCAATTAAACCCGGCACCTTTTTGTTTACTCGATGAGGTGGACGCGCCACTCGACGATGCGAATGTTGGACGGTATGCCGAAGCGGTTGCGAACATGGCACAATCAGTTCAGTTTATTTATATCACGCACAACAAAATCGCCATGGAACGGGCCGAGCAGTTGATGGGTGTCACTATGTCAGAGCCCGGTGTCTCCCGAATGGTGTCGGTGGATATTGAACGGGCGGTGGAACTGGCAACACAAGAACAGGACTAAGATGGAATTCGGGTTACGCGAATATCTTTTAATACTCGGGGCACTCCTGATCGTGGGGCTACTCGCAGATGGAATCCGCCGGACCATCAAGCATAAGCGCGAAGGCCTGAAACTGGATTTGATGGCGGCCCCGCCAGCCTCACCGGAAAAAACCGATGTCAGTCCCAAGCGCCCCGTCAAGCGAGCGACCGCCGCTGAGTTGGAGCCCCAGGTCAATACCGACCCATTGTTTGACTCAGATGATCAATCACAGCTCAACTTGTGGGCGGGCGAGATCAAGCCTGAAACCATGAAAGGGACTGAATTCGATTCGGGTGATGAAGCTGCCGCGGTATCAACTGGGCCTGAGCGGACGGATCCTTTGTTTGAAATCACAGAGACAACGGAAACAGAAATCGAGACGAACGAATCGACCGAAGTCGCCGAAGTACCCGAAGTTTCCGAAACACCCGTTCGGCACGAGCCAACCTTTGATGGAATTTCGAATCAAGATGGTCCAGGTATTGAAATGCCTGAATCGGATGCGGCAACGGCTCCCATTGAGTCGGCTGATGCGTCGCATGCAGAAGACATGCGTGTGCTGACAGAGGGCCCGATGGATGCACCCATGCAACCGGAGCATCAAGGCGGTGGTCTCGGCGCCATGATGTCACGGATGTTGGCGCGACTTTCCGCCCAGCGTGATGTCAATTCAGACCCTGTGCTTCCAGAGGCACCCGTTCTTAATCCTGAACATGGTGTGGACCAAGAGCCTCCGAGTGACACGGAATCAGCAGCAGATGCGACCGCCGTGCTCGATGATTTGGTGCTGGTGCAATTGATGCCTACTCGGGCTGAGCGATTTGTGGATGTGGACTTACACCGCGCAGCGCTTCGCGCAGGGCTGCGTCGTACCCCGCAAAACTGGTACCAACGGTATCCGCTGGACCAGGCAACGACTCCGTTATACAGCCTGGTGAATGGGATTGAGCCAGGCGTATTTGAAAGCGATGCGCGCGCCTTGAATACGCCGATGCTCCTTCTTTTTACCGAACTCTCACCCCAGCCTGATCCTGTATTTGCAGTCAACGAACTGATCTCAGGCGCGCGCGCCATTGCGCGCGAGATTGGTGGTGATGTGTTTGATACCAATGGGCAGCCGATCTCGAAAGAGTGGATCGACGTGGCACGGGCACGGGCTGGGCAGACACGCTTGTTGCAGTCATGAGCGAATCGGTACGGGCGCGCATTGAGGCGCTTGCCGAGGAAATCCGTGGACATGATTATCGCTATCACGTGCTGGATGCGCCGATTATCGGTGATACGCAATATGACGCGCTTTTGCATGAATTAAAACAACTTGAGGCTCGGCATCCGCAGTGGGTCACCCCAGACTCGCCAACGCAGCGGGTTGGTGCAAAACCAGATCAGGGGTTTACAGAAGTCGTTCATGCCATTGCCATGTTGTCTCTTGATAACGTGTTTGATGGGGCCGAATTTCTGCAGTTTGTGGAGCGCACCACTGAACGGCTTGGGGCGACGCCTGAGTTGACGGCCGAGCCAAAATTGGATGGTTTGGCGCTCTCCATTCGATACGAGCAGGGTGTGCTGGTGCAGGCGGCAACCCGTGGAGATGGTGCCTCAGGCGAGAACGTGACCCAAAATGTCAGAACCATCCGCTGCATCCCATTGCGCCTTCGAGGCGCTCATATTCCGGACGTGCTTGAGGTGCGTGGCGAGGTATTCATGCGTCGTCATGCATTCGAAGCCATGAATCAGCAGTTGGCAGCACAGGGTGAAAAGTGCTTTGTCAATCCGAGAAATGCAGCCGCTGGAAGTCTGCGTCAGTTGGATCCGGAAGTTGTTGCCAGCCGTCCACTGTCATTTTATGCCTATGGATGGGGTGAGGTGTCAGCGCCTCTTGGTGAGACCCACGCGGCGGTGATGGCATCTTTGCAATCCTTCGGTGTGCCTGTGAATCCGGGGTTGGTCATTGGATCACCGGATCGAATCGAGACCGCCTATCAGGAGCTGATGGAGCGTCGCGATCAGTTGGCGTATGAAATCGATGGCATGGTTGTGAAGGTGAACTCACTGGCGGCCCAAGAGACGCTTGGCTATGTGGCGCGGGCCCCGCGGTTTGCGACCGCTTGGAAATTTCCAGCGCAAGAGGCGGCGACTCAAGTGATTGCGATCGATCTGCAGGTGGGACGGACTGGCGCGATCACCCCAGTGGCGCGTTTGAAACCTGTGTTTGTCGGTGGAGTGACTGTCTCCAATGCGACCTTGCATAATTTTGATGAAATTGAACGGCTCGACGTCCGCCCAGGCGATGCGGTCATGATTCGTCGCGCCGGTGATGTGATCCCACAAGTGATCCGTGTGTTGACTGAGGCCTCGGCAACACGGACTGCACCGGTATCCATTCCAACGGCCTGTCCTGTCTGTGCATCACCTGTCGAACGCGCCAGTGGCGAGGCGGTGATTCGTTGTACAGGTGGGTTCGTGTGTGGTGCACAACGGCTTGAGCATTTGAAACATTTTGTCTCACGAAAAGCCATGGATATCGATGGAGTCGGCGAGCGACTTCTTGAGGTCTTGTGTGCACAAGGACTCGTTCAGACCCCGGCTGATTTGTACCGGTTGACCACGGCTGATCTTGTGAATTTGGAGCGCATGGCTGAAAAGTCTGCGTCAAATGTGATTGAGGCCATCGCCGCATCAAAACAGACAACACTTGCACGGTTTCTATACGCGCTCGGGATCCGGGATGTTGGCGAGGCAACCGCGCGGACGCTTGCGACTGCTTTTGGTCAACTTGAGACGCTGATGGATGCTGATGAGGCTGCACTGATGGCCGTTGAAGATGTTGGCCCCGTTGTAGCCTCGCATATTCAACACTTCTTCAGAGCGCCTGAGAATCGGCACGTGATTGATGAATTGCTTGAATTGGGTGTGAGTTGGCCTGACACAGCGCATCATGCATCGCGCTCAGATGTCGATTTATCAGGACAAACGTGGGTGTTGACAGGCACACTGGAAACCATGACGCGTGATGAGGCCGCTGAACGTCTTCGTGGCCTTGGCGCCAAGGTTGCAAGCTCAGTCAGTGCGAAGACCACATGTTTAGTGGCTGGCTCAAATGCTGGTAGTAAGCTCGCCAAGGCGGAGGCGCTGGGTGTGGATATCAAAACAGAAACAGAACTCTTGGAACTTTTTGGTCTATGAAATCATTGGCATTCGTACTTGGGTTGGCAGTCTTAGTTGGCTGCGCCCAAAGCCCCCCGCGCAATACTGAAAATGCCTGTCAGCTCCTCGCGGAAAAACCCGGTTGGTATGATGCGGTCAACGATGCAGCCGATCGGTGGGATGTGTCTGAAGGTCTGATTTTGGCATTCATCCGACAGGAATCCTCATTTGTGGCTGATGCGAAACCACCACGAACCAAGATTCTGTGGGTATTGCCTGGCCCTCGAGCAAGTTCTGCCTACGGATATCCACAAGCGAAAGATGGAACCTGGTCTGATTATCGATCTGCAACCAATCGGTATCTGGCTGAGCGCGATGACTTTCGGGATGCAGCCGATTTCGTCGGCTGGTATGTCGATCGTGCGCATCGCATCGCAGGCATTCCCAAGTCCGATGCCTATCGTCATTATTTGGCATATCACGATGGCGTGGGCGGATTTCAACGCGGCACATTTCGCTCGAAACGGTGGCTGATCAATGTCGCCGAGCGGGTCAACCGTCAGGCCAACGTGTTTGATTCACAACTCAACGGTTGCCGAGATCAATTGGATTCTGGTGCCTGGTGGAATCCCTTCAGCTGAGGCCGCGGATGTGGTTTCGTCGGATAAATCGGTCTGGAGCGAGTCCGGCGTAGACGGTTTTCGATACAGGCAAGACCTCACCGAGGAGTTGACTGACGACGATCTCTGCTGTGACAGGTGCGGTCAACGTCCCTCGTGATCCCTGGCCGGTCAGTGCGTAGAGCCCAGTGGCAAACGGCAGCGGTGCCTGCGGCGCGCTGGTTGCATCGACACTGAGCGCGCGCAGAAAATCATCCCACTGTGCGGTCTGTGCCAACTGTCCTGCGATGGGCGCGTAGTCAGGTGTGGTCGTCCGCACCGCCGCTCGGTGTCCGGCAATAGAATCAGTCGCAAACAGTGCTTCTTGAAACAGTGCGTTGGTCTGATTGAGATTGACAACATCATCTGCTGGATCAATAGCCGTGTCCTGCTGTTTGGGGTGGTACGTGGCGCCACAGGTAGCGACTCCATCCACAGCCGGCGCAATATAGGCATCGCCACAGACGGGGACTGCGACTGAACGCGCACACGTCAATTGTGTGATCTGGCCTTTGACGGGTTTGAGTGGCAGCGGGGTTGGCGAAAACTGCATGACATCCAGTGCATTTGCGAGAATGACGTGTTCACAGTCGTGGATCAGCGTCTCCCCTGCAGCCGTCTGAAAATGTAATCGATGGATGTCTCCGTCTGACTCCAGCCCTGTCAATGCATGCGATGATTTGACATCGATTAAGCGGTGGGCGAGCAATGTGTGACAGCTGGTGCTTGGGTTGAGCCATCCGCCGGTTGGCAACCACAACCCACCAGAAGCCAGCGCTTGGTGAGCAAGGTCTGAGGCTTCACTCTGATCAACGGCACGCATCAATGCCTCAGGAGGGTTCAATGCTTGCATCAGCTTTTGCTGTTGGGTTTCGCCCGCAGTGGAGAGCGACAGCAATAGGACACCAGTTGGGTGCCAATCGTTTGAGGCGTCCAGTGATGAAAACAGCGTGTGGGTCGATGCCAGTGCTTGCAGTTGAATGAGGCTTGCCGGCGTGGCCTCGATGCCAAGCTTGGCATAGGTGATGCCCTGTGTATTACCTGAGGCGGCTTGCCCGGGGTTGGCACGATCAAAGACTGTGCATGCAATGCCACGACGTGCCAATGCATGCGCCATCCAAGCGCCTGACAGACCTGCACCGATGATGGTTACGGTTTGAGGGGCGTTAGAGCGGATAGGCGGGGCCATCCAATCAGTCTGCACATGGCGGGTGAATCGGCCTGTCATCCGCTCACGCTTGCCTGCAAATCCAGGATGTTTGGTCATTTCAAACCCCACCTCCTGAAGTCCGTCTCGGACAGGGCGTGCTGCTGAGAACGTCGCCAATGTGGTGTGTGGGTCGCTCAGGCGGGCCATGGATTGAAAGAGCGATTCAGACCACATGTCTGGGTTGCGATTGGGGGAGAACCCATCTAAACACCATGCGTCAATCCGTCCTGTCAGATCAGAAAACACCTCACCGGCATCGCCAAAATGAAGATCTAAACAGATCTGGCCTGTGCCAAAGAGCCGGCGATGACAACATCCGACCCGAACGGGCCAATCGGCTCGCAGTGTCTTGGCCAGTTGATCAAGCGCGGGTGGCCAGGTGATCGCCTGATGCAGCCGTTTGAGATCCTCACGCGTCAGACAGTGGTATTCAGTTGAGATCCACTGCAGTCGGGCGTGGATGGGTGCATGGGTGATAAACAGTGAGGCTGTCAGCAAAAAGGTGAGCCCAGTCCCGAAACCTGTTTCACCGATTCGAATGATCTGTCCGGTTCTCAGTTCTTGAAAGCGGGCAACCAGATTTTGAGCATCAATGAATACCTCTCGACGTTCTCCCACAGGATCTTTGGTCGAGAAATAAAAATCATCAAAGGATGGAGCGCGCAGTGGGTTTGACGGATCAAGTGTCGCTTGACCCACCGTACGATAGGGTCTCACAACGTGTTGTCGACACGTGCCCGGCGGATACGCGGCATTAAAAAGCCTGCAAACCAACCGACGGCCAGCGTGAGTGCTCCCAAGCCAAACCAAGTCTTGGCCGAATCATCTCCAGCGACCAGCTTCTCAGCCCGCAGTGTTTGATTGTCTGCAAGTAATGCCTGACGCTCAGTTTCGAGAGCGATCAAACGATTGCGAAGTGTCAGCGAATCGCCCGCTGTTGCCAAAAATTCATTCAGTTCGGATTCTTTTTGAATCAATCGATCTCTGGCTTCCGTGGCATCGCGCTCCGCTTCACTGAGCGCTTGGCGAAGCGCTTCCACTTCTGAGGTCAATCGTCTGACTTCCTCAACACGTTGGGTCAGCTCAAGTTCTAGCTCACCCACGCGGACGAAGGCAGGAGTCTCAGGAACCAAGTAGCGATTCAAAATAAAGCCTTCACGGTCTTGGGTATCCCGAATCTGGGCGTATCCCGATTCCCTGACATCAAGCACAGTGACTTGGGTCCCTGCTTTTAAATACCGAATAATGCGATATTCGCGTGATTCACCCGAGCGAACCGGCACCTCGAGTTGCTCTGTGATAAACGCAGTTTCGGCCAGCACTGACTGACTCGAACCCAGGAGAATACACAGTGTGAGAATGGATGCGCGTCTCATGAGTGTCCCTGTTCGTCAGCGACTTCGGTGCCGTGTTTACTGATCCAAATGCCTTGTGCGATCAAGAACAAGAACGTGAGGCCCAACAGACCGAATAGTTTAAAGTTCACCCACACATTTTCTGAGAACTGATAGGCAACGATTAAATTTAAAATCCCAGAGACGACGAAGAATGCACTCCATGCATACGAGAGCGTGCGCCATTTTTCCTCCGGTAATTGGATGGCATGGGCGAGAATTCGCTGAACAATGGGTCGGTCACCGATGTAGTGACTACCAATAAAGACCGCAGCAAACAGCCAATTAACGACGGTTGGCTTCCACATAATGAACCAACCGTCGTTCAAAAGGATGGTGGCTCCGCCTAAAACAACCACCAACGCGAGCGTCACCAGCGCCATTTTTTCGATGGTCTTCGTCAGCCAATAGACCACACCCACTTGGATGATTGTCACCGGAATCAGGACCGCGGTGGCGGTGATGAGATCGTCTGTGAATTTGTACACCGCAAAGAAAATCAGGATGGGTAAGAAGTCGAGAATCAGTTTCATCGAAGTATCCTTGTCATTTCTGGCATCATACCTTTTTTCACGACAGGGATTGAGCGTCTGTGGCCCAATTTTTTGCCATCCACCCAGACAATCCGCAGCCACGATTGATTCAGCAAGCTGTCGATATTGTGCGCTCAGGCGGGGTCTCGGTCATCCCCACCGATTCCGGCTATGCCCTGGCGTGTGCACTTGAGAACAAGCGCGGGGTGGATGTGATCCGGCAGATTCGTCGGCTCGATGACAAACACAACTTCACATTGCTGTGTCGGGACCTGTCTGAAATTGCGACCTATGCACGGGTCGAAAATCAAATCTACCGGCTTCTCAAAGCACACACGCCAGGGGCCTATACGTTTATTCTTGACGCCACGCGCGAGGTGCCGCGTCGGTTGTTGCATCCGAAACGGAAGCAAATCGGGATTCGCGTTCCCAACAATGTCATTGCATTGGATATTTTGCAGGCGCTTGGCGAGCCCTTGATGACCTCAACACTCATGCTGCCCGGTGAGAGCCTGCCCCTGACCGACCCCTATGACATCAACGAAAGCTTAGGTCACCAGCTTGATCTCGTGATCGATGGCGGGTTCTGCGGTTTTGAGGGCACATCCGTAATCGATTTAACCGAAGACGTGCCGCAGATCACCCGGGTTGGCGCGGGCGATGTCAGTGCATTTTCTGGAAGCGATTAACCTTGTATCATCTACTTTGAGTTGTGTTTTGAGGAGTCTCATTTGAGCGGGGTTGATCCCTCCCAACGGGTGCTGTCCGGCATGCGTCCCACGGGCAGGTTACATCTGGGCCATTATCATGGCGTACTTAAAAACTGGGTTCGGTTACAGCACGAGTATGAGTGTTTCTTCTTTGTCGCAGATTGGCACGCTCTGACGACGCACTACCAAGACACACGTGGTATTGAGCAGGCTACACAAGATATGGTGATCGACTGGTTGGCCAGTGGGATCAATCCAGGATCTGCCACCTTGTTTGTGCAGTCACAGGTGGTTGCGCACGCTGAGTTGCATCTTTTGCTGTCGATGATGACACCGCTTGGATGGCTTGAGCGTGTTCCGAGTTATAAAGACCAACAAGAGAAACTCACAGACAAAGATTTAACCACCTATGGTTTCTTAGGTTATCCCCTCTTACAAAGCGCAGACATTTTGTTATATCGCGCAGGTCAGGTGCCCGTGGGTGCAGATCAAGTCGCACACATTGAAATCACACGAGAAATTGCGCGTCGATTCAACCACATCTACGGGCGTGAGCCAGATTTTGAAGAGTTGGCCGAGAGTGCATGCGACAAGATGGGGAAGAAGGCTGCCAAACTCTATCGCTCGCTGCGCAAGGGATACCTCGAGTCTGGTGATCAAGAGGGTCTTGAGCGGGCGCAAGCGCTGGTCAAGGAACAGCAAAACATCACCTTGGCTGATCGTGAACGATTGATTGGGTATTTAGAAGGCACCGGCAAAGTCATCCTACCGGAGCCCCAAGCCTTGTTGACAGAGGCCGCTAAAATGCCGGGACTCGATGGTCAAAAAATGTCCAAATCCTATGGCAACACCATTGGTCTGCGCGAAGAGGCGGATTCGGTGGTCACCAAGCTCAAGCGGATGCCCACAGATCCGGCCCGCGTCAGACTCTCTGACCCAGGCACCCCAGAAAAATGTCCTGTCTGGCAGTTCCACGAAGTGTACTCAGAGCAGTCAGTGCAGGATTGGGCGCGAGCCGGCTGCACCTCGGCTGGGATTGGCTGCCTGGAGTGCAAACAGCCGGTTATTGACGCGGTGATTGCTGAGCAAGAGCAGATCATTGCCCGGGCGCAGCCGTATGAGGAAAACCCCGACATGGTGCGCTCCATTCTGTTAGAGGGGGCAGAAAAAGCCGAAGACGATGCGCGTCAGACATTGACCGAAGTGCGCCAGGCGATGGGTTTAAGTTACCGGTGAGCGCACAACAGGTTCAAGGTGAGTTGCCATTGGCGCTGGTTGATGGTGAGCCACTGACCAAGCTGCCCGAAGATTTATATATCCCACCGGATGCGCTGGAGGTGATTCTGGATGCCTTTGAAGGGCCTCTGGATCTGTTGTTGTATTTAATCCGGCGGCAGAACCTCGATATTGTGCGGATTGATGTGGCCGAAATTACCCGTCAATACATGGGCTACATTGCACTGTTAGAGGCGATGCGCTTTGAACTGGCTGCTGAATATCTGGTGATGGCGGCCATGCTCGCCGAGATTAAATCGCGTGCCCTCTTACCAAAGGCGCCGAGCAGTGAAGACGACGAGGAGTTGGATCCGCGGGCTGAATTGATCAGACGGCTACTTGAGTATGAAAAAATAAAACAATCTGCAGAGTCCTTGGATGCCTTGCCGCGAATCGATCGCGATTTCCAAGTGGCGCAGGCCGCCTCACCTGATATTGATTGTCACGTGAGTCCACCAGCAGTTGATTTGTCTGAACTTGTGGTGGCCTTTGGTGAATTACTCGCAAGAGCCCAGTTGTCTTCGGCCCATCAGATTGAATGGGAGCCTCTTTCGACGCGACAGCGGATGAGTGAGGTTCTGATGAAACTGAAGGAGCGCGCTGAGCTCACACTGGCCGATGTGTTTTCAGTAGACGAGGGGCGAGCCGGTGTGGTGGTTTCATTTTTAGCGATCTTGGAGTTGGTCCGAGAGGGGCTCTGTGCGCTGGTACAGGCCGCACCCGGTTCTGTGATTTACATCCGTGGGGTGGCTGATGCCTGAACCAGATCGTATTCAGATTTTAGAGGCCGCACTGTTCTCAGCACGGGAACCGATGAGCATCTACCGGATGCGCCAGCTATTTGGAGACGCGAAACCGCCGTCTGAGGGCATGCTGAGAGAGGCGCTTGACCGTCTTGCTGAGCTGTACGCCGACCGCGCTGTGCAATTGGTTGAGGTGGCTGGGGGCTTTCGTTTTCAGGTTTCTGAAACCTTTGCACCCTACCTGGCTCATTTAAATGATGACAAACCCGGGCGATATTCCCGCGCAACACTTGAAACGCTTGCGATGATTGCCTATCGCCAACCGGTGACGCGTGGTGAGATTGAATCGGTACGTGGGGTGGCTGTGAACACGCAGATTATTCGAACGCTGGAAGAGCGTGGTTGGATTACAGTCGTCGGCTACAAGGAAGTGCCAGGCCGTCCGGCACTCTATGCGACAACAACACAATTTCTCGATGATTTCGGTCTGAAGACGCTGGATGACTTGCCAGCCGCTGAAGGACTGATCTCTGCGCCCACCGAGGATTTACTCGATCAACTGGATTCATCGAATGAGTGAGCGATTACAAAAGGTATTGGCTCGCGCTGGACTGGGTTCACGTCGCGCCTTGGAAGACGCAATTACAGCCGGTCGCATTGCAGTCAACGGCGAGACAGCAACGCTGGGTCAAAAAGTAACAGCAACAGATCAGGTGAAATTTGACGGCCGGCTATTGGATGCGTCTGAACTCTTTTCGCAATCACGCCTTGTGCTGGCATATCACAAGCCAGAGGGTGAAGTGTCAACGCGCTCAGATCCTGAAGGCCGCCCCACCATTTTTGATCGGCTTCCTAAACTTGCATCCGGTCGTTGGATCGCAGTGGGACGACTGGATATCAATACATCCGGTTTAATGCTTTTGACCACGGATGGCGAGTTGGCGAATCGCTTGATGCACCCTTCCAATGAAGTGGATCGTGAATACCTGGTCCGCGTGCATGGAGATGTGCAAGAGAGTCATTTGAAGACCTTGGTTGAAGGTGTGATCCTGGACGATGGATCGGCGCGGTTTACCGATATCGTGGTGCATCCGGAAGATGATCCTGAACGCTCGAACCGTTGGTTTTATGTGGCCCTGATGGAAGGTCGAAATCGCGAAGTGCGGCGGCTCTGGGAGAGTTTGGGTTTCCAGGTGAATCGGCTGAAGCGGGTTCGCTATGGGTGTATTTTCTTACCTTCTTTTCTGAAACAAGGACAGTTTGTCGAGCTTGGTCAGAAAGAGGTGGATGATCTAGCCAAGCTTGTGGATTTGCCGAGTGTTCCAGTTCCAAAAATGACTCCTCAGCAATTGAAGGATGTGCGACGGCGCTTATCCAAAAAAGGAAGCGGTCGGATCACCGAGTCGAGCCAGACGCGGGCCAAGTCCCCAAAGCCGCCATCACGTCGCGCGCGTTGATCCGTTGACCATGAAAGCTGTCGGCCTGCGGTGTGAGCCCGAAGCTGAAGACCTCGGCGACCTGATCCGGGCTGGGTAAAGTGTTTGGATTCTCTGCCGGTTTGGCTTGCGCACGCATTTGGGTGCGCGTGCCACCAGGGTTGATCGTGACAACTCGGGTGGTCTCTGTATTCTCAAGTTCTTTTGCGAGGATGCCAGCGAACATCTCAAGTCCTGCTTTAGACACCGCATATGCTCCCCAGTAGGCCTCAACACGATAACCCACGCTCGAGGTGGCAAATACCACGCGTCCGCTTTCTGCGCGGTTTAGCAAAGGTAGTAAGGCCTGTGTTAAATGAAAGACAGCCGTGAGATTGATTTGCAGCGTGTCTTCCCATTGACTTGGTCGATGCGTTTGGATCGGCTCGCGTCCACCCAAAATGCCGGCCATGTGCACCAACCCATCGAGGCGATCGAAGGTGTCACTGAGATAATCGGCCAACTCCTGTGCTCCAGCAGATGTCAGACCTTTAAAATCAACAGGAACGATCAGCGGGGTTTGACCACCGGCCTCGACAATCTCATCGTAGACTTGGTTGAGCCTGTCCTCATGGCTTGCGATTAAAATGATAGTGGCGCCTCGAGCGGCCAATAGTAGGGCCAGCGCGCGGCCGATTCCTTGACTTGCACCCGTGACAGCAATGATTTGGTCGTCGAATCGGGGCGCTTGGCTCAGTGTTTCAACGATCTGTTTCAGGCTATCCATGAGCTGTTTTTCTCGCGGCAAGTTGATAATTGATTTGCAAATCGCGTGTGCTTCGCTTGAATTGTTGATACAGCGGTTGGAACACCACACCCTCGATCGCCACAACATCAAGTCCACAAGGCCGTATCATGGCTGCAATTTCAGAGGGCTTCAGGAAGCGTTGATAGTCATGGGTGCCCTTGGGAACCCAGTTCAGAAGATATTCAGCGGCGACTACTGCTCCCAAATAAGCAATGGGAGTGCGGTTGATGGTCGAGAGGATTAAATGGCCACCGGGACGGACAAGGCGCGCAATTGACTGAAGCGTCGAGGCCGGATCTGGGACGTGCTCGATCATCTCAAAGCAAGTCACCACGTCAAAACGGCCGGCACTCGTCTCCGCCAAGGCATCAGCCGTTGTCTGCTGATAGTCGATCACGACCTGGGATTCGGCGGCGTGCAATTGAGCAACGCGCAACATCTCGGGTGATGCATCGATGGCAGTGACCCGAGCGCCTCGTTTGGCGAGTGCCTCCGCCGCCAGACCACCCCCGCATCCCACGTCGAGAACCTCCGCATCACGCAGTGGCTCGAAAGATTCGGTGAAGTCGATGCGCAATGGATTCATCTGGTGGAGTGCGCGCATGGGTCCTTCGAGATCCCAGTAGGATCGAGCAATGCCATTGAACTTGGTGACTTCTTTTGGATCAGCATCTGCGTGCATGGGCTGCGTGCCTATTTGAGACCAGTGTTGGTGCATCATACAAGGGATTGATAGCGAGTCACAGAAGCGGTCCTTTGTGTTGTGTTCCATGCTATCATTGGCGGTTTAGAACACTGCTAGGAAATACCCTCGTCCATGTCTGATGCGGCACGCGAAATACTCCCGATTAACATCGAAGATGAATTAAAAACCAGCTACCTCGATTACGCGATGAGCGTCATCGTCGGTCGGGCATTGCCAGATGTTCGAGACGGACTGAAGCCAGTACACCGGCGTGTGTTGTTTGCACAAAGTGAGCTGAACAACAACTGGAATTCCGCCTATAAAAAGTCTGCGCGCGTCGTCGGTGATGTGATCGGTAAATATCACCCGCATGGGGATTCTGCGGTCTATGACACCATTGTTCGACTGGCACAGCCCTTTTCAATGCGCTACCCCTTGATTGATGGTCAAGGCAATTTTGGCTCGGTCGATGGCGATCGCGCAGCTGCAATGCGCTACACCGAGATCCGCATGGAGCGGATTGCACATGAACTTCTGGCGGATCTTGAAAAAGAGACGGTGGACTATGTGCCGAACTACGACGGGACCGAGAAAATCCCGGATGTCTTACCGACAAAAATTCCGAACCTGCTGGTCAACGGGTCGGCTGGAATCGCGGTGGGGATGGCGACAAATATACCGCCGCACAATCTGACCGAAGTCATCAATGGATGTTTGGCCTTTTTGGATAAGCCATCGATCACCGTTGAAGAGCTGATGGAGCATATTCCAGCGCCAGATTTTCCAACCGGCGGGTTGATCAACGGTCTCGAGGGCGTGCGAGAAGCGTATGCCACAGGTCGTGGCCGCGTCATCATGCGATCTCGCTATCATATCGAAGGCGATGACAAGGCATCCATTGTATTCACTGAGATCCCGTACCAAGTCAACAAAGCCAAGGTGATTGAGAAGATCGCGGAGCTTGTGAAAGAGAAAAAGCTCGAGGGCATTACTGAACTCCGTGATGAATCCGACAAAGAAGGGATGCGCATCGTTGTTGAACTCAGGCGCGGCGAAACCCCTGAAGTCGTAGTGAATAATCTATTTACGCAGACGCAGTTGCAATGCAGTTTTGGGATCAATGTGGTGGCCCTTGTTGATGGTCAGCCGAGGACATTGAATCTCCAAGAACTGCTGTCGTGTTTTATCCGGCATCGTCGCGAAGTTGTCACTCGACGCACCATTTTTGAGCTCCGAAAGGCCCGCGAGCGTGGGCACATTTTGGAGGGGCAGGCTGTTGCATTGGCCAACATTGACCCGGTGATTGAGTTAATCAAGGGATCTGAGAATGCGCAGGTTGCCAAAGAGCGACTGATCGCGACTTCGTGGGCGCCAGGGTCGGTGACAGAGATGCTTGATCGAGCAGGCACTGGTGGGATTCGGCCGGATGATTTACCGGAGGGCTATGGGCTAATCGACGGGCGCTATCACCTGAGTCCGGCACAGGCGCAGGCCATTCTCGATCTGCGCTTGCATCGATTGACCGGACTCGAGATTGAAAAGCTGTTGGCAGAGTACGGCACCATCCTTGACGACATCGCTGAAAAAGAAGCCATTCTGGCTAATCCCGAGAGACTGACTCAAGTCATCCGCGAAGAACTGGAGGCCGTGAAGACTCAATTCGGCGATGCGCGGCGGGCTGAAATCATGGAGCGCCATGTGTCCTTGTCGACAGAGGATTTGATTCCTCGCGAAGACATGGTGGTGACGTTTTCAAAGACGGGATATGCCAAATCACAACCCATTGCGTCCTATCAGTCGCAGCGTCGCGGTGGTCGCGGGAAGAGTGCGACCAACTTAAAGGACGAAGATGTGGTCGATCTCTTGTTGGTCGCCAACTCGCACGACACCTTGTTGCTATTCACAGACACCGGTCGGTTGCATTGGTTAAAGGTCTATGAAATCCCCCAAGCTGGACGCAATGCGCGCGGTAAGCCCATTGTCAATATGATTGATGCGTTGGAAGACGGCGGGCGTGTCACCGCTGTCTTGGCGCTCGGCGAAGATGATCGCGGTGAAGGGCGGTTTGTATTCATGGCAACGGCGATGGGGACTGTGAAAAAGGTGCCGCTGGAGCGCTTTGCCCGACCGAGAGCCGCCGGTATCCGGGCGATTGAATTCAATGAAGCAGACACCTTGATCGGTGCATCGATCACCGACGGGACACGCGATATCGTATTGGTCAATTCAAACGGCAAGGTCACGCGGTTTGATGAGGCCGAAGTCCGGCCGATGGGGCGTGAGGCGCGTGGTGTCCGCGGTATCCGCTTAAAAGCATTTGATGAACGTGTAGTGGCGATGATCGTGGCCGATGATGAAGCGACCTTGCTGCTCGCCTGCGCGAAAGGATATGGGAAACGGACCTTGATCAGCGAGTTCCCGTGTAAAGGTCGCGGGGCAATGGGTGTGATCGGGATCCAAACATCTGAACGCAATGGTGCGGTCGTCGGTGCAGCCCAAGTCATCGATGGCGATGATCTATTACTGATCACAGATAACGGCACCATGGTTCGTACACCCTGCGAAGATATTTCGATTTTGGGTCGCAATACACAGGGTGTCACATTGATTCGTCTATCCAGCGGGGAATCCTTGGTGCGTGTTGATGCGGTCTCGGAACCGGATTCCGATACAGCGGTGGTGACAGACGAGGGCGATGTTGTTGTGCCAGAAGAGCCTGATGATGCCTCGGCCGATTAATTTCTGTTCGGGGCCAGCGGCACTGCCGGTGCCTGTGTTGGAGCGAATGCAGACTGAACTGGCTGATTTTGCCGGTTCGGGTATTTCGGTCATGGAGCATTCGCATCGCGATGCGCGGATCGTCAGTCTCTTTGAGGAGACCGAGTCGTTATTAAAATCCCTGCTTGGGATTGGGTCTGAGTATCGGGCGCTGTTTTTGCCAGGCGGTGCCACACTTCAGTTTGCACAGCTGCCGATGAACCTCCTGAGAGCCGGTGCGTGTGGTGCATATCTCACCACGGGTGCCTGGTCTGAAAAAGCCATCAAAGAGTGTCAACGCTATGGGGACGCTGTCGAAGTTGCGTCTTCGAAGGCATCGAGTTACACCGAAATTCCACCACGATCGGATTGGCGCATTCCGGACTCGGCCTGCTACTTTCACCTGTGCACTAACGAAACCATTCACGGGGTGGAATGGTTTGGATCACTCGCGGATATTGAGATTCCTGTCGTAGCCGACATGTCATCGCATTTGTTATCTCGTCAGATGCCAATGCAAGAATTTTCGCTGGTGTATGCCGGTGCTCAGAAGAACTTGGGTACTGCCGGTGTGACCATTGTGCTCATTCGCGATGATCTCGCCATTGAGCCGCAAGCGTCGACACCATCGCTTTTGAATTACACCAATCAAATGGCCAATGACTCGATGGTCAATACGCCGCCGGTGTTCCCTGTTTGGGTGTTGAAGTTAGTCCTTGAATGGGTGCGTGACTCTGGCGGCGTGTCGGCAATGGAGTCCAGAAATCAGCGGAAAGCAGAGATGCTGTATGCTGCCATTGATCAGAGTTCGCTCTACCAAAACCCGGTGGCTACATCGGCGCGCAGTTGGATGAACGTGCCCTTTGTGCTGCATGATGCCAACCGCGATGCAGCATTTGTATCTCAGGCGGAAGCGCATGGCTTGCTAAACTTAAAAGGGCATCGAAGCGTCGGCGGCATGCGTGCCTCGATATACAATGCGATCAGCGAAGATGATGTGCAGATATTGATTGATTTTATGCGTGAATTTGAGAGGACCTCGGCGTGAGTACGCATCCCGAACTCGCCAAGATTCGAGACGAGATTGATGCCATCGATCAAGAGATCCAGCGTCTGATTAATGCGCGTGCTGAGTGTGCACAACGCGTCGCCTTGGTGAAACAAGCTGAGATGGCTGATAGCGGTGAAGCGCCCATTTACTATCGCCCCGAACGTGAATCTCAGATTCTTTCGAGTGTGATTGCGCGAAATCAGGGGCCTTTGCCGGGTGCTGAAGTGGCGCGCATTTTCCGCGAAATCATGTCCGGTTGCTTGGCACTTGAGCGGCCGCTCGCTGTCGGGTTTCTTGGGCCGATGGGAACCTTCACTGAATCGGCCGCGCTCAAACATTTTGGTCATGCTGTGGATACGCGTCCGTTGACGACCATCGCCGATGTGTTTCGTGATGTTGATGCGGGAACCTTGGATTATGGGGTTGTGCCAATCGAGAACTCCACAGAAGGAATGGTCACGCATACGCTTGAGTGTTTTCTCGACTCGTCCTTGGTGATTTGCGGCGAGGTTGAAATGCGTATTCATCAGGCGTTGATGGTGAAGCCAGGTACTGACATTAGCCAGATCCAATCGGTCTACTCGCATCAACAAAGCCTGGCGCAATGCAGGCAATGGTTGGATGCCAATCTCCCCGACGCACATCGATACAGTGTGTCCTCAAATGCTGAGGCGGCGCGCACTGTGGCGACTTCATCGAGCGAAGCGGGGTTGGCGGCAGTGGCTGGAGAGCGCGCTGCAGAAACCTATGATCTGGAGGTTTTAGCACCGTCGATCGAAGACCGGCCCGACAACACCACCCGCTTTCTAGTCATTGGACGGCAACGCACTGAGCCGTCTGGGAATGACAAGACCTCGTTGATTGTCTCTGTGAAAAATGAGCCAGGTGCACTGTATCGATTGCTTGAGCCCTTTGAGGCCCACGGCATCGATATGACGCGGATGGAGTCTCGCCCCTCCCACTCGGGAGTTTGGTCGTATCGATTTTTTATTGATTTTGTCGGTCATGCCAAAGATCCGGCGGTGGCGACCTTTCTCGATGCGGTCCGTACACGATCTGCGGAACTCAAAATTCTAGGATCCTACCCACGGGCTGTGCTGTGAAGCGTGTCGCCGTCATCGGACTCGGCCTGATTGGCGCAAGTCTATGCGCTGCACTTAAAAAAACGGGAGCCGATGTGTGGCTTCAGGGATACGCTCGGACTGAATCGACGCGTGAGCAAGCGCTTGGCCTTGGGTTAATTGATGCAGCGTGTCACTCCGTTGATGAGGTCATGCAGGCGGCCGATATTGTGCTGATTGCCGTGCCCATGGGGCAGTTTCGGTCTGTCTTTGAGTCGGTCTACAAGGCACGCACAGGTTCGACTGTGGTCACTGATGCAGGATCCACCAAACACAGTGTTGTGAAGGATGTGTTGTCAGTCGTTGGATCGATGCCTGAGTGGTTTGTTCCAGGCCATCCGATTGCAGGCAGTGAACTCTCAGGTGTCGAGGCGCACGACGCAACATTGTTTATTGGACACCAGATTATCCTGACGCCAGTTGAAACAACCTCAGTCACGGCGATCGAGTCGGTCGAGGCACTCTGGCAGGACGTCGGCGGGACGGTGTCTCGCATGGATGTTAAACGCCACGATGAAGTGCTGGCGTTGACCAGTCATTTACCGCATGTGCTGGCCTTTAATTTGGTGCATGCACTGTCAGATGATGACGAGCATCTGGAGATATTTCGATATGCCGCGGGCGGATTTCGTGATTTCACACGGATCGCCGCATCAGATCCTGTCATGTGGCGTGACATCAGTCTTGCCAATCAAGCAGCTCTTCTCGCCGGTCTTGATCGGTACACCGAGCGATTGCGCGCCATGCGTGATGCGATTGCAGCCGGTGACGGCGATTGGTTGCGCTCAAGTTTTGAGCGGGCACGCGATGCACGCCGTCATTTTTCTTCGCTTTCAGATCAAGGAGTCCAGTCGGTGGCCGACACACATCCATCAATTTTTGAAATCACGGCACCGACCTCTGGGCTCAGCGGAAGAATTCGCGTGCCGGGCGATAAGTCAATTTCGCACCGCGCCATTATGCTTGGATCGCTTGCCGATGGTGTCACGACGGTTGACGGATTTTTAGAAGGTGAAGATGCGATTGCAACTGTACAGGCCTTTCGAGAAATGGGGGTTGCCATTGACGGACCAAACGAGGGTCGCGTTGTCATCCAGGGCGTTGGCCGTGATGGATTGAAAGCCCCAGTCGGTCCGCTCTACATGGGGAATTCAGGCACCTCAATGCGCCTACTGTCTGGCATCCTCGCCGGTCAGCGCTTTGACACCGAACTTACAGGCGACTCTTCGTTATCCAAGCGTCCCATGCGCCGTGTTGCGGATCCGCTCGCATTATTAGGGGCGCAGATACAGACCGCAGCTGATGGGACTCCACCAATCCGGATCCGGGGTGGACACACCCTGGTGGGATGCCACACAGATCTCACGGTGGCAAGTGCGCAAGTGAAGTCCGCGTTGTTGCTGGCTGGGATGTATGCCGAGGGCGAAACCAGTGTCACCGAACCTGCACCCACACGGGATCACACGGAGCGAATGCTGGCTGGGTTTGGCTATCCGGTCGCCCGCGAGGGAGCGACCGCGCGTTTGCAAGGCGGGGGTCGTCTGACTGGGTGCCACATTGATGTTCCCTCTGATATTTCCTCGGCTGCCTTTTTTCTTGTGGCTGCATCCATTGTGCCGGGTTCGGACGTTTGGATTGAACATGTGGGTATGAATCCAACGCGGATTGGAGTGATTGAAATCCTAAACCGGATGGGTGCACGGATTGAAATCCATAATGCGCGTGAGGTCGGCGGTGAACCTGTGGCTGATTTGCGTGTTCAGGCGGCGCCGCTTCAAGGGATTGATGTGCCTGAGGCGCTCGTCCCATTAGCCATTGATGAGTTTCCAGTGTTATTCGTTGCAGCCTCTTTGGCGGCCGGAGAGACGCGTGTGTCTGGCGCCTCTGAGTTGCGTGTGAAAGAGTCGGATCGCATTCAAAGTATGGTCGATGGACTCACTACCTTAGGCGTGACGATTGAAGGGACTGCCGATGGTGCCGTCATCCAAGGGCTTGGCGCTAACGGGGTGTTCCAGGGTGGACGTGTGCACGCGCACGAAGATCACCGGATTGCGATGGCGTTCAGCGTGGCCGGGCTTCGCGCTGAAACACCGGTTGTAGTCGAGGACTGTGCCAATGTGGCGACGAGTTTTCCAAATTTTGTCGGGCTTGCTCGTCAGATTGGCTTTCCCCTGACGGTGTCATCGTGACGGCACCTGTGGTCACCATTGATGGCCCAAGCGGTTCAGGAAAGGGAACAACGGCCCGTTTGACGGCAGCCATGCTTGGCTTTCACCTTCTCGATTCTGGAGCCATCTATCGTATTTTGGGCCTGGCTGCACTGGACCGTGGTGTTGATCTTCAAGATGCCCACGCACTCTGCGCGCTGGCTGCTGGCCTTGAATTGGCCTTTCCCTACGACCAACACACCACTCAGATTGAACTTGATGGACGCAATATTGCAGGCAGTCTTCGTAATCAAGATGTCGCAGATGCGGCCAGCCAGGTCGCCGTGCATCCTGAAGTGCGTGAGGCACTGATGAGCCTACAGCGCAGTCAGGTCAAGGCTCCTGGTCTCGTCGGTGATGGTCGAGATCTGGGAACCGTCGTGTTTCCAGATGCAACATTGAAGATTTTTTTGGATGCCAGTGCGGCCGTCAGAGCGGATCGTCGCTATCTGGAATTAATTGAGTCTGGTCAAACAGTTGAGCGGTCCGCTATACTACGCGACCTCGAAATTCGAGACATCCGTGATCGCACGCGGACAGTCGCTCCCTTAGTGGCGGCAGATGATGCGTACGTGATTGATAGTTCGGAAAAAACCCCTGCTGATGTATTGGCAGTGGTGAGAGACCTGTGTCGGGCAAAGGGCTTGATGCAGTAACACGGAAAGGGAGCGGTTGCGACATCAGCATTCTCGCGCGCCGGCCCGATAAACCAACTCCGCCTGGGCTGATCAGACGGACGGCAGAATGCCGAAAAAGATAGGACAATTGAATGAGCGAAACGTTCGCAGAACTCTTTGAGCAGAGTCTGAATGATATTGATATGACACCGGGTGCCATTGTTGAGGCCACGGTCGTTTCCATCGAGCCAGACTTTGTAATCGTAAATGCCGGCCTGAAATCCGAAGGCGCTATTCCAAAATCCCAGTTTTACTCAGAAGGCGGTGAGCTGTCTGTGGCGGTTGGTGATTCGGTCAAGGTTGCGTTAGACGCAGTTGAAGACGGATTCGGTGCAACCCGTTTGTCGCGTGAAAAAGCCAAACGTGCCGAAGCCTGGATCGATCTTGAGAAAGCGCATGAAGACAACGCAGTTGTTAACGGCATCATCAACGGGAAGGTCAAAGGCGGATTTACGGTTGACTTGGATGGGATTCGGGCATTTTTACCGGGGTCACTGGTGGATGTCCGTCCGGTTCGCGATGTCGCTCATTTAGAGGGTAAAGACCTCGAATTTAAAGTGATCAAGCTCGACCAGCGTCGTAACAACGTGGTCGTATCGCGCCGTGCGGTTCTCGAGCAGGAGAATTCAGAAGAGCGCGAAGCGCTGCTTGAAAACCTCGTTGAGGGCCAAGCTGTGAAGGGAATCGTGAAGAACCTGACAGATTATGGTGCGTTTGTTGATTTAGGCGGTGTTGACGGACTCTTGCACATCACTGATATGTCTTGGAAGCGGATCAAACATCCATCCGAGGTTGTCGGTGTCGGTGATGAAGTGGATGTGAAGGTGTTGAAGTTCGACCGCGAGCGAAATCGTGTGTCGCTTGGCCTGAAGCAATTGGGTGAAGATCCATGGGTCGAAATCAAAAATCGGTATCCGGTAAATACGCGCGTCAACGCACGGATTACCAATCTGACCGACTACGGCTGTTTTGCCGAAATCGAAGAGGGTGTTGAAGGGCTCGTTCACGTCTCAGAAATGGATTGGACCAACAAGAACGTCCATCCATCTAAAATCGTATCCTTGGGCGATGAGGTCGAGGTCATGGTTTTGGATATTGATGAGGAGCGTCGCCGGATTTCACTTGGTATCAAGCAATGCCAAGTCAACCCATGGGAAGCATTCTCGGCAACGCACGCCAAGGGCGAAAAGGTGTCCGGACCGATCAAGTCAATTACCGATTTTGGGGTGTTCATTGGCCTCGATGGCGGCATCGATGGATTGATTCATCTGTCAGATTTGTCGTGGAGCGAGCCCGGTGAAGTAGCTGTTCGAAACTTCAAGAAAGGCGAAGACCTTGAGGCGGTGATTCTGGCTGTTGACCCAGAACGCGAGCGGATTTCGCTTGGCGTGAAGCAGATGGAAGAGGATCCCATGGGTGATTTCTTCTCCGGTACAGAGAAAGGTGCTGTGGTGAAGGGAACGATCACTGAGGTGGAAGCAAAGCATGCATCCGTCGATTTGGGTGAAGGCGTGGTTGCGACATTGAAGGCCTCTGACATTGCACGAGACCGCGTTGAAGATGCGCGGAACGTTCTCAACGTCGGTGATGAAGTTGAAGCAAAGATCATCAATGTGGATCGCAAGACTCGCAACATCTCCATCTCCATTCGAGCCATGGAAGAGGCTGAAGAGAAAGAAGCACTTCGAACCCTCAACGAAGGCTCTTCTGAGGAAGAAGAAGTGGGTCCAACGACCATTGGTGAGCTGATTAAGGCTCAGATGGAAGGTCGCGACTGAGTTGAGTGAATCGGCCGGGTTATTCCGGCCGTTGATTGGATTTGTTGCATGTCAGGTATTACAAAATCAATGTTGATTGAGCGGATTGCGAGTCGCTATCCCGCTTTGCCTCCCAAAGATGTGGAACTTGCTGTGAAGGCCATTTTTGACCGTATGAGTCATCAACTGGTTGAGGGCGGACGGATTGAGTTGCGTGGATTTGGCTCGTTTTCGCTGCATACACGGAAAGCACGTGTGGGTCGAAATCCGAAAACCGGTGAATCCGTGGTTCTCGATTCCAAAGCAGTCCCACATTTCAAACCAGGGAAGGAACTCAGAGAGGCAGTAAATGATGCCTTTTTGGAAGCCAGGAAGTCATGAGGCTTTTGAGGCGACTGGTCACGTTGGCTTGGGTGTTAGCCCTCCTCGTGACCGGTTGTGCTCTGTATCTCTTTAATCCCACTGAAGTCGCTTTGGATCTGGTCTGGGTCCAACTCCCTGCAGTCAGTATCGCCGTATTGGTGTTGGGGGCATTATTCATTGGCTTGGTGACTGGCAGTGTACTGACTGCTTTGACAAGTATCTGGCCATCAAACGCTCGGAAATCTGACTGATGCAGTCTCCGCTGATCGTTGCGCTTGATGTTGATTCAACGGATCGTTTAGGTCTAATTCTCCAACAACTCGACCCCGCGATGTGTCGCGTCAAAATTGGTAAAGAGTTGTTCACCGCTGTAGGCCCTCGGGCGGTTGGCTTATGTCAAGACGCAGGCTTTGAAGTCTTTCTGGATTTGAAATTCCACGATATCCCAAATACGTGTGCCGGTGCGGTGCGCGCGGCTGCGAATCTTGGTGTTTGGATGGTCAACGTACACTGTGCGGGCGGTCGCTCCATGATGCAGGCGGCGCGAGCAGCGCTCAGTGAACTCAGTCATCCACCGCTACTGATCGGCGTCACGGTCCTAACCTCCATGCAGCAATCGGATCTCGACGACCTGGGCGTGGACCGACGTTTAGATGCCCAGGTCGATCAAATGACTGCTTTAGCAGTCGCGTCTGGACTGGATGGAGTGGTGTGCTCGGCACAGGAAGCAGAACGATTGCGTGCCGTACACGGCCCGTCACTGTGCCTCGTCACCCCAGGCATTCGTCCGCTTTGGGCGCCAAATAATGATCAAGCGCGTGTTGTCGCGCCCTCTGATGCGCTGGCCGCCGGCGCCACATATCTGGTGATTGGACGGCCGATCACCGAGTCTGAGAACCCGCGTCGGGCATTGCATCGAATTGTCGACGAACTCTGACATCTCCTGTCCCTGAACGGCCAGCTTTCGATCAGGATCTCATTTAGATTGATCGAAAGGAGGGTGAGATGCGCACGATTGTGTTACTGATGTGGTGGATGTTGTCGGCGATTGCCTTGGCCGGTGATACGGTTGATGTAAATGTTGCTGATGTCGATGAGCTGTCGGCTGTTTTGATCGGAATCGGGCCGGCTAAGGCTGAAAAAATTATCGCGTTTCGTGAGGCCTTTGGGCCCATTCAGACACCTGAGGAGCTCTTGGCTGTCAAAGGAATCGGGCGGAAAACCTTGGAAAAAAATCGGTCGCGGATTATTACGCTCCTGATCAAACCGCAAACAGCCATAAAACAACCCGTGGGGCTTGACGATACCCCGGCGAATCATTAAAGTTCGCGCCCATCCTGAGTTCCGCGATAGCTCAGTTGGTAGAGCAGAAGACTGTTAATCTTTTGGTCGCAGGTTCGAGTCCTGCTCGCGGAGCCAATTCCCAATACCCTCTGCCGGTCATCGAAGACGCTCGATGGCGTGTCGCGTCTTTCCGTTGTCATGAAAGTACGATAGCCTCACAGGGCTTTTATACATATGAACGACCTCAAGGATGTCCCATGATCAAAAAAGCACTTGTCACCTGTCTCGCATTATTCCCAGCTGTTGTCTTTGCCCATGCACCGGATGTAGCGATAGCCGGCGGCGGATTTATGAAAGGTTTTTTGCATCCGATTCTCGGCTATGACCACCTGATTGCGATGGTTGCCGTGGGGCTTTGGGGCGCCTTTTTGGGTGATCGTGCACTTTGGTTATTGCCGATCGTATTTCCCTCGATCATGGCAGTGGGAGCCGCTGTCGGTATCCTCGGCGTCACCCTGCCTTTGGTTGAGTTCATCATTGCACTCTCGGGCGTAGTGCTTGGTGCATTGATTGTCCTGAAATTCCGCGCGCCGCTTGCCATTGCGATGGTGCTTGTTGGGGTGTTTGCCTTGTTTCACGGATACGCGCATGGCCTTGAGATGCCAGCTGAAATGAGTGTGTTGACCTATGGTGCCGGATTTGTTGTGGGTACGGGTCTTTTGCACATGATCGGCATTGGGCTTGGGTTCCTCACCATGCTACCGCGTGGCGAGCTCATGATTCGTGGTTGCGGCGGTGTCATTTCACTTGTCGGATTGACCTATCTCGTTGGATAAACGCTGTCTAGGAGTTGTTGCGCTGGCGAGCTCGTCGCTGGCGCATGGGCACGCGCTTGGTACGGATCCAAGTTTGATCGAACGCCTCGAGGCGGGTGCGCTCTTACCCACTGAACTCGGTGTGATTTGGACCCTGTGGCTCGTGTTTTCGCTGTTTGCGGTACAAAACCTCAAGCACGTCGGATATCTGTTTGCGGGTTTTGCTGCTGGGTTGTGTGTGGTCGTCGTCTTTCCGGTGATCGCCTTTGATCTGACGCGCGCACTGACGCTTCCGCTCCTTATATTGGCGCTTTGGATGACATGGGGACGCGAAATGCCACCACGTCTGGCGGCTGGGGTCATGTTTGGACTGTCAGTGATGGCCGCCAGTACGCTCTTTGCAACGCATCCAGAGCTTGCATCGGATCGATTGATCCGATGGGTTGCACTGATATTTACCTTGGCAGGCGCGAGCTTTTTGGGTGGTGTGATCAAACAATTGAGCCTTTGGTTTCCCAGGCAAACCCCCGTAGGCCTCAGGATTTTGTCGAGTTGGATGGTGGCATTGATTGCCATCCAGCTGGCGACACTCGTTGCAGCATGAGTCACGATCAATCCTATCCGTTCGAGGTAGTCTCAGATTACGAACCGGCTGGCGACCAACCGGTCGCGATTCGCCAGTTGATTGAAGGGATTCAAGCCGGTCTCGCGCACCAAACTCTGCTCGGTGTGACGGGCAGTGGTAAAACGTTCACCGTCGCCAAAGTGATTGAATCGATCAAGCGCCCTACTATTGTGATGGCGCATAACAAAACGCTTGCAGCTCAATTGTACGGCGAGTTCAAAGAGTTTTTTCCGCACAATGCGGTCGAATATTTCGTGTCTTATTATGATTACTATCAGCCGGAGGCCTATGTTCCCTCCAGTGATACGTTCATTGAAAAAGATGCATCGATTAACGATCACATTGAGCAAATGCGCTTGTCGGCGACTAAAGCGCTGCTGGAGCGTGACGACGTCATCATCATTGCGACCGTGTCATCAATCTATGGTTTGGGTGATCCTGAGGCCTATCACGAGATGGTTCTCCACCTCACGCGTGGCATGACCATCGATCAACGACAGATTCTACGTCGTTTGGCAGAACTCCAGTACAAGCGAAATGACATGGACTTTGGGCGGGGCTCGTATCGAGTTCGCGGCGATGTGATTGATATCTTTCCGGCTGAATCAGATCGTGAAGGCGTGCGTGTTGAACTGTTTGATCAAGAGATTGAACAGCTGTCGTTTTTTGATCCCTTGACCGGACAGGTGCTTCGCAAGGTGCCGCGATTGACGGTTTATCCAAAGACACACTATGTCACCAGTCGAGATCGTTTGACAGGCGCTTTAGACGACATCAAAGCGGAGCTCAAAATGCGTCTTGAGCAGTTCCGTGAGCAGGGTAAATTATTGGAAGCACAGCGCCTTGAGCAGCGTACAAAATTTGATCTTGAAATGATCGCTGAGCTTGGCTATTGCCAGGGTATTGAGAACTACTCGCGTTACCTGTCTGGGCGCCCACCCGGAGAGGCTCCTCCGACGCTTTTTGACTATTTGCCACCTGATGCCTTGTTGGTGATTGATGAGTCCCACGTGACGGTGCCTCAAATTGGCGGCATGTATCGTGGCGATCGATCGCGCAAAGAGACCTTGGTGGAGTATGGATTTCGGCTGCCATCGGCCCTAGATAACCGGCCTTTGAAGTTTGAGGAATGGGAGGCGTTGGCACCACAAATGATCTTTGTGTCTGCCACACCGTCACACTATGAAAGTGCGCATCAAGCGCAGATCGTCGAACAGGTTGTACGACCCACGGGATTGGTCGACCCAACCCTCGAAATTCGTCCGGCAGGCACACAGGTGGATGATTGCCTCAGTGAAATTGCAACGGTGGTTGCAAGAAATGAACGCGTGCTGATCACGGTGCTGACCAAGCGGATGGCTGAGGACCTGACGGACTATTTGCTGGATCATGGTGTCCGCGTGCGCTATCTACATTCGGATATCGACACGGTCGAGCGTGTCGAAATCATCCGTGATTTGAGAAAGGGTGAGTTTGATGTGCTGGTCGGGATTAACCTGTTGCGCGAGGGCCTCGACATGCCTGAGGTGTCAATGGTTGCGATCATGGATGCCGACAAAGAAGGCTTCCTGCGCTCAGATCGATCGCTGATCCAGACCATTGGTCGTGCAGCACGAAACGTCAATGGTCACGCGATTCTGTATGCGGATCAGATCACGGACTCGATGCAACGCGCGATTGATGAAACCGAGCGGCGGCGAACGAAACAGCTCGAATTTAATGCGAAACATGGCATAACGCCGCAAACCATTATCAAGCGAATCGATGATGTCATGGAGGGCGCGCACCGAGAGACGCCTGGTTCACGTGGACGAAAAGCCAAAGAGTCGTCAAAACAAGATGCCAATCTCTCATTGTTACCAGAAAATCCGCAGGCCATGACACCGGCTCAATTGGCCAAAGAAATCACCCGGCTTGAAGATGAGATGTTTAAGGCGGCAAAATCGCTTGAGTTTGAGAAAGCGGCAGCGATCCGTGACGCACTCTCTGATTTGCAGGCCATTGCCTTTAAGTAATCAAGGACGAACATGCCGATACGATTTGCCCCCGCTGTGATGAGTTTGTTTGGCTTGGCTTTGGCCTGGCGGACTGTGTCTGAGTCTGTGGACTGGATTGATCCGATGGCATCCGTGCTGTCGATTGTTGCGGTCTTATTCGGATTGGTGACCCTGGGGTCGATCGTATTACATTTGACGAGTCGATCTGCCTTGATCGAAACCTTTCATCATCCGCAGTTAAAGATCTTACCTGCGTGTTTGACGGTTGGTTTAATGCTTCTTTCAGGATTACTCGCGCCACACCTTCCGACGTTTGCGCGCGGTCTCATTTGGGTTGCAGCGGTTGGGCATTTGGGCTTGCTTGCGTGGTTATTGAATGGTTGGTTTGCGGGCTCGACTCCACTTGAGCAGGTAACGCCTGTGTGGTTCATTCCAACCGTGGGCAATATTGTGATTCCGATTGGCGCGGTCGCAGTCGGCGAGTCCATCCTTGGCTGGGTTGGTTTTTCCATCGGCCTCATTTTATGGCTCGCGTTATTGCCCATTGTGGTCTTTCGATTGATCCATGCGGCGCCTTTGCCGCCAGAGAACGAAGCCTCGCAACTGGTCTTGGTCGCGCCACCTGCAATTGGTTCGGTCGCCTGGGTTACGCTGACCGGTGGCGATCAGCTGATCTTGGGTGTGATGTTGTTATCTGTGGCGTCATTCTTGGCTTTGACCTTAGTGCCCATGATGGCGCGGGTGATGCTTCGATCCTTCAGTCCAGCCAATTGGTCATTTGGCTTCCCCTTGGCGGCACTGGCCTCTGGTTTGGTGTTATATGCGGACGCTTTGGATTTGATTGTCTTGGCGTATGCCGGTTTGTTTGTGTTGGTTTCAGTGTCGTTGATCGTGATGTGGTTGCTGATCGCCTCTGCGCGTATCCTAGTCAAAAATTAAGAGGGCAATGGTTTGCGGGTTTTAGTCACGGGGTCTGCCGGGTTTATCGGCTCGACAGTCAGTCATCGATTGCTGGATCGAGGCGACACGGTTGTCGGGATTGATAATTACAATGATTATTACGACCCGAGTTTAAAAGAAGCGCGTGGTGAGAAACTCCGTGTACGCCACGGATATACCGAGATCCGTGCCAGCGTTGAAGATAAAGCTGCCATGGAGGCGGCATTTGATGCGCATTCAATCGACCGAGTGGTGCATTTGGCGGCGCAAGCCGGCGTTCGATATTCGATTGAAAATCCACATGCGTATGTGGACGCTAATCTAGTCGGATTTATGAATGTCCTGGAGTGCTGTCGTCACCAGCGTGTCGAGCATTTGGTATATGCGTCCTCAAGTTCGGTGTATGGCGCCAATGAATCACTGCCATTTCGTGTTGAGGATTCAGTCGATCATCCGGTGAGCCTGTATGCAGCGACCAAAAAAGCCAATGAACTGATGGCCCACACCTACAGTCACCTCTTTCATTTGCCCACCACCGGTCTTCGCTTTTTCACCGTGTACGGCCCCTGGGGCCGCCCGGACATGGCGTTATTTAAATTCACACGTGCCATTTTAACGGGCGGGACGGTGTCGCTCTTCAATGGTGGAAACCATCGTCGGGACTTCACCTTCGTGACTGACATTGTGGATGGCGTGGTTGGCACGCTTGATCAAGTGGCTGCGCCAGATCCTGAATACGATCCAATCAATCCAAATCCTGGGACATCCAATGTCCCATGGCGAGTCTATAACATTGGTTCAGATCGCCCGGTTGATCTGCGGCGGTATTTGGAGCTCATCGAGGAGGCCTGTGGGCGGACCGCGACGATTGAAAATTTACCCATGCAAGCGGGGGATGTGGTGGCCACACATGCCGATGTGTCGGCACTCAAGGCCGCCATCGGGTATGCCCCTCAGGTGACGGTTGAGGAGGGTATTCCACAATTCGTCGATTGGTTCAGGACCTACTACCAAATATAGAGGACGCTTTACAGTCGTCCCCAAAAATGTATACTTCCGGCCTCTTTAGAGGCGCGTAGCTCAGTTGGTTAGAGCGCCACCTTGACATGGTGGAGGTCGTTGGTTCGATTCCAATCGCGCCTACCAGATTACAAATCTTCATGGAATGGCCCTTGGTGTGGGTCGCCATATCGGAGTTGAAAATGCCTGTAATTACCCTTCCTGACGGATCCAAACGCACGTTTGAAGGTCCTGTGTGTGCCATGGATGTCGCGGAGTCCATCGGTCCGGGGCTCGCCAAGGCGACCATCTGTGCTCGAGTCGACGGGGAGCTCAAAGATGCTTCCGACATCATCAGCCATGATGCTGAGCTTGCGCTCATTACGCAAAAAGACACCGATGGTGTTGAAGTGATCCGACACTCATTTGCACACCTGTTGGGACATGCGGCAAAACAACTATTCCCCGGGATCCAAATGGCCATCGGTCCTGTGATTGATAACGGTTTCTATTACGACGTCGATTTTGAGCGGCAGTTGCACCCAGAGGATCTTGAGGCTTTGGAAGCGCGCATGGCTGAACTTGTGAAGCGCGATTATTCAGTGATTAAACAGTGGGCATCGCGAGAGGAGGCAATGGCACTCTTTTCTGAGCGTGATGAACCCTACAAACTTGAAATTATCCGTGATGACATTCCAGATGACGGGCATCCGATTGGGCTCTATCACCATGAAGAATACACCGACATGTGTCGCGGGCCGCATGTGCCGAATACGCGCTTTCTAAGACATTTTAAGCTGACGAATGTCACAGGTGCCTATTGGCGTGGCAAAGTCGAGAACAAGCAGCTACAACGCATTTACGGGATTGCCTTCACCTCCAAACAAGACCTTGAAGCGCATGTGAAGTTCCTTGAAGAGGCCGCAAAGCGCGATCACCGGAATCTCGCCAAAACGCTCGATTTATTCCATCTTCAGGAAGAGGCACCTGGCATGGTGTTTTGGCATCCAAACGGCTGGACGGTATACCGAGTCCTTGAAGAGTACATCCGCGATCGACTCGAGGGCGCCGGTTACCAGGAGATTCGGACCCCGCAGCTGGTTGATCAGCGTTTGTGGGAGGCCTCCGGCCACTGGGATAAATATCACGAGAACATGTTCGTAACGCACAGTGAAAGTCGTGACTATGCTGTCAAGCCAATGAACTGCCCCTGCCATGTGCAGATTTACAATAAAAAAATTACGTCCTACCGAGAGCTGCCGGTTCGCCTTGCAGAGTTTGGTTCGTGTCACCGCAATGAGCCTTCGGGATCACTGCATGGTTTGATGCGGGTTCGTAATTTTGTTCAAGATGATGCGCATATTTTTTGCACCGAAGATCAAATCACCGATGAGGTCAAAACCTTCAACCAGCTTTTAACTGAGGTGTATCACGACATGGGCTTTGACGACATGATCGTGCGGATCTCAACCCGTCCTGAGAAGCGCGTCGGTGACGATGCCACCTGGGATAAGTCAGAAAAAGCATTGATGGATGCGCTTGATGAGTTGGGCGTTGAATGGCAAGAGTTACCAGGTGAGGGCGCTTTCTACGGTCCGAAGATTGAATATTCCCTCAAAGATTGCCTGGGACGGGTTTGGCAGTGCGGAACCATGCAGGTTGATTTTTCCATGCCGGGCCGCTTGGGTGCTGAATTTATCGCGGAAGATGGTACAAAACAGACGCCGGTGATGTTGCATCGGGCGATTTTAGGGAGCCTTGAGCGCTTTGTTGGGATCTTGCTCGAGAACACTGCAGGGTTCTTGCCACCGTGGCTGTCACCCACGCAGGCTGTGGTGTTAACCATCACTGACTCGCAGCATGCATATGCCCAAACAGTGGAAAAAGCGCTTGCCGCTCAAGGTCTTCGCGTAAAATCCGATTTGCGCAATGAGAAGATCGGCTATAAAATCCGCCACCACACTTTACAACGTGTCCCCTATTTAGTGGTCATCGGTGACAAAGAAGTGGAAAACCAGCAGGTGGCCGTGCGGACTCGGTCTGGTGAAGATCTTGGTGCGATGGGTGTTGATGCCTTTATTGCCCGGCTTCAATCAGATATCGGTTTGCGCGGCCGATTTGGTATGGATTCGGAGACAGAGTAATCAGAAGAGCACAACCCAAGGGTACGCCGGGTGAAAAGCGTACATTGATCAACGAAGAAATTCGTGCACCTCAGGTGCGTTTGATCGGCCCGACAGGGGAACAGATCGGTGTGGTGAACACGAGTGACGCATTGGTTGCGGCACGTGAGAACGACCTCGATCTTGTGCTGATTGCAGAAAGCTCGGATCCACCGGTTGCCAAAATCATGGATTTTGGCAAGCGACTGTATGAAGAGAAAAAGGCCAAAGCGGCGGCCAAGAAAAAGCAGCATCAGCTGCAGGTGAAAGAAATTAAGTTTCGTCCGGGTACGGACGTTGGAGACTATCAGGTCAAACTGCGCAACCTGATCCGTTTCCTTGAGGACGGCGATAAGGCCAAGGTAACCATCCGGTTCCGTGGTCGCGAAATGGCCCACCAAGAGCTCGGCATGCAAATGCTCGAACGCTTGGAAAAGGACCTCGAAGAGTATGGCATTGTCGAAGCGCGCCCGAAGTTAGAGGGCCGTCAGATGATCATGGTCATCGCGCCGAAAAAGAAATAAGAGCTTGAATGCTCTAATGCGGAGTTAAAAAGGAACTATGCCGAAAATTAAATCGAACTCAGGCGCGTTAAAGCGTTTTAAGCCGACTGCGAAAGGCTTTAAGCACAAGCAGTCATTCCGAAGCCATATCTTGACCAAGAAGACGACAAAGCGGAAGCGTCATTTACGCGGAACCTTAATGGTTGCAGCCTCAGATATCAGGCTGATCCATCGTATGCTTCCAGGAATTCGGTGATAGGAGAGAGCAATGCCACGAGTTAAACGCGGTGTGACTGCGCGTGCCAGTCACAAAAAGATTTTAAAGCAAGCGAAAGGGTATTACGGAGCGCGTTCGCGTGTATTCCGCGTCGCGAAACAAGCTGTTATCAAGGCCGGTCAGTATGCATATCGTGACCGCCGCCAAAGAAAGCGTCAGTTCCGTGCGCTTTGGATCGCTCGGATCAATGCCGGTGCACGTGAGTGCGGTTTAAGCTACTCACGATTCATTAATGGTTTGAAAAAAGCCAATATCGAAATGGATCGTCGCGTACTGGCTGATCTTGCGATGCACGAGAAGGTTGCATTTGCTGCATTGGCAGAACAGGCGAAACAGGCTTTGGGACACAACCAGGCTTAATACACGCCGCTCAGTTTGACTGAGGGCAAGGCCGCCTGGACGTTCTCCTCGCGGCCTTTTTTATGTGAACGGACCTCCAATGGATGAATTAAAAACACTGCAAGACGATGCGCTGAAGCAAGTGCAGGATGCGTGTGCACTCTCAGAGCTTGAGCAGGTGCGGGTGCATTTTCTCGGCAAAAAAGGGCTCATCAGTCAGCAGATGAAAGCGCTTGGTCAACTGGCTCCGGAAGATCGACCGGCAGCCGGAGCGCAAATCAACGTCGTGCGCGATGCAGTCGCTGAAGCGATTGATGCACAAAAGGCGGCGCTTGAACGCGCGGAGGAATCCAAGACGCTTGCACGCGAGGCGATCGACGTCAGTTTGCCTGGGCGTCCTCGTGAGCCCGGTGGACTTCATCCTGTGACGCGCACGCTGGATCGATTGAATGCCTTGTTCGCTTCACTTGGGTACACGGTCGCTACAGGCCCAGAAATTGAAGATGATTGGCACAACTTCGAGGCGCTCAACATCCCGTCTCATCACCCCGCGCGTGCGATGCACGACACGTTTTATTTCGATGACGGTCGAGTGCTCAGAACACATACATCACCAGTACAAATCCGGACCATGATGGCCGAGGAGCCGCCGATTCGGATTGTCGCACCGGGTCGCGTGTATCGCTGTGATCACGATCTGACTCACACGCCGATGTTTCATCAAATTGAGGGCTTGGTGGTCGATCGAGACATAAGCTTCTCTGATTTGAAGGGCACCATCGTGACCTTTCTGAATCGCTTTTTCGAAGCAGATTTGGATGTACGTTTTCGCCCCAGTTACTTTCCGTTCACCGAGCCCTCGGCAGAGGTCGATGTGCAATGTGTCATGTGCGCGGGAGACGGATGTCGAGTGTGTAAGCAGACCGGGTGGCTGGAAGTGATGGGCTGCGGCATGGTGCATCCGAAAGTGTTTGAAGAGACCGGAGTCGATACGTCGGTATACACCGGATTTGCCTTTGGCATGGGTATTGAGCGTCTGGCGATGCTGCGCTATGGCATCGGTGATTTGAGATTGTTCTTTGAAAACGATCTGCAATTTTTGAATCAGTTCCGCGGGTAAGCATGAAAGCAAGTATTTCCTGGCTAAAAAGCCTGTGTCCGACCGACCGAACGGATGCACAGATTGTTTCAGATCTGACGATGGCAGGTCTTGAAGTGGACGCCCTCGAGTCTGCTGCGCACCCGTTTACGCAGGTTGTCATTGGTCAAATCACAGAGATATCGCCACACCCCAATGCCGATAAGCTGAACGTGTGTCAGGTCTCTGATGGCGACATGAGTTATCAAGTGGTGTGTGGCGCGTCGAACGTCCGACCAGGTCTGAAGGCGCCCTTTGCACAGGTTGGCGGGTCTGTGGGGCCAGATTTCCAGATTCAAGAAGCAGCACTCAGAGGTGTCACCTCATCAGGCATGCTTTGTGGCGCTGACGAGCTTGGACTCGCCGATGAGCGCGACGGACTGATGGAGTTGCCTGAGGACGCGCCGGTCGGCATGGACTTCAGTGCGTATTTAGACCTGCCAGATTCAGTCATTGAGGTGGATTTAACGCCCAATCGTGGCGATTGTTTGTCGGTCACCGGTCTCGCGCGCGAGTTGGCAGTTCTCACCGAAACAACCTTTGAAGCGGTGTCCTGTTCGCCAGTGCCTCCAGTGCATGACAAAACGCTGCCTGTCACCTTGAGCGCAGAGCGCGCCTGCCCAAATTATGTGGGGCGAGTCATCACGGACATTGATGTCACAGCAGCCACACCGATCTGGATGGTCGAACGATTGAGACGCTCAGGCATCCGGTCCATTGACGCCATCGTCGACATCACCAATTACGTGATGCTCGAGCTCGGTCAGCCGATGCACGCCTTCGATGCCGACCGTTTGGATGCTGGGATTGAGGTGCGATTTGCCGAATCGGGGGAGACACTGACGTTGCTCGATGGCAAGGTGCTGAGTCTCACCTCAGATGTCTTGGTGATTGCCGATCAAACCAAGGCGTTGGCACTTGCTGGCATCATGGGCGGTGAAGATTCTGGGATCTCCAGAGAGACCCGCAACGTGTTTTTAGAAAGTGCATTTTTCGATCCGGTCACGATTGCCGGTAAAGCACGTCGATTTGGCCTTCATACGGACGCATCGGCCCGATTTGAACGGGGTGTCGATTGGGCCTTGGCCGAGGCTGCATGTGAGCGGGCGACCCAGTTAATGCTGGATATCTGTGGCGGGCAACCAGGACCCGTGGTCGTTACTGAAGCCACAGATGCCATGCCAACGCAGGCATCTGTGCACTTGACCGATGCACGGATTGCGCAGCAATTGAAAATCGACTTGGCGCCTGCTGATGTCGAAACGATGCTGAGTGCGCTTGGGTTCGTCGTTACGCGCGTTGAGTCTGGATTTCAGTGCATCGCACCAAGTTGGCGTTTTGATGTTGAGATTGAGCAGGACCTGATCGAAGAGATCGCACGGATTTACGGCTATAACCGTCTTCCCATCTCCTTGCCTGCTCAGGCATTGAGCATGGCACAGGTCCCTGAAGCCTCAACGCCCCTAACGCGTTTGAAAGCTTTTTTGGTCGATAGTGGGCTCAATGAGGTCATCACCTATAGTTTTGTGGATCCTGATCTCCAATCTCACTTGGGTGATGGCAGTACCGGCGTCCGCTTGGCCAATCCAATTGCCTCGAATATGGCTGAAATGCGGCGATCACTGATACCGGGCCTTGTTGAGGTGGTTCGCCACAACGTCAATCGTCAGCATGCACGCGTGCATTGTTTCGAGACTGGCCAGTGCTTTGTCGAAGGTGAATCGGGCCTTGATCAATCAGAGCGCTTGGGAGTGGCTCTGTATGGAGAGCATCAACATGCGCACTTCAGTGGTCAACGGGGCGTGGATTTTTACGATCTGAAAGGCCTTATCGAGGGGGTTGCATCACTCGGCGGCGGTTCAGCACTTGAGTGGTCAGTTGCCGAACATCCTGCTATGGCGCCGGGTCAAACAGCCTCCGTATCCCGTGATGGACAGTTGCTTGGGCATGTGGGTCGGCTGCACCCACGGTTGGCCCGTGAGATGGACTTGGCGCGTCCGTTGTATCTTGCTGATTTACAACTTGCCCCACTGCTTTCGGGTCAAGTCACTGCTTTTAAAACAATTTCGAGGTATCCTCGAGTCAACCGAGATATCGCGATTGTTGTCGAAGACCGGGTGAGTTGGTCAGATGTGCGTCAGGTGGTGAGTGCATTGAACGAACCGCGGATCCGTGAGATGCAATTATTTGATGTATATCGCGGGACGGGCATTGAGCCTGGGTATCAGAGCTTGGCGATTTCGCTAAGCTTACAACACACGGATGGAACGCTGGATGAGACAACGATCCAGCAGATCATGGATCACGTCGTGGATGCGCTGAAGGCGCAATTGCACGCAGAATTGAGAGGGTGAGGCAATGGCAGCACTGACAAAAGCCGATTTATCTGAACACTTAAATGATGTTGTTGGTCTAAATAAGCGGGAAGCCAAGGAGTTGGTTGAATTGCTCTTTGATGAGCTGCGTGGTGCATTAATTGGCGGCGATCCCGTTCGCCTCTCGGGCTTTGGTAATTTTGAGTTGCGAGACAAAAACGAAAGACCGGGTCGAAACCCAAAAACCGGTGAGGAAGTCCCGGTCAGTGCTCGCCGTGTCGTGACCTTTCGCGCGGGGCAGAAGCTTCGGTCTCAGGTTGAACGATATCATCCGGTTGACGATGCATGAGCACGGTCGATCTCTTCGACGATGACCTGCCGCAAATCCCGGATCGGGTCTATTTTACGATCGGAGAGGCCAGCCGATTATGTGGTGTGAAGCCGCATGTGTTGCGCTATTGGGAACAAGAATTTGAGCAACTTGAGCCTGATAAAAGACGTGGGAACCGCCGTTATTATCGCTATCAAGATCTGATCATGATTCGACGAATCCGTGCGCTGGTTCATCAGCAAGGATTTACGCTGTCAGGTGCGAAGCAGCGAATCACAGATGAAGACAGCCAACGCCTCGAGGCGACTCAGGATGATTCCAAAGGTATGGCATTGCGCGAAGTGATTCGCGAACTTGAGCAGGTCCGTCGGTTGCTGTCTGATTAGGAGGCTGTATACTCCGCTGTCTCGGGGCGTGGCGCAGTCTGGTAGCGCACTTGCATGGGGTGCAAGGGGTCGTAGGTTCAAATCCTGCCGTCCCGACCAAACGACAGGAGGGAGCGGATGCCGACGCGCGATCCATTGTCTTGGCTCGAATTGAAAGTGCCTCCTCCGGTTGTTGTATTGCTCGGCGTCCTGCTGTTTGAGGCCCTCGTTTGGGTCAGTTTTCCCGCGATTTTACCGGCGCTTTGGATCGTGAGCTTTTTCTCGATCGCGTTTGCCGCTTGGTTCGGCATCTCGGGCGTGTATGGGTGCCTATCGCACAAGACAACAATTCACCCATGGGATCCAAGTGAAACTTCGACACTGGTGGTGGATGGAATTTTCCAGTACACGCGTAATCCGATGTATGTGGCGCTTTTGTTTGTACTCGTTGCCTATCTCTGTCTGAAACCACATCCAGTGGGCCCTGCCGTGTTCGCATGTGTGATGTGGTTTTTGCATCGCTTCCAGGTGATGCCGGAAGAACGGATGTTGGCTCAGAAGTTTGGCGATGCCTATGCTGCGTACTGCAATCGAGTGAGGCGTTGGCTGTAACATCTCGCCATCAATTAATCATTCGTTTGTCACACATTCGTCGTTGACATTGCCACAGAACCTGCCAACCTGACGTTGTCCGAGTGCTAACCTGTGTGCGCCTAATAGCAACACTGACTGGCATAGAGAGTGAAGAGCGCAGACAACGGACAGCTGCGCAGTTGCTGAGGAATACGCATGCAGACTGGTAAAGTAAAATGGTTTAACGAAACCAAGGGTTTTGGATTCATCGTGCCTGACGAGGGAGGTGATGACGCCTTTGTTCACATCTCCGCTGTCAAAGAGAATGGCATCGAGCGTCTCGAAGACAATCAACGCGTTGAATTTGATCTCGCTGCCGGTCGGAATGGCAAGGTTGCTGTCAAAACACTGAAGCTGATCGACTGATCGGTGCCGGCTCGGCGAGTTGGTCGTCAATCAGCTCGCCGTTGCCTCCAATCCCAAAACATCCACACCGTCGTTGACATCCAAGCATCGCGTCGAACCGACCGCGGGTAGCCACAAGTCGTCGCGGTTGAAACCCGCTTTCATGCCCGCTGCGATGAAGCGTTTTGCCGGTTCGAAGGCCTCTTCTTCAGACAATTCAATGGTCCCCCAGTGCATACCGAGCACAGACTTTGCGCCAATGGCTTGTGCCATCTCGATGGCTTCTTCTGGACAGGCGTGTACGGACCGGAGCAGTTTTCTCGGGGCATAGGCTCCGATCCCAATCAGTGCAAGATCGATTGGGCCGTACTTGTGTCCGGTTTGCCGAAATACGGGGCCCATGGCGGAGTCGCCTCCAAAGTAGACTTTAAAGCCATTGTATTCAAACAAATACGCAGCCCATAGCGACGTGTTTGCATCAAATAGGCCGCGTCGCGAATGGTGAATGGCAGGACAGGCCGTGATCGCGACATCACCTTGCCTGGTATGTTGGTGCCAGCCAAGCTCCGTGACGCGCGTAAATCCACGTTTTTTGAACCAAGACCCCAACCCGGTCGGACAGATGACCTCAATGTCCGACTTGTTATTGAGTTGTTTCAGCGTGTGCCAGCAAAGGTGGTCGTAGTGATTGTGGGAGATGACGAGCGTATCGATCGGTTCAAGATCCGTGATCGACAAAGGCGCTTTGATGAAGCGCCGTGGGCCTGCAAAGCTGAAGGGACTGGCGCGATCGGCTAAAAAAGGGTCAATGACGAGACGTCGACCACCGAGTTGCAGACAAAATCCAGCATGGCCGAGCCAGGTTAAACTGTTGTCACCAGAGGCTTCAAGTTCGATTTTTGCAAGTGAATTTGGGATCGCGTGCTCACCTGGGTAAGTCGTCGGCAATGGTCGGAATGCTTGGCGTGCAATGTAGCCGATGAGGTCGGTGAGCTTTCCGGTGGATTGAGGGCTTCCGGGTGGGTTGTGGAAGCGGCGGCGTTGGAATGGATGAATCAGACGAGCAGTCTGGGCGACACGTGAGAACCATGTATCTGTATGCACTCTTTAAACCTCCCGGTTTTTTCCGAGTGTAGTGCTCAGATATGACTAAATTATTGGCTATATTTTGTCATTGAAATGTCATCGAGACGTCATGTTTTCGAGGCCCACACCAAGTGGGCCGCACACGCATCGACTTCATTTTGGAATCGGTATGCGCAGAGTACGCCGTCTTCGAGGGCAACGCTGTAATCGAGACAGACGGCGCGCGGATGCTCGATCCTCGGTCGTCCACGCATCCAATAGTGGCCGAAGAAACAGAGCGTATCCCGGTAGTCCGGAACGGGCTCATGCATTGGTAGATTTGGAATGCGAGCGCGTTGTGTATCGTCAATCACCGCTGCATCCCGATAGGTGCGTTGCTCAGGCGCCCACCAATTCACCCGAATTTTCCGCCGTGTCACTCCGTAGTAGTCTTCAAAACTGGCAGCATCGGGTAATCGTGCCTCCAGTCCATTGAGCGTGATCTCGCGTGCTTCCCATGCCTTGGAACCTGGAATTCCCGAGGCTTTAAAGAATTCAAGCGACCGTGGTCTGTTTGCTGCATCCAAATAGGGGGCCAATGTCTGCTGTGAGCCTAAATGCCAGCAGGCATGGACGGCCCGTACACGGTCTGACTCAAACCAGATCGGTAAGGTCTGAAACCATTTGAGCGTCTCTTGATACCCGGCGGCATCGTTGGCATAGGCTTCAAGAAACGCCTCATGTTGTGCAATGTGATTGGGGGTATGACTGCGGATCATCTGATCTGGTTGGTCAGGGCGGGGTGTGACAAATCCAACTGCATTGAATTCATGATTACCGCTCAGACAGGTGGCGAGACCTGACTCACAAAGTGTACGGACAAGTTCCACGGTTTCTTTTTGTCCGGGGCCTCGATCGATTAAGTCGCCAAGAAACACTAAGCGGGCGTGGGGGTGCGTCCAACCGGTCTGTGTTTTTTGGTATCCGAGTTTTTCAAGCAATCGTTTGAGGGGGTCAACAAACCCATGGATGTCACCAACGAAGTCGAGGGTTCTTGCGTCCTCACACTCCATAGTATTGACCCACAGCAACCATCACAAAGCCGATCAAAAATAAGGCCCCGACTTTGCGAAGCGCCTCGGATCGAGAGTCTTGTTTGAGAAGATCCGGTTTCAACAGCGCCAAGGGCACACCCGCTAACGCGAGCACGCACAGAATATTCCCAAGTCCATAGATCAAATCAAACATCTAAGACTCGCGATGACTTGGATCCTTGGGCCTCAAAACCAAGCCAACAATTAATGCCAAGGCAGCAACAGCGGCCAAAATTGCCGCGACGATTTGCCACAGGGGCCATTGTTTGAGCTCGTCGGGGAGCGCTGCTTCGACGCGCGCTTCCATGGACTGATTGCTGCGCTCATCTGCAGCGTCATTTTCAATTGTTGCGGAGTTCTCAGGCGACGTGATGGGCGATCCGACCGACCCAACACCTTGGGCTGTATTATTTGCAAGCTCCATCTCTGGTGTAGCGAGCAAGACTTCGAAGGCACGCTGGACTTGGCGCTGAACTTTAGAATCAAAGCTCTGGACTGTCAGTATGGCCCGCCCAGGTTCAGGGCTGTCGAGCTGGGTCTGTAACTCTGAACCGGTGACTCGAAAGGGATCCATTTGCGCTCCGAAAGCCACGCGGTACTCACGATCTGTGGCTGCCATGATGCCATCAGGTCCAACGATTCTTCCAGCCACACCGAGGGTTTGATCAGAGGCAATGGTTGGCGCAGATTCTTCGAGTCTGAGCTGAATCTCGGAATCAATTAGGATGCGATCGTTGGGCCCGAACGCGCCTGTGAACGTGTAAACGCCGGGTGCTGGCTGTTGCCATAACAGCGTTTCATACCCCTGTCCGCGATACCACGCTTGGCGATTGGTTGCATTGCTTCGCTCAATCAACCCATCCGGCCCTTGCATGGCAATGGTTGGGTTGTCCCCGAGTCGGATCAATCTCAATTGGGTGATCGAGGGATCGACCTTGATGCGGTTGTCGACAACAGGCAACTGTTGGGAACGGAGTGCCAATTCGAGGGCATCGAGCATGACCGGGATCAGATCTCCGGGTTGCTCAATCAATGTAAAGAGCCCCTCGGTTTGCAGTGCGATTTGTCTCAGAAGTGGGAGGTCGGCTTGATCTGATAAGGCGATGGTGTGGATTCGACAGTCTCGATCCAAGGCATTGGGGACCACGGATTTCAAAATACGATCGCGTGATGCGCGCGAAGCCTCTGGGCCACCTTGTACATCCACGATTCCATCTGTGATCAGGATGACATGACAGGCCGCAGTCGCCGCCCCTTGAATCTCAACCCCGGTTCGTAATGCACTCTCGATGTGCGTGAATCGATCCGTTGAGCCGATCGATGCCTCAATGGGTTGGCCAAGAGCGGTCCATCGTGCGTCCACCGCACCATGCGGCACGAGCTCTCTGACGTCTGAACCAAATAACCAGATCCCTCCTAAAGAGTTATCCGGCAATAAGGCGGCCAATAACGCCGTCGCAGGCCCCCTGACCGAATTGGGGTCAGCTTGCTTCATGGAGCCTGATACATCGACCAGGACGCGAACGTCTGCCGGGTCTGCGGCGACCGGAAAGGATAAACAACCGATCAGCAGCACCTGCGTGCTGAAGAACCTACAGGTCTGGGTGATTTTCGAAATAACGTAACGCATCTGGATTTGCCAAAGCCTCTTTGTTTTTAACCGGTTCACCGTGGACCACGTTACGGACAGCGAGTTCAACAATCTTTCCGCTGACAGTCCGCGGTAGATCAGGGACCTGCGCAATCACCGCAGGCACGTGGCGTGCCGTCGTTTGTTCTCTGATCCGAGTTTTGATCTCTGTTTTCAATGATGCATCGAGTGTTAAGCCATCGCGCAACACAACAAATAAAACCACGCGAGTATCATCGTCGACTTTTTGACCGATTGCGAGTGATTCGAGGACGGCATCGATGGCTTCGACCTGACGATAAATTTCAGCGGTTCCAATTCTGACGCCACCGGGATTCAGGGTCGCATCAGCGCGACCATGAATAATATATCCGCCATGCTCGGTCTGTTCTGCAAAGTCACCGTGTGCCCAGATTCCTGGGAATCGTTCAAAGTAAGCCGCGCGGTACTTCGAGCCATCGTGATCACCGAAAAATGCAATCGGCATGACGGGGAAGGGGCGACGACAGACCAACTCACCTTTTTCGCCAATAATCGATTCGCCAGCTTCATCAACGACATCAACGTCAAGCCCGAGCCCGGCGCACTGCAACTCCCCGCGATAGACCGGCAAAATCGGGCACGACAGACAAAAGCACGACACGATGTCGGTGCCTCCAGAAATTGAGCCGAGTAAGAGGTCGGGTTTGATCTCTCGATACACAAACTCAAAAGACTCATGTGTCAGCGGCGACCCCGTCGAGAGGAGCGCCTGCAGCGGTTCGAGATTGACTGCGTTGGCGGGGCTATACCCTTGCTTTTCGATGGCCGCGATGTACTTCGCAGAGGTGCCAAAGACCTGCCATTGATCGGATGCACACAGCTCCCATAAAGTCTTGGCCCCGTAAGCAAAAGGCGATCCATCATAGGTCACGACAGTCGCCTCAGAAGCCAGGGATGCGACCAACCAGTTCCACATCATCCAGCCGCAGGTGGTGTAGTAAAACACCCGATCACCGGGGTGGATGTCCACGTGGTACCGATGCTCTTTGACCAACTGAATGAGTGATCCGCCTTGGCTGTGCATGATGCACTTGGGGACACCTGTGGTGCCGGAGCTGTAAAGAATAAATGCCGGATGATTAAATGCGACCCGAGAAAAGCGGAGTGTCTCGGATCCTTCGATCGCATCTGCGTAGGCGCGGACGTCGCATCCCGCCCGGGTAATGGATTCGCTGATACAGTCAGCTGCTGCTCCGGCATACTGTATACAGCCTGTGATACTTGGTAGCGCATCAAGGAGCGCGTTCACTCGAGACGACAGGTCAATTGATTTTTTGTTGTACCGTGCACTGGCGGCTGCAATCAGCACCTTGGGTTTGGTTTGACCGAAGCGATCAAGCACACCCTGTACACCGAAGTCTGGAGAGCAACTGGTCCAGATGGCGCCAAGCGATAAGGTGGCAAGTGCCGAGACAATGGCTTCCTCGCCATGCCCTACGAAACCAGCGACGACATCCGATTCTTTGACACCAAGCTCACGCAAGGTCGCCGACATATTCGCCACCTGTTGACGCAATTCACCCCATGTCAACGTCGTCGTTGAGCCGATCTCTGCATGGGCGATGATGGCAATCTCGTGATCACCTCGCGTGTGCGAGAGGCAATTTTCAGCGAAGTTCAATCGAGTCTCTGGAAAAAATTGCGCACCGGGCATTGCGCGAGGATGCGTTAATGTCGGTCCAGAACGATCACCGATCAGGCCTGCATGGTCCCACACAGCCTCCCAGAACAGCTCCAATTCGTGGATGCTGAAACGATGGAGTCCTGCATAGTCATGCAACGATCGTCCGTGCTTTCCGTTAATCCAGGCCATCAGATCTGTAATGTGTGCACGACTCATGCGGTCGCGGTCAGGTGTCCAAAGCGCAGTCATTGATGTCCAAATTGCAGTTTGATTTCACGATGCTATCAGATCCACAGCTGACTGTGCGCGCTCCTCTACGACCATCGCACAGTGAATGAATCTTGAATTATTGTGCAGTGCAACGTAACGTCCAAACCAATGGATCACAGAAAGCCCAAGGAGTGAACAATGTTTGATCAATTGTTGAAACAAAATGAAGCCATGATGAAGTCGATGCAATCGATGATGGATATGAATGCCTTTGAAGAAGCCACCAAACCGATGGCGACGCTGTTAGAAATGCAACGTTCCATGCTTGAGACGATGGCTGAGCAACAGACTGCGCTGACGACTGAGTTGATGTCAGATTGTTTGGATGAGGCGCGCGCTGTCTGTCAGTGTGAGTCGATGCCGGAAATGATGGAGATCCACAAAAAGTATCTCAGCAAATATCAGGAGAAAATGGCGGAGCTGGCTAAACAGAATGCACAGAGCATGACGCAAATGAGTGAAGAAACACTCGGACTCATTAAGAAGAATACCGAAGCGATGGCGAAGAGCTTCAAAAAGTAAGTCAACGCCAATGTTGCAATCATCAACCCGACCTCGGCCGAGGCAGGGTTGATGGTTGCTCGAGTTTAGATACGCACGCGCACGTAATCACCGGGCGCAGGCCCAATCACTGGATAGTCATCGCTGGCAACAGCGCGCGCCGGGACCTGCGAATCATCCTGACGGTCTAACCAGGCGTGCCAATGCGTCCACCAAGACCCCGGATGGTTGGTTGCCGTCTCAAGCCACTGATCCGGACCTGCACCGAGGGTGCCGTCCACCCAATAATTCCGCTTGTTTTTCGCAGGTGGGTTGATCACTCCCGCAATGTGTCCTGACCCACCGAGGACAAATTCAACATCCCCACCGAGTAATTCCGTCCCCGTGAAGGTGGTCTTCCAGGGCGCAATGTGATCTTCAACTGCCGAGAGGAAGTAGGCTGGGGCCTTGACCTTGCCGAGCTCAATGGCTTTATCGCAACACGTGAATTCACCTCGAGCGAGGCTGTTCTCCACATACATTTCACGGATGTAGGTGTTGTACATCTTTGCGGGCAAATTGGTGGGATCGGAATTCCAATACAAAATATCAAACGGCGGTGGCGTCTTTCCTTTCAGGTAATTGTTGACCACATAGGACCAAATGAGATCGTTTGAGCGGAGCATATTAAAACCAAGCGCCAAGCTTTTACCGGACATCACACCGTCTTTTTCAACTTGCTGCGCACGCATCTCAACTTCATCCTCATTGAGGAAGACGCACAGTTGGCCTGGGTCTGTGAAGTCCAGCAATGTCGTCAGGTAAGTCGTTGATGCGATGCTGGCATCACGTTTTTTCTGCATGACGCCCATCGCCGATGCGAGCAACGTCCCACCAACACACCAGGCGACTGCATTCATTTTCTTTTCACCTGTGATCTCTTTGACCACGCGGTTCGCTTCCAAAAGACCATCGGCGACATAGTCATCCCAGCCGATATCTTTATATTCAGGCGTTGGATTGGCCCAAGAAATCAAGAACACGGTATTACCTTGATCGACACACCATTTCACAAAAGAGTTCTGAGGTTGCAAATCCAAGATGTAAAACTTGTTGATGCAGGGTGGAATGATCAGTAATGGCCGCTTGTGCACGGTTTCAGTGGAGGGCGCATATTGAATGAGCTCGAACAGATGATTTCGAAAAACCACGGCGCCTTCGGTGACACCAATATTCTCACCCAGTGTAAATGCGGCCTCATCGGTCATGGTGATCCGGCCTTTGTCCAGATCAGTCAACATGTTTTGAAAGCCATCCATCAGGCTTTGGCCTTGTGTGTCAACCGCCTCTTTGAGGACATCGGGATTCAAAGCGGCAAAGTTCGTTGGACTCATCGCATCGATAAAGTACTGGGTGTAGAACTTCAGTTTTTCTTTATCCGAGCCTTCCACTGGAATGGCATCTGTGGACTTACTCAGGACATCGGCAGTTAACAGATAGGACTGCTTTATAAAATCAAAGACTGGCAGATTGGACCACTCGTCTGAGTCGAAGCGACGGTCTTTGGGGGGCTCAAACTGCATGGTTCCAGTCATCAGGTTGGTCCACAATGTGAATTGGTCCTGCTGATACTTGGAGATCATGTCGAACCAACCTTGCGGATTGGTCCAAGGCTGCATCACCAGCTCAGTCCAAACATTGGTCAGATTATGAACAATTTCTGCAGTATCCTCTGAGCGCATCATGCCTTGCAGCAGTTTCTTGCTCTCTGCGTTCATGGATTCAATGAGTTGTGCTGGTGGCTGTTGCGATTCTGTCATCACGTCCCTGTCCTCTTGAGCTAATCGTACACAGTCTATTGTGCATTGCAAAAAATGAAAAGCCGCGTTGGCTGCGGCTTGTTCAGTGCATGGCCTTTTTGAATCTAGTACATGTGCTGGCCGCCATTAATCGCGAGATTTGACCCAGTCACAAATGCCGCTCGCTCTGAGGCAAGGAAGGCGACTGCGTAGGCGATCTCATCTGGATTCCCGAGTCGTCCAACAGGAATGGTTGATGCAATCTTATCGAGGATGTCATCCCCAATGGCTGCAACCATGGATGTCATGATGTAGCCCGGGCTGATGGTATTGACCGTCACGCCCTTCGCGGCAACCTCTTGCGCCAGGGACTTTGTGAAGCCGTGCATACCGGCTTTGGCAGCTGCATAGTTTGCTTGACCAAACTGTCCTTTTTGCCCGTTCACCGAACTGATGTTGATCACGCGGCCCCACTTTTCCTCGAGCATTCCATTGATGACCAAGCGCGTCATGTTAAAGACTGATCTCAAGTTGGCGTGCATCACTTGATCCCACTGCTCGAGAGTCATTTTGCGAAACGTCGAATCGCGCGTGATCCCCGCATTGTTGACCAGGCAGTGGATATTTCCATATTTCGAGACGATCCCATCAACGCATTGGCGCGACGACTCGGGTTCAGACACATCGCCATAGGCAATGTCAAAGTCATAGCCTGCCTCTTTTTGTTCTGCTTGCCAGCCCTTCGCTTTGTCGTGATTGCCGCCTGAGTTGTACCCGGCCACCACCTGAAACCCTTGAGTGTGTAGCTCGCGACAGATGGCCGTGCCAATCCCGCCGGTCCCGCCTGTGACTAATGCAATCCGTTGTGACATGGTGAACTCCAGTAATTATGGTCTTAGATCGTTATCATTAGACGCATAAACCTTGAGGATGCAATGATGATTCCACCAAATGATCCCACTCCATTAGTCGCAGACGAAGTCGATGCCCGAGGTTTGAAATGTCCAGAACCTGTGATGATGCTGCGAAATGCACTACGCCAAGTCGATGACGATGCCGTGGTGAAGCTCGTGGCAACGGACCCTTCAACGCAGCGCGATATTCCCACCATGTGTCGGTTTATGCGTCACCGACTTGTCTCTGAGTTTGCGGAAGAGGGCCTGTTTATCTTTCTTGTTCAAGCGCGTGGGGACAGGTCGCATTGATTTAAGACGGCTTGCCATTGGTCAATATGCTGTTTGACCGATTGGTGAAAGGTGTCCAGCGTGCCCTGTTTGAGCGACAACAGGCGATCAAAGTCGAGGGTCGCTTGCAATGTCGGATTGCTTGCCAGTAGCGGCTCCCATAAGTATGTCAGTTGACTCAGAGCGCGCGTCGTTTGAGAGAGCTTGGGTTGAATCGCGTCGGTAAAATAACCTCGCACAAAGCCGTCAACGCGACGCCCCATCTCCGTCGGTGTGCCCATTGGGCAGAGGCTATTGCTGTCAATCGCCCGCTGTTGCATCGCATTGGCACGTTCAAGCCAGGCGATGGATTCCCGAACACTTCGACCGAGTGTGGCGTGGTGATGCGTTTTTCCCCACCGTTTTAGAGCCTCTTCGAAGGCAGATAATTTGTCATCGTCAGGGGCGCCTTCTTGGATCAGTGCGTTCAGTGCGATCGCCCGGATCGTTTGCAGTGCCTCTGTGTAGGTGGAGCTGCTTGCGGTTAACGTTGAATAGTCTGTTGATGCAGGCGTTCTTAATTGAGTGGCCTCTTCACCCACTAAGAGGACCTGTGTAAGTGCGATCTCAACGTCCTTGGATTTGGCATTGGTTGCCTCTTGGAACCAGTCTGTTTCAGAAAACTGATCGGCGCAGAGATCCAATCCCTCTTGCACTGACCATTCGTACCAAAATCGCGTTGAGGCCCGCTTTTGGCGCCCGAGTGCGGAATTGCGCTCCGCGATCAAAGGAACCAATCCGCATTCGCCCAGCTTGAGCGCGTTGGCGAGGCCGATGCGCGCCTCACTCAATGCAGGGATGTCAAAGGCAGCCGGTACGCGCGGTGGTATGTTCGGCGATGTGACCTCTTGATTGAGGATTCGACCGACGCGTTCGAGCGCATCGAGACTTGGCGCGAAGGTACTTTGCTGAGACTCACATCCCGTCAGAACCACAGATGAAATGATCAGGATACGTATCCACATAGGTTTGAAGTCCCGTTAATGCGTGCGCTGCCGTTGCCGGCGGCTGTGTATTCATTTCAATGTATGCTGATTCAAGTTTCTCAAGGAATGAGGGACTTGGGGGACGTCCTGAAAAGTCATCCAGACTGGGCTGGAACGCCAATCCAACAATGTCACAAAAACAGCGCTCAAGGCCCTGAGGGCGTGCTTCTACAGCCTCAAACTGAGTTTGCTCATCAGCACTTCGACCGGTTGGGAAATACCAATATCCAAAATCATCAAGCATGCGACGCCTCGGTCCCGCCAGACAATAGTGGGACAGTTCATGCAACAGACTCCTCGCAAAGTCTTCGCGGTAAAAAAGGATTGCGGGATGCCCCTGACTTGGTGCTTTATAAAAAGGCTCGTCGGCACCACCGGCAAGTTGGAGCTCTGGAAAACACTCTTTAACTGCGGCTTCGATTGCGCGGGTCAGCGGGTTTGGCATCAATAGTAAGGAATCGTAGTGGCTTGGCTGTGGATTGTACTGGGTTTAGGGGTGATTGTCGGCTCGATCAGCTGGTTATTGCCTTCACCGGCGGAGCGGGTCCAGGCCAGTCGTCGCTCAGAGGCGCTTTCGATGGGTTTAAAAATTCAGCAGGTGGCCTTGGATGACTGGGCGCGTGAACGCCTCGAGCGAGCGCATGTCATTCAGTACAAGCTGTTTTGTGATCATCGCGTTCGGTCTTTTACGCTGTGGCATGTTCCAGGTCGGACCGAGCCATGGGCATCGCCACCAGCGAGCAAGAGTTGGGATTTGATTGAGGGTGCTCTGTCGGCAGTTCTTCAAAGATTGCCGGCGGATGTTCAGGGCCTGGGTGCTCAGAACGGCTTTATTTGGCTTGCGATTGATGACGCATCAACCTCGCTGAATGCGCCGGAAATTGAAGCAGTATTACGCGAAATTGCCATCGCGCTCGGGGATCATACGCATCAGACAATTTGAAATCGCGGACTGTTCATACGACAAATAAAATACGAAGTGCTTGCATCCGAGGATCATTTGCTTTTTCAATGCAGGCCTTCGAATCAACCACCACATGACTTGTAAGAGGGCGCATGGTTTCACTTGTAATTGTTGAGTCACCTGCAAAAGCGAAGACGATCAACAAATATTTGGGCAACGATTTCATTGTGAAATCGAGCGTGGGACACATCCGCGATTTGCCGACCTCGGGGTCTGGAACGAAAGAGCGGGCGACTCCGGATGCCTCCTTGTCGAAAGAGGAAAAGGCGCAGCGTCAATTGATTCGACGTATGGGAATCGACCCAGAGCACGGCTGGCAGGCGCACTATGAGATTTTGCCGGGCAAAGAGAAAGTGGTCGCAGAGCTTAAAAAGCTCGCAGCCAAAGCAGAGCGCGTGTTTCTTGCCACGGATTTGGATCGCGAGGGGGAAGCGATTGCCTGGCACCTACAAGAAACCATCGGTGGCGATCCGAGCAAATATCAACGGGTCACTTTTTCTGAGATCACCAAGTCTGCGATTCAGGCAGCCTTTGCCAAACCTTCACAGGTCAATGTCGATCGCGTCAATGCACAGCAAGCGCGGCGATTCCTCGATCGGGTGGTGGGCTACATGGTGTCGCCTTTACTCTGGGCGAAGATTGCCCGCGGGCTGAGCGCAGGTCGAGTTCAGTCGGTGGCTGTCCGCTTGGTTGTTGAGCGTGAGCGTGCGATCCGAGCCTTTGTCCCTGAGGAGTATTGGGAGATCTTTGCTGATCTCTCGCACGCCCAGGGTGCGGCCCGGTTTCAGATTGTCGAGTGTGACGGCAAACCCTTTAAACCGACGCGGGAAGCCGACGCGACAGTTGCGACCCAAGCGCTAGAACGGGCCCAATTCCAAGTGGCTGAGCGCGAGAGTAAACCCGGTAAAACGCGTCCCCCAGCACCCTTTATTACCTCAACGTTGCAGCAGGCAGCCAGCCAGCGACTCGGGTTTGGGGTGAAAAAGACCATGACGCTCGCACAGCGTCTGTATGAGGCTGGCCTGATCACGTACATGCGGACCGACTCGACCTATCTCTCCAACGATGCCATTGGTTCAGTTAGGGGATTGATTGAGAAGACGTTTGAGCCGAAATATCTGCCGGAAAAACCGAACTTTTATTCGTCGCGTGAAAATGCCCAAGAGGCACACGAAGCGATTCGGCCATCCGATGTGACCAAACGCGCCGAGCACCTCTCTCAGGTTGAGCGAGACGCGCAACGACTCTATGAGTTGATCTGGCGCCAATTTGTGGCCTGTCAAATGACGCCTGCGGAATACTTAACCACCACGGTCAAGGTGGATGCTGCTGGCTATAGGCTGAGGGCGCGCGGTAAGGTCACCACGTTCCCTGGGTATCAGGCGATTCTACCGCCAGGTGGCAAAGGGGACGATGCCGCTGAGTTACCCGACGTCCAAGTCGGTGATGTGATGTCACTTGACGCACTGGATCCTCAACAAAAATTTACCTCGCCACCGGCTCGATTTAATGAGGCCTCACTGGTTCGCGAATTGGAAAAGCAAGGCATTGGGCGGCCCTCGACGTATGCAGCCATCATCTCAACTATTCAGGATCGAGGATATGTTGAGATGGAGGGGCGACGCCTGTTCGCGACCAAGATGGGTGAAATCGTCACGGATCGATTGGCTGAAAATTTCAGCGATCTCATGAGTTATGACTTCACCGCCGGGATGGAAGACTCACTTGACGATGTTGCTGAGGGACGGAAAGACTGGATTCGTCTACTCGATGAATTCTATCAAGAGTTTAAAGGCAAGCTTGATCATGCGGCGAGTGCAGAGGGCATGCGGCCCAACACCCCGACTGAGACAGATATCCCCTGTCCGACGTGCCAGCGTCCGATGATGATCCGCACCGCAACAACAGGAGTGTTTTTGGGGTGTTCTGGCTATCAGCTTCCGCCAAAGGAGCGCTGTAAGACCACCATCAATCTGATTCCTGGCGATGAAGCCATTGCCGAGGGTGAAGAGGCTGAGACTCAAGCATTGATGGATAAAGCCCGCTGTCCACTGTGCCAGACGGCGATGGACTCCTATCTCATTGATGAGGGGCGGAAGTTACATGTGTGCGGCAACAATCCCGACTGTCAGGGCTACACCATCGAACAAGGACAATACAAGATCAAAGGCTATGACGGGCCGGTGATCGAATGCGATAAATGTGCCTCTGAGATGCAGTTACGCACCGGGCGATTTGGGAAGTTTTTTGGATGCACCAATGCCGAGTGCAAAAATACACGGAAGCTTCTGAAAAATGGGCAGCCTGCGCCACCGAAGATGGATCCGATCCCGATGCCTTGGTTGAAGTGTCAGAAGGTCGAGGACACCTATGTGATGCGCGATGGAGCCAGTGGATTGTTTCTAGCGGCCAGCGGGTTTCCGAAAAATCGTGAGACACGAGCTCCGTTGGTGTCTGAGGTCATCTCAGTCAAAGACCAATTGGATCCGAAGTATCACTTTTTACTCTCAGCACCGACAGAGGATCCCGATGGAAACCCAGCGCAGGTTCGGTTTTCACGGAAACTGAATGCGCAGTACGTGATGAGTGAGGTCGATGGTAAAGCGACTAAGTGGAAGCTTTATTACACCAACGGGCGTTGGTTGAGCGACTGATGCGACCGGTTCGAACGCGTCGTCGTGCGTTGGAGGCCTTGGCCAAAACCAAAGCGCTTGTCAGTGTTGAGAGCAAAACCCGGGTTGAGGCACATGCGCTGAGCGAAGCCGTGCTCCACCAAATCCATGCCACCTGGCTTGCACTGATCCGTCAAGCCGGGGACGCCCATGGGCTTAAGCCCGAGTTGATTGAATCGCTTGAGGATTTGAATCGTCAACTGACCGATCGTGGATTGCCCTCTGCGGAAGCTGATGCACTGACGCGCCTGGCCAACGATCGAGCGGATTGGGTATATCATTTTTTGGAGCGATACCGCGCAATCTGTTGTCCGCCAGAGGCCACTCAGTCGACGCACCCTGATGCCATTCCATTGAACGATCAGTCTGAGATCGAAGCAATCGCCCAAGCACGTTATCGCCCCTGGGTCGATGCGCTGAGTGACTTGGTTGAGTCGTATCAAACCCGCTTTGATGAATCTTAAACGCGTGTTTAGAGGTCAGTCCGGATGACTCCAACTGCATGTCCTTCAATGAAAAAATCATCTCCAGGTCGGACCTCGATCGGGGCGTAAGCTGGGTTTTCAGCGATCAAACGGCATTGATCGCCAGTGGTCTCCAAGCGTTTGACCGTGACATCACCCTCAAGTCGAGCCACAACAACATCACCGGATTGCGCAGTTTCGGACTTTTTAACGGCCAATAGATCACCATCGAGTATTCCGACCCCCATCATGGAATCGCCTTGCACGCGTAACAAATAATCCGGCTTATCTGGAAACAGCTCGGCTTGCACAGGCACCGTTTTCTCAACATGAGCAATGGAATCAATCGGTGCCCCGGCTGCCACCTTACCAATCACAGGGAGTCCGGTCTCATCACTCGGTTGATCGTCTGGTGGGATCAGACACTGGATGCCACGACTTGCGCCGCCCTGCAGACGGATCGCACCACGTCGCTCCAATGCACGAAGGTGCGATTCAGCTGCGTTGACGGAGCGAAATCCCAGCGTATCGGCGATTTCAGCACGGGTTGGCGGGCGCCCGTCCTGGCGCAGGGCCTCCTGGATGACATCCAAGACGCGTTGTTGTGCTTTGGTGAGTCGTATCTCTTCCATACTGGATAAATTACCAGTATCTGGAGTCAATGTGAATCAATTTAGGATGAAATGTTCCAATAACGCTTTTTGCGCATGTAACCGATTCCCGGCCTGTTCCCACACATGGCGGGTGCGCGGATCGTGAAAGAGTCCGTGGCTGATTTCTTCGCCTTGATGCGCGGGCAAGCAGTGGAGGAAGCAGACATTGTCAGCGGCCTTATCAAGGAGTGACGCAGTGACCTGATAGTGTGCAAAATCCTGTTTGCGTCTCGCCTGCTCTGCTTCTTGGCCCATGCTGGCCCAGACATCTGTTGTGACAACCTGAGCCTGTTCGACGGCGCGGGCCGGATCTGGCTCAAAGTGCACCTGACCCCTGCCAAGCTTCACCCACTCTGGATCTGGTGCGTATCCATCTGGATGCGACACGGTCAGGTTAAACCCAAAGATGCCGGCGGCTTCGCAATAGGTTTGACACATATTGTTGCCATCACCGATCCAAACCACCTTGAGATCTTCAAGGTGCCCAAATTCCGCACGAATCGCTTGTAGGTCAGCGAGAAGTTGGCAGGGATGGCAGCTGTCTGACAGGCCATTGATGACTGGAATCGAGGACGCCTGACTGAAGTCGATCAGCTTTTGATGGTGATCGGTGCGAATCATGACCGCGCTGACCATCTGTGAGAGCACGCGTGCTGTATCTTCAAGCGGTTCACCGCGGCCAAGTTGGCTGTCATTGGGTGACAAGAAGATCGCGGAACCGCCGAGCTGATTCATGCCGGCTTCAAAGCTCACGCGCGTTCGGGTTGATGATTTTTCAAAGATCATCGCCAGCACGTGGCGGCTCAGTGTATCGAGTCGGTCTCCGCGTTGATGTGCTTCTTTGAGGACGCGTGCGCGGTCGAGCACTTTAAAATGATGCTCGACGGACAAATCATTCAACGTAAGAAAATGTGAGGTCGCCATACCCGTATCCCGGAAAAGCGGCCTAGTGTAGCATTGCAATGTCACCCAAGCGAGTTATGAGGAGCGTATGAGCACTCTCGAAACGATCAAAAGCCAGATCTCTGAAAACCCCGTGCTGTTATACATGAAGGGTACCCCGGACCAGCCACAGTGTGGGTTTTCATCCCAGACCGTTCAGGCGTTGATGGCGTGCGGACGGCCGTTTTCATTTGTAAATATTCTGGAGCATCCAGACATCCGTGCAGAACTTCCAAAATACGCGGAGTGGCCAACCTTCCCTCAATTGTGGATCAATGGAGAATTGGTCGGTGGATGTGACATCGTGCTTGAAATGTACCAGTCCGGCGAACTCAAGCCGATGGTGGAAGAGGCGTCGCCCGAAGCTTCTGAGTAAGCAATGATCTCAGTGCAGCCGGCTTCAGTGGTTTATGGAGCACGGTTGCACCCACCTCACGCGCTTGGCCGCGCATATCCTCACTCCGATCCGCAGTGATCAGAATAGAGATGAGATCACCTCTCAGCGCATTTAAAACTGCGATCACATCGACCCCAATCGCATCGTTGTCGAGGTGGTAGTCGATGAGCGCAACCTGAATTTCGGGGTGTGCTTTGATCAGTGACTTCGCATCGTCGAGATCTTGCCCAGTGTATACAGTAGCTCCCCAGCCGCCCAAAAGAGCCCGCATCCCATCGAGAATCGAATGGTCGTTGTCGATGGTGAGAACGGAGCGTCCAGCCAAGGGTTGCCCAAGTGCGGTGTGCTGTCGTTGTGCGCGCCTCGTGAGCGCTTGAGGTGGAGCCTCAGAGGCGGGGAGGCTGACTGAAAAACATGAGCCGACACCCGGTGTGGAATGGACTTTCAGTGTCAGTCCGAGCAGGTCACAAATTCGCTTCGAAATCGATAAGCCGAGGCCCAATCCTTTTTTCTCCGTCTTCACGCCCTCAGACAGTCGTTTGAATTCATCAAAGATAGACGGTAAGTCATCGGCATGCATACCGATCCCGGTATCCCAGATTTCGATACGGACCTCTGAACCAAAAGTCCGGACCGCAAATAACACACGTCCGTTTGCTTCGGTGTAGCGAAGTGCATTGGATAAGAAATTTTGCAACACGCGTCTCAAAAGTTTGGGATCTGTATCCACGACCACGTCACGAAAACGAGCACGAAAGGCAATATCTCGATTCTGGGCAATCACCTGGAATTCCTGCGTGAGCTGCTCAAACAGTTCTTTGAGCGCAAAAGGTCTGGGTTCGGGATGCAATGCCCCAGCATCGAGCTTGGAGATCTCAAGGAGGGTCGAAATCAGATTTTCAGCGGACGTCAGTGCGCCCTCAAGGTGCCCTGTGAGCTCGCGCATCTCATCATCGTCGGCCCGCTCGGCAAGCGTGGTTGTAAAAAGACGTGCTGCGTTCAGTGGTTGCAGTAGATCATGAGAGGCAGCTGCTAAGAACCGGGTCTTGGAGAGATTGGCTTGCTCGGTTGCCTTGACGGCCTCAGTGAGCGCCGCTTCGGTCTCAGCGCGGCGCGTATTTTCGGAGGCCAGCGCTGCATTGACTGACTGCAACTCTTCGGTCCGGCTGGATACGCGCTCTTCCAAGGTTTGGTTTGAGATCTCAAGTGCACGCTTGGCCTCATTCCGCTCCGTCACATCCTGGTACAAGACGAAGATCCCTTGCACGTCTCCTGAGTCATTGCGGTGTGGAACATAGAGTGCTTCAAACTCTTTTTGATCATCGCCGCGGGCAATGCTCACTTCAAACCGTTGTCTGCGTCCTTCGAAGGCTCGCTCAAGGTATGGCTTTCGCAGCTCGAATTCTTCAGGCGTAAATATTTCAGAATTCGGTCGACCGATGACCTGCTCACGCCAGACGCGCAGGGTACGTTCGAAGGCTTTGTTGATGAATTGGATACGCCAATCTTGATCAACGTAGGCGATCATGGCCGGGAGGTTATCGGTATAGACACGAATCGCCTGTTCGGATTCACGCAGTGCGGTCTCGGTCTCTTTATAGGGCGTGATGTCTGAGAAACTCGTGACATAGCCACCATTTGGCATGGGCTGGCCGATGATCTCGAGTGTCACGCCAGTCGATAGTAACGATTCGCGGCGATACGCTGTGCCCTTGTTGAGGTGATCCAGTCGACGCTGCAGTGCGATTTCAATCTGTTCCTCAGTCTGGTAATCACCGATTAATCCGCGCGATGCGTTAAACCGAAAGATACTGGCAATCGGTTTACCAACAGCCAAAAAATCCTCCGGAAATTCGAAGATATCCTCATAGCGCTTATTCCAGGCTACGAGATTTTGATTCTGGTCAACGACACTGATCCCTTGAGGCAGGTGTTCGATCGCCCGTCGTAAGAGCTCTTGATTTTGCCGCGCAAGTGTTGAGGCCTCATCAACCAAAGAGACCAGCTCACCCAGATGGATGCGTCGTCCGCGAGCCGCTGATCGAACCACCAGGCGCGCTGAGGTGTAGCCGATTTCTTGCGCAAGCACTGACTCAACTGCATTGATCAGTTCAGCCGGTGCGGGGTCTCGATCACTCAACTGACTCAGTTGGTGTTGGCTGATATAGGTTTCTAAGATGTATTGCACGCGATCATTGCCGATGAAACGTGATGCCAAGGTGGTCAAATCACCCACTCGCATGTCGGCTCGGAATTTTCGGCCACTCAGTGGTGCGGCGGTGCTGACATCGACAAAGGTTGCCGCCTGAACACGATCAACCAATTGCGAGCTCGTCAGCGAGGACACTGCAAAATACGTCAGCGTGTTGAAGCCCAGTGAGACGAGTACACCAATACTTAAGGGGTCGGTCTCGACAACGGCGCTTAATGCAGCACTCCAAAGGACATAATCCATTTCAGGGAGCACCAAGATCGCCGCCCATGAGATGAGTCCAACCAGCATGCCAGACAAGGCTCCATATCGATTCCCGCCACGCCAGTAGAGTCCACCAAACAGGGCCGGCGCGAATTGCGCAGCTGCTGCGAATGCAACAAGACCGATGGCTGCGAGTGAGCGTTCGCTGGTCGCGGCCTGATAATACAGCCACGCAAGTGCCATGATTCCAATGATGCAAAGTCGTCGGATGCTGACCATGAGCCACGCCAGATCTTGCCGCTCGCGGAGGTCACTGCGTGTAGCGCGAAAGATCAAGGGTAAAATCAATTCGTTGGCAGCCATAATTGCAAGCGCCAGTGTTGAGACCAGGATCATCCCGGTGGCTGCTGACAGCCCGCCAAGAAAAGCCAGGGCGGCCAGTGGTTGATTATCAAAAGCCATTGGCAGTAACAATACAAACGCATCAGCCGGTGCGGAGTCGCCGAACTTCAGCATGCCGGCTGCGGCAATCGGAACCACGAAGACAATAAAGCCCAGTAAATACAGCGGAAAAATCCATCGCGCTGGCTGTCGATATCTTGCATCCGGTGCTTCGACGAAGGTGACATGGAATTGCCTCGGCAGGCAAATGATGGCGATGGCGGCCAGAATCAACTGTGTGAGGATGCTCCACTGTGAAAAGTTGGTGGAGAAGACTGTCGACACATTCGGGTTGGCCCGTGCTTGCGCGAAGAGATCGTCAAACCCGTCGAATAATTGAAAACTGACGAACACGCCAACCAGCACAAAGGCGACCAGTTTCACGATGGATTCAAATGCGATCGCGATCATCATGCCGCGATTGTGATCACGCCGTTGTCCAGGCAGCCGTGTCCCAAATAGGATGGCAAACAGCGTGAGAAGGACGGCGGCAAAAAAGGCCGTATCGAAGACCTGCGGCGCATTGGTTGTGGGTGTCCCGCTCATGATGTTAAAGGTCTGGCCAACCGCTTTGAGCTGGAGCGCGATATACGGGATGGTGCCGAGCAGGGCGACGACAGTGGTCAGGACGGCCAGCGGCTGCGAACGTCCATAGCGGGCCGACATGAAGTCAGCCAATGACCCGATGTGATGCGTTCGTACGACGGCCGTGAATTTCTGCAGCACAGGCCAGGCGAATATAAACATCAACATCGGGCCAAGGTAGATGGGTAGGAATTCCCAGCCGTGATTCGCAGCCGAGCCGACAGCTCCGTAGTAGGTCCAACTGGTGGCATAGACACCAATTGACAACGGATAAATCCAGCGCGCCGCTCGCGCACCGCCAAAAGAGGTGGTCGTGCGATCGCCATGCCACGCGATGATGAATAGAACACCCAGGTACGACAGCGAAAGAATTGCGAGTTGCCAACTGAGCGCCATGCAGAGCCTTGTTTAATGAACCAATGTATTAGGCATCATTGTACATAATACGACCAATGTCCTGATTGGTGCCGCGCTTTTTGATGATACCGTCTCTTCGCTTTCTTTTTAGCTAACGATAATGAGGGTGAAGAAGCATGGAAGAGCAAAAAGCTCAAGCCTATTGGCAGGAAAACATCCGAACCATCATGCAACTGATGGTCGTTTGGTTTGTCGCCTCCTATGGCTGCGGGGTCCTGTTTGTGGATCTGTTGGATACAATCGCCTTTGGCGGTTTTAAGCTCGGCTTCTGGTTTGCACAGCAGGGATCAATTTATGTGTTTTTGATTTTGATTTTTGTCTATGCAAAACGCATGAATGCGATTGACGAAAAATACGACGTACACGAATAAGGAGCCGACATGGAACTTCAAAGTTTGATTTACCTGTTTGTCGGTGCATCTTTTGCACTGTACATCGGGATTGCGATTTGGGCGAAAGCAGGCTCGACGTCTGACTTTTATGTAGCAGGTGGTGGCGTAAGCCCCGTTGCCAACGGTATGGCGACAGCAGCCGACTGGATGTCAGCGGCATCCTTTATTTCACTGGCGGGCATTGTTTCCCTGCTTGGTCGTGACTCAGGGGCCTACTTGATGGGTTGGACCGGTGGTTACGTCTTACTGGCGATGCTGCTCGCACCCTACTTGAGAAAATTTGGCAAGTTCACGGTGCCAGATTTCGTGGGTGACCGGTATTATTCAGATGTGGCGCGAACAGTCGCCGTGATCTGTGTGATTTTCGTGTCCTTTACCTACGTTGCGGGTCAAATGCGTGGCGTCGGGATTGTGTTCTCTCGCTTCCTTCAGGTTGATATTAATACCGGTGTGATCCTCGGCATGGGCATTGTCTTTGTCTATGCAGTTCTCGGCGGTATGAAGGGCATTACCTACACGCAGGTTGCTCAGTACTGTGTCTTGATTGTGGCCTACACGATTCCAGCGATTTTCCTTTCGTTACAGGTGACCGGTGATTTTCTCCCGCAGATTGGCTTTGGTGGGACGATTGAGTTCGCCTTTGACAACGGGGTGCGCGAAATTCCCGCTGGGACCTATGTGCTGCATGCCCTCGATCAATCCTTTAAGGATCTTGGATTTAGCATTCCTTACACTGAAGGACGCGCAGGAGTTTGGGACACATTCCTCCTAACAGTCGCTTTGATGTGCGGTACTGCTGGGCTTCCTCACGTGATCGTGCGTTTCTTCACAGTGCCTCGTGTTCGTGATGCGCGGATCTCTGCGGGTTGGGCGCTCCTGTTCATTGCCTTGCTGTACACCGTGTGTCCAGCTGTTGGTGCCTTTGGTCGTCTGAACGTGATCAAGAACCTGCAAAACAACGACTACGCAACCTGGACGCAGGAATGTACTGCGGATCAGCGCGCTGAAGTCGACGCAATGATTGCTCAAGGGATCGATACCGCACGGATGCCGTGTCGTGGACAGTGGTTTGCCACTTGGGAGAATTCCGGTCTTATCGGTTGGATGGATAAAAACGGTGATGGGAAGATTCAGGTCGCCAACGGTGCCGCCTTTGAGGGCAAGCCAACGTTTGATGGCGATGCGCGAGGCCCATCTGGTGAGCGTGTGCTGACCAATACACCGCTCCCAGCGCCTGCGGGACAGGCGATTGAGAATGAGGTCTACGTCGACCGCGACATTATCGTACTGGCCAATCCTGAGATTGCGGCTCTACCAAACTGGGTGATTGCATTGATTGCAGCCGGTGGTTTGGCGGCAGCACTTTCAACGGCCGCTGGTTTGTTGCTCGTAATTTCGTCCTCGATCTCACATGACCTGCTTGGTCGCGTGATGTTCAAAGACCCCGAGACGGGTCGGTCGAAACTGACGGATGGCCAGGAACTGATGGCAGCTCGAATTGCCGCAGCCTGTGCGATTGGTGTGGCCGGTTATTTGGGGATCAATCCGCCCGGCTTCGTGGCGCAGGTTGTAGCCTTTGCCTTCGGTCTGGCGGCTGCCTCCTTCTTCCCTGTGATCATCAACGGTGTCTTTGACAAGCGGATGAACAAAGAGGGTGCAATTGCCGGCATGCTCGTGGGCTTGAGTGTGACCTTTATCTACATCGTACTGAACGTGTTTGTTGATAAATCGGGAACCTTCAAGGTGTTCTCAATCGAGGCCACTGGTATCGGGACAATCGGCATGGTGATTCACTTCATCGTGGCCTATGTGGTCTCACGTGCGACGGCTGAACCACCACAAGAGATTCAAGAGATGGTCGAAAGCATCCGAATCCCGCGTGGCGCAGGTGCGGCGACGGCACATTGATTCAGCTGACTTCGGTCAATTGAAGATGGAAAAGGGCGCTACGGCGCCCTTTTTTCTGTCAGCATAGAGGCCTGTGATTCTGGAGCGACTATGGTCAGCGAAGTCTTAAATACCTCAATCCCACCCTTTGATTTATTAAGTCACGAACAAATCGAAACACTGCAGCAGTCTGTTTCGATTGCCTATTTTCAAGCCGGTCAAGACATCATTGCTGCCGGTGGAAACCCCGAGGGTCTGTACATCATCATCAAGGGCAAAGTTGAGGAGTATGACGAATCGATCAGTGGCACTCGAGATGATCAGCGCGTGGCGCAATATTCTGAGGGCGATTTGTTTGGTTCTCTGGCTGTTTTAAAGGGTCGTGCCCGGGATAAGTACCAAGCCTTTGAGGAATGCATTTGTCATTTGGTGCCGGCGCGCGTCTTTATCGATTTAGTCCATGACAACCCCGAATTTAGACACTTTTTTCACAAAGGCCTTGCGACCATGGAGAAGCAGCGGCTTCGGCTGACTGTTCCCCAGGGCGCGGACGATTTCAGTCTTGTCCGGATTCGAGATTCCGTGCTTCGAGACCCTTTGATCGTGGCGCCGTCAACGTCCATTGCTGATGTGGTCCTCGCAATGCGCGATGCACATATTGATTGTGCCCTTGTCGAATGTGAGTCATGCGACGAGAACTATGGTTTGGTCACCGGGACGGATCTTCTTGATGCTCTCGCGCTCGACGGTCTCGCACGTGAGACCCCGGTTGAGACCATCACAACCCGCGAACTCATCACTGTCAACGCGTCTGAATTTTTATTTAATGCGTTGATCTTGATGACGCGTAAGCACATCAAGCGCGTTGTCGTGATGGATCATGGCGAGGTCGTGGGGGTCAGCGAGCTGACCGATATTCTGAGTTATCTCACCGGTCAAACCCATCTCGCAGGTGTTCAGATTGAAAAGGCGAAGACGGTTGCTGAGCTTGCCGACGCCTCCCGAGCTTTGCATGCGTTGATTCGAACGTTGAACGCGAAAGGCGTCAAAATTCGTTTCATGATGGAACTGCTGGCTGCGTTGAATGGCCGTTTGGTGGCGAAGCTCTATGAGATTTCGATGCCGTCTGAGGTGCTCGAAAATACGGCCCTGACCGTCTTAGGATCTGAAGGTCGCTGGGAGCAGATCGTTAAAACAGACCAAGACAACGCGTTGATTATTGCTGACGATTTTGTGTGGCCAGATGATGTGCGGATTCCCCTACTGAATCAGTTTACCGAGGATCTAATCTCCATCGGATTTCCGAGGTGCCCCGGTAATATCATGGTGAGTAATCCAGAGTGGGCGCAGACCATTTCTGCATGGAAAGCAACCATGACTGCATGGACCCAAGACATGAGTGAGGCATCGCAAATGAACATGGCGATCTCGCTGGATGGCCATTTTGTCGCAGGCAATAAAGCGCTGTATCAGGGGCTTTCCCATTGGGCGCATGACCACATGCGTGGTAACGATATTTTTCTGGCACATTTTGCGCAGCCCGTGTTGAGCTTTGGGGTGCCTTTGACCCTGTTTGGGAATGTGAAAAGTGATTCCCAAGGACTCGACATTAAAAAGGCAGGCATTTTTCCATTGGTGCATGGAGTGCGCTCGTTGGCTCTCAAATATCGAATTCGTCAAACCAATACCTATCGACGGATCGAAGAATTGGTCGCCGCAGGTGCAATTCATGAACGACTCGGTCGGAACTTAGAGAGTGCATTGTCTCTCTTTATGCAATTGCGACTGCAAACACAGATTGAGCAATTGGAAGCTGCGGGGACCGATGACGGTTCGCAGGTCACACACAACCGTATCGATGTCACTGGACTCAATCGACTGGATCGCGATTTATTGCGAGAGGCACTTCATGTGATTAAAGAGTTCAAAGAGTGGCTGGCTCTTGAACTGCACATTCGGGGTTAGGCATGTTAGTTCGCACCCTCAAACGGTTAGCCGATCGGTATAAGCATCGCGACTCGGCGCACCAACACCTTTTCGAGCCATATCGTGGACATGAGGTGATTTCGATTGACTGCGAGATGACTGGGCTTGATGTGAAGCAAGATGAAATCATCTCGCTCGCGGCTGTGCGAATTGAGGGGCATCAAATTCATTCAGGCGAGGCGTTTGAGGCCAAGGTCGATCATCGCGATCGACTGGGTGCAGACTCGATTGTGATTCATCACATCCGCAAAATGGATCTTGAAGACGCGGTCCCAATGGAAACAGCCCTAATGGCCTTGATCGAATTCATTGGTAATCGTCCAATTCTTGGGTACAACCTGCAATTTGATTTAAAATTTTTAGATCGCTACACACAGCCATTGCTTGGGTTGTCGCTTCCCAATCGAACGATTGAGCTTGCCGATGTGTATCGTCAGAAAGTTGTGAGTCGTCAGCCCGATGCTGTGCCGCATTTGGGTTTTGAGGCCATTTTAGAGGATTTGGATTTGCCAGTCTTTGGACGCCATACTGCACTTGGAGATGCCACGACAGTGGCCATGGCCTACGTGAAATTGATGCAGCGATCATGACGCGAGCACACGATGCCGATGCGTTCGCGCGGGGCAAACGACAACAGCGTCTACGGCGGCTGACAGGCCAAGCCATTGGTGATTACAGCATGATTGAGTCCGGCGATCGCGTGATGGTCTGTCTTTCCGGTGGAAAGGACTCCTACACCATGCTGGATATGCTTGAGTCGTTGAGGCGATCAGCACCCGTTGATTTTGAGTTGATCGCAGTGACGCTCGACCAAAAACAGCCGGGATACCCGGAAGATGTCTTGCCAAACTACATGGCTGGCCGCGAGACTCCATTTTACGTGATTGAGCGGGATACCTATTCGACCGTCAAACGGGTCGTGCCTGAGGGGAAGACCACCTGCGCACTGTGCTCAAGGCTGCGTCGGGGCACGTTATATGGTTTTGCAGAGGCCAACGGCATCACCAAGATTGCATTGGGTCACCATCGAGACGACATTGTTGAAACTCTGTTTTTGAATCTTTTTTTTGGTTCGACACTCAAAACCATGCCGCCCAAATTGGTGTCCGATGACGGACGGTATGTGGTGATCAGACCGCTTGCGTACTGCAAGGAACAAGACATTCAGGCGTATGCAGAGGATCAAGCGTTCCCGATCATCCCCTGCAATCTCTGCGGATCCCAACCCAATTTAAAGCGCGCTGAAATTAAAGCCATGATCCAAGAATGGGAAACGCGCTTCCCTGGGCGTGTTGATAACCTATTTCGTGGTCTGAAGCATGTGGTGCCATCGCATCTATTGGATACTGAATTGTTTCCGTTTGAGAGCCCAAGCCCAGAGGAATTGCTTCAGTATCGATCCGAGCATCCGCTGACTGATGCCTCCGATGTGACCGATGTACTTGCTGAGGCAGCGCTCAATCCTTGGATTCAGACGGTTGAGCCTGAATCGGATCAAGCTCAAGACATCATCATAAAGACAGGTGTCAAGGTCCAGAGGCCATAGAGCGCGACCATTCCCCCTGAGATGCGTTTGAATGCGTCGCTTTTGAGTGTGAATCCAAGCGACGCGCTGAGATAACCCGCGCCTAAGATCGCAGGCAATGTGCCAAGGCCAAATAGAAACATTTGCGTGGCTGCTTGGCCTGCATGGGCTGTAGATGCGGACCACAGCAGGGCCGAATAGACCAATCCGCATGGCAGAAATCCCCAAGCCAATCCGTATTTCAGCGCGTTGGTCGGTCGATCTGGAGTGGCCCGCGAGCGAAACCGGTTCACCCACGGAGTGATCACACGCTGCCCAATGGATTCAAGTGTGTTGAGGCCTTTCCAGAGCTCACTGATCCAAAGCCCCATCGCGATCAAAAGACAGCCGGCGATGAGTCGAAACACAATAATCAACACCTCATGATCGCCGCGCAACCAACCACCGATCAATCCAAACAGCAAACCCAATGCTGTATAGGAGATGACCCGCCCGGCCGACGCACTGCCAATCAGTTTCCAAAATGACCAACCCTGACGTGCATGTTCTGGGATCGAGAGGCTAAATGCGGCTGTAATGCCGCCGCACATGACAAGACAGTGCGCGGAACCGAACAGCCCAATCAACAAAGCAGCACCTGCGCCGATGGGATCTGTGCAGAGCGTATCAATCATCGGTGGAGCGGTTTGAGCGGTCTTTCTCGATCGCGCGCTTGTGCAATTCGTCGTCGTCATCAAACAAGATGTCGGATCCAGAACGATCCAAATCGTCGAACTGCTTGGATTTGACGGCCCAGCCAAACGCCCAGATCGCGAGCGCAAGGAGAATGATCGAAAGTGGGATGAGCGCGTAGATCACATTCATGACAGCTTTTTTAACCTCAATGCATTGACGATCACAAAGACGCTCGATGCGCTCATACCGATGGCAGCGAGCCACGGTGGCACAAATCCAGCGACCGCGAAAGGCACCGCCACAACATTGTAAACCAGCACCCAAAAGAAACTCTGCCGAATAACACGGCGTGCACGGATGGCTGTATTTCTCAGGCTGATTAAGGTCTCAAGACTGGGTGACAACAGCACAGATCCTGCGGATAGACGGGTTAGATCAGAGGCCTGTGCGAAGGTCACGCTGCCATTGGCAGAGGCAAGGACAGGCGCATCATTGAGGCCATCACCCACCATCACGACTGAATCATCACAGCCTTTCAAAAACGCCAATTTATCTTCAGGTGTTTGTTCTCCGAAATAGGATGTGATGCCGAGCGCTTTCGCGGCGTCAGCCACCCGTGCGTCCTGATCGCCACTTAAGAGGGTGATGCGAATCCCGGCCTCGGACAGTTGCTTCACCGCATCGGCTGCATTGAGTCTGAAGCCGTCCTCAAGTGCGACCGAGGCAATGGGCTTGCCATTTTTTTCAAGTGTGATGGTCAAGGCATCTGGATACTCGGGGACTGTTTCGTCCTGCGATGCACGTCTGATGGCATAGTGAGCACCTTCATAATCACCTTCAACGCCTCGTCCAGGATGATGCATCACCTGTTCCATTGGCCAGGGTTTGATGTCACGAAAAGCCTGTGCGATCGGATGCGGCGAGCTGGCCTCCAGTCCACTGATACAGGCCAACACATCAGATTCAGACCAGCTTGTCTCAAGATGACGCACCCCAAAGCGCCGAAACTGCCCTTCAGTGAGGGTGCCCGTCTTGTCAAAAATCCAGTGCTTCGATTGCGCAAATGCCAAAAGATGTGTGGGGTTAAGCAACAAAATACCCTGTTGTCTCAGTGTTCGAATCGTGACCGTCCAAGCTGTCGGAATGGCGAGCGACAGCGCGCATGGACAGGTGACCACCAATACAGAAAGCGCATACTCAAAAGCGCGCTCGGGATCCACTGGCCACCAGCCAATCCAGGTCAGAGCTGAAACACTGAGTACGGCCGCTATAAACCCGCGAATCAGTGGTTCAGTCCATCGCGCCTCGGGTGTCTGTACGTGTTCGGCCTGTCGGGCAAGATGCTCAAGTTTACCGAGAAAGGCATTTTGCCCGATGCGTTCGACACGGCATTGCAGCGTCATCGATCCATTGACCGATCCAGCCAAGATTTCATCACCGGCTTCAATCGTATGCGGATTAAACTCCCCGGTCAGTGCCTGTGTGTCGACGGATCCCGATCCCGACAGCAATGTGAGATCGACAGGCGCCTGCTGCCCGGCCGTGAGCTGCACCAGATCGCCTGGCTTTAAGGAGGACACAGGGACTTGTTCGATGGTTCCATCGGCCTCGAGTCGACTCATGGTCATGGGCATGGGCCGTGATTCAACCGGCGTATCGAGCACCTTGTGTCGGGCGGTGAGCTCGAGGTAGCGCCCGGTGAGCAAAAACAGTGTAAACATCGATACGGAATCGAAATACACCTCGCCAACCCCAGCCAGGGTTGCGAAGATTGAGGCGGACCAAGCCAGTGATAAGGCCAGCGCGACAGGAACATCCATGCCGAGCGTCCGATTTTTCAGATCGCGATATGCGCCTCGAAAGAACGGCTGCGCGGAATAGAGCATCACAGGGATCGAGACCAGTAACGAGACCCAGCGCAGGAAGGCGCGCTGCTCGGCTTCGATGAATGAGGCATCACCAATATAGAGTGCGGTAGCAAACATCATCACTTGCATGGCACCAATGGCGGCAACACCAATGCGTTTGAGCATTGCTTTTCGCTCACGTTTCCGAGCTTGGAAAGCGCCCTCGTCGGTCAGCAGTGTTGCTGTGTAACCCAGTTGATCAATGCGCGCGAGGATGTCGGATAAACGCGTAACTGTCTGACTCCAGCGGATGGTGAGGGTCTGCCGTCCAAGATGGGCATGGCTTTCAAGTACGCCATCGGTTGCGCTGAGTACACGTTCAAGCAGCCACGTGCAGGCGGCACATCGGATTTGTGGCACTGACAACTCGATCTCTTGACGCTCTCCATCCAAGGTGACAGCGTGCCTGGCGAGAAACTCGGGGTCGTCAAACAGCGTCCACTGTGTCGCTGCATCAGGCCGTGGTGAAAGGGTATCTCGGTAGTCATAAAACGAATCGAGCCCTTGGGACTGAATCCAGTCCACTGCACCGGCGCATCCGTGGCAACACAGTGTTTGTGAGGCCCCTTTGATTGATCTGTGGTAGGTAGACTCCGGGGGACAGGATTCACCGCAGTGAAAGCAGTCTGGTCTCTCAGGGTGCAATGTCGACAGGCCCCTTCAGCGGCAGGAGAATCCGTTCGCTGATGCGCCACGTTCCATCGGGTGCAAGGAGTTCAAGGTTTTTAGGCCCAATTGCCAATGAATCGAGCGACGCCAAGAAATAGCCGGGCCGCACGGCAGTTAACTCAAATTCAATGTCGTCTCGCGCGCGTGTGGGTGACCGTAACGCCCCTTTAATAGTCTCCACAGGCTCGGCCTGACCAAAATCGATCAATAAAAGGAGGTCACCGGTCATCTCATCCATGGTCAATGAGCCTGCAATTCCGAGTGTGGATGCCAACTCATCGCGCTCTCGATATTCGTTGTAGAGCACACCTTGTCGGTAGTAATCATCACTGACAAGTCCATCACTGGTTTTGATCGCGATGCCAAGCATGGTGAATCCGACAACCATGGTGACGGCAATGGGAGTAATCAAAAACCACGTCCAGGGCTCTCGATACCAGGGCTTTGAAGTATTCAGTTCCAACGATCCGGTCCTATAAACGTTGACTCCACTGAGAGAGTGTGGGCAGGTTCCTTAGCCGGTTCAATTAAAAATTCAACCGGAAGCCGACTCTGAATAATCAGATCGGGGTCCATTTGGATTTGATAAACAGCAACTTTGGTTTGGCCAGGCGCGAGTTCGAGCGTTTCAGGGCCAATGAGCTTGGCTCCGGGCCGGCCTGCAAGATTAACTTCGTACACCTCGTTAAACGATGTTTTATTGAACACAGTCAATGTGTAGGTGTTTTCGATCGCGCCAGATTTTGTCTCGTGGAAGAGGGCGCCACGGTCACGTTTGATATTGGCATCCAGCGGACTTCGGTGTGTGATGGCATAGCCAAAGGCCACCACCATGATCGCCATGGCTGCTCCGTAACCCAATAAACGCGGTCTGAGCCAATGCGTTGTGCCTCCGTTGAGTTCATGCTCCGTCGCATATCGAACCAAACCGCGCTCAGTATTCATCTTGTCCATGACTGAATCACAGGCATCAATACACAATGCGCACTGGATGCATTCGTACTGGAGGCCATCTCGGATGTCGATACCTGTAGGACACACTTGAACGCACAGTCCGCAATCGATGCAGTCGCCTTGGTGTGTCGCCTCAGCATCGCGTTTCCGATGTCCGCGTGGCTCGCCTCGATTGTAATCATAGGCAACAGTCAGTGTGTCTTGATCAAACATCACTGACTGGAAACGTGCGTAGGGACACATGTGAATACAGACTTTTTCACGCATATAGCCTGCATTGACATAGGTGGCCAGTGTGAAAAGCCCAATCCATAAATAGGCGCCAGTCGAGGCTTGTCCGGTCCAGTGGTCGATGACCAACTCACGTGCCGGGATGAAGTAGGCAACGAACGTGAAGCCGGTTGCCCAGGCAACTCCGAACCAGATGGTGTGTTTGGCGATTTTTTTACGGGCTTTGCCCACGCTCATGGGCTGCTTATCGAGTTTGATCCGAGTATGGCGTTCACCTTCTGTGAAGCGCTCAGCCCACATGAAAATCTGTGTCCACACGGTCTGTGGGCAGGTGAATCCACACCACACGCGACCGCCAAACACTGTGACAAAAAACAGGCCAAACGCACAGATAATGAGAAGCCACGACAAAAGCATCAAATCTTGTGGCCAAAACGTGGCGGCAAAGATGTGGAATTGTCGTGACGGGAGATCAAACCAGATCAGTTGTCGATCACCCCAGTTCAACCAGGGTAAAAGGAAATAAAGACCTAATAAAAAGAATCCGGCATACAGACGGATATTCTGGAAGAATCCCGATACGCCTCGCGTGTAAACACCTTCATGTGTTTGATAGGCAGGGGTTGCACGGTGAGCGAGTCGCTCACCGGCATCGTCGATCTCAACCGTTTCGATACGGTCGCTCATCTCAGTTCGCTTGGCTGAGACTGTATACGTACGCAGTCAGCAAGTGCACCTTATCCTCTCCCAGTCGTGGAAGCTGTGCTGGCATGACGCCTTGACGTCCATGTCGCAAGGTGAGCTTTACAGATTCGATGACAGTGAGATTGGGTTGTTTGTACAACCACACATCATCGGTCAGATTTGGTGCGCCCAATGCGTGCATGCCCTCACCATTTGGCATGTGACAGGCTGCGCAGTAGGTTTGATAGTGCTGTTCACCTTTAGCTGCGAGCGTTTCATCATGCGCACGCCCAGACAAACTGACCACATAGTGAGAGGTTTCCTCGATACCTGCATCACCGAGTGTGGCTTGCCAAGCTGGCATGTTGGCAACGCGTCCGACATTGAGTGATTCACGGATTTTTTCGACTGAACCACCATAGAGCCAATCGTCGTCGGTCAGATTCGGAAACCCGTAAGCACCCTTGCCGCCAGAGCCGTGACAAACCGCGCAATTATTGGAATACAGCCGACCACCGACTTCAAGCGCCTCAGGGTCACTGGCGAGGACCTCCACAGGTTGGTCAGCAAAGGCCGCAAAGACCGGTCCATAACGGACCTCAGCGGCAGCAACCTCTTCTTCGTACTGCTTCGTCGATGTCCATCCTAATAAGCCTTGGAAGTTACCCAATCCTGGGTACAAAGCCAGATATCCAAGGCCAAACACAATGGTGCCCAGGAACTTGAAATACCACCAACGGGGCAGGGGATTGTCATACTCTTCAATGCCATCGAATGAGTGCCCCATGGTCTCTTCGGTTTCTTCTTTGTAGGGTTCTGATTTTCGAACAATCCAGATGAGCCATAGACACCCGAAGATCACGAGCAGCGTGATGACGGCAACCCAAATGCTCCAAAATGTGGGGAGTGAATCGTTAAACATCAGTGTTTTTCTCCATTTGGGGCCTCAATGCCCTCATCATCCAGAATCGAGTTTGCAGCTTCCTCGAATCGGTCTTTGTTTTTTGGGTTGTAGGCCCACCAGCCAATGGCCAAAAACATCAGCAACATGACCACGCTGAGCACCCCTAACCAATCATAGTAGGTCACTGTCTATCGATCCTTCATCACCGTGCCAAGTCCCTGTAGATAGGCAATCAGGGCCTCGATTTCTGTTTTTCCGCGGACCGCTTCGCGAGATGCTTCGATCTCCGCATCGGTGTAAGGCGTCCCCAACGATTGCAACACTCTCATTTTTTTAGGAGTGTCCTCGCCGGTCAGGGTTTTCTGGAACAACCACGGATATGCAGGCATGTTGGATTCTGGTACTACGTCGCGTGGGTTGTACATATGCGCGCGATGCCAGTCATCGGAATACTTTTCACCAACACGCGCTAAATCGGGTCCTGTCCGTTTGGAACCCCAAAGGAATGGACGCTCCCATACAGATTCACCTGCAACCGAGTAGTGGCCATAGCGTTCTGTTTCGGCGCGGAACGGTCGCACCATTTGAGTGTGGCAGACATGGCAGCCCTCTCGGATATAAATATCACGTCCTTCCAATTGCAACGCGCTCCAAGGCTTCATGTCCGCGACCGGCGTCGTCGTTTTCTGCATGTGGAACAATGGAACGATTTCTGCCAAGCCGCCGAAACTAATCACCAGTAAGATGAGAACCGACAGAACTCCGACACGTTTTTCAATAAACTCATGCGACTTCACTGGCGTCTCCTTATGCCGGTTGTGCTTCAGGGGTGCTGGTATCGCGGATCGTGTCCTGACGTTTGGCGTCTTGCACCGTCATGTAGACGTTGTACATCATGACCAGCATTCCGATGAGGAAGATGGCACCGCCAATGACCCGCACAATCCACCCCGGATAGCTTGCTTCGACGGAATCGATAAAGCTGTAGGTCAAAGTGCCATCTGTATTGACAGCGCGCCACATCAGCCCTTGCATGATGCCGTTGACCCACATCGCAGCGATGTACAACACAGTACCGATCGTAGACATCCAGAAATGAAGATTAATCAAACGCGTTGAATACATCTGTGCGACGCCAAGCACTTTCGGGATCAGGTGATAGAGCGAACCGATCGAGACCATGGCAACCCAGCCAAGGGCACCTGAGTGCACATGCCCAATCGTCCAATCGGTGTTATGGGACAATGCGTTGACAGTTTTGATGGACATCATCGGACCTTCAAAGGTCGACATGCCATAGAACGACAGCGAAACCACCAAGAAGCGCAAAATCGGATCAGTCCGAAGCTTGTGCCATGCCCCAGAGAGCGTCATGACACCGTTGATCATGCCGCCCCAGCTTGGTGCCAACAGAATCAGCGACATCACCATGCCGACCGACTGGGCCCAGTCTGGCAACGCTGAATAGTGAAGATGGTGTGCGCCAGCCCACATGTAAGTCGCAATGAGTGCCCAGAAGTGCACGATTGAGAGGCGATATGAATATACCGGACGGCCGGCTTGTTTGGGCACGAAGTAGTACATCATCCCAAGGAAGCCAGCTGTTAGGAAAAAGCCAACAGCATTGTGGCCGTACCACCACTGGACCATGGCATCCATGGCGCCCGAGTATGCACTGTACGACTTGAATAAACTGACAGGGACCACTGCGCTGTTGACAATGTGCAACACCGCAACGACCAGAATGAAGGCGGCGAAGAACCAATTGGCCACATAAATGTGTGAGGTCTTGCGCTGTGCAATGGTGCCCAAGAAGACCACAGCATATGAGATCCACACGGCTGCAATCAGAATGTCGATCGGCCACTCAAGCTCCGCGTACTCTTTTGTCGATGTGAGCCCGAGCGGCAGTGTGATGACGGCCGCGACGATGACCAACTGCCAACCCCAAAACGTGAAGCGAGCCAGTGATGGAAATGCCAGCGGCGTTTGACAGGTTCTCTGCACACAGTAATAGGAAGTCGCAAAAAGCGCGCATCCACCAAAGGCAAAAATGACTGCGTTGGTGTGCAGTGGACGCAGGCGGCCAAAGTGTGTGTATTCCGAAGCCAAGAGCTCAGGCCACACGAGTTGGGCGGCAATAAGCACGCCGACGGCCATACCGACAATGCCCCAAACAACGGCCATGATTGCGAATTGACGGACCGTTCTGTAGTCGTATGCAGGGTGTGCTGCAGCCAAAGACATCCTGTTCTTCCTTTATAAATAAAAAATCTATGTATAGTTTAAATGGTTATATAGTCGTTCGTGAAGCATCTATGGCCACGAATTGTCTGACAAAAAGGTCGTACACATGACGATCTGGATGCCAAGCGTTAGTCGATGTGGTTATTATAATGCGAAAATGCAGTGTAAATTGGTTATAACAAACAATGCTGCTGCAATTGAATTGAGATAGATCAACAAAACTACGATTTTTACGGCCAAGAGCGCATGAAACTACAACAGCTCCGTTACATCAGTGAAGTCGCAAATCACGACCTGAACGTCTCGGCGACGGCGCAGAGTTTGTTCACGTCTCAGCCGGGGATTTCTAAACAGATTCGACTGCTCGAGGAAGAGCTTGGCGTCGAAATCTTTGCGCGCAATGGGAAGCATCTTGTATCCATCACGCCTGCTGGTGAAGAAGTATTGCGAGTCGCCAGTGAGATCCTTCATAAAATGGATGCGATCAAGCAAATTTCTCAAGAATTTTCAGACGAAACCAAGGGGGTGTTGTCGATCGCGACCACGCATACCCAGGCACGCTACGTGTTGCCGCCGATCATCAATCAATTCATGCAGGAATACCCAGAAGTCAGTCTGCATATGCAGCAGGGAACACCGGCTCAGATTGCCGAAATGGCCGCCAGTGGGGATGTGGATTTCGCGATCGCGACGGAGGGGCTTGAGCATTTTGCAAACCTGCTTTTGATGCCATGTTATCAATGGAATCGGGCGGTGATTGTGCCTAAAGGGCATCCGCTTTCCGATCTGGATCATCCGCTTAAGCTCTCAGATTTGGCTCGGCACTCAATCGTGACCTATGTATTTGGTTTCACAGGGCGTTCGCGGCTCGATGAAGCGTTCGAAAAGGAGGGATTGGCGCCGAAAGTTGTATTCACAGCAGCCGATGCGGACGTCATTAAGACCTATGTGCGTCTTGGATTGGGTGTCGGAATCGTGGCTGACATGGCATTTGATCCAAACACCGACGGGGACTTGGTGAAAATCAGCGCAGCGCACCTGTTCAGCCCAAGCGTGACATCAATCGCTTTTCGCCGTGGGACTTTTTTGCGCGGCTACATGTATCGGTTCGTGAATCTCTTTGCGCCGCACCTCTCGCGCGACGTGATTGGCCAGTTTTTAAGAAGCCAGGGTCGAGCAGAAGCCGAAGAGATTTTTAAAACGGTTGAGATCCCGCTTCTGTAAACTGTCCGCTTTCGACTGGTTGGCTCGCGCGTCTGATGCAGGCTACATGTTTCCGCGGTTAACGGGCACTTTTTCGCTTGCCGGTGACCTGCAGGATGCGTGCGCTGATCTCTTCGACTGAACGTTCAGTGCTCGATAAAAAGGGAATGGCGTGCCGGCGATACAAAGACTCGACCTCGTTGACTTCATACTGACATTGTTTCAACGACGCATATCGGGAGTCGGGCCGTCGCATCTCGCGAATGGCTTGTAAGCGTTCTGGGTCAATTGTTAACCCGAAGAGTTTATTTTTGTACTTCCTAAGTGTCTCGGGTAAGGCATCGTCGTCCAGATCGTCTTCTGTGAGCGGGTAATTTGCGACTTTGAGTCCATATTGCATCGCCAAATATAAACTGGTGGGCGTTTTTCCGGAGCGAGAGACGCCGATCAAGATCATGTCAGCTTGATCGTAGTAACGAATACGGGCCCCATCATCGTTATCCAGTGCAAAATTAACAGCATCAATACGTCGAGAATATTGGCCATCCGGGGCAACTGCATGGCTCATGCCCACGGAATAACTTGAGCTTTGCCTGAGTTCTCGCTCAAGTGGTTTCAAAAACGTCTGGAAGATATCGACTAAAAAGCCGTCGCAGTTGGCGAGAACGTCACGTACCTCTTGGTTGACGATGGTATCAAACACGATGGGCGTAGTTTGACTTTGGTCGCCCGCTGCGTTGATCTCAATCACGGCTTTTTTGGCTTTCTCGACCGAGTCCACATAGGGCAAGGTGGTCTTTTCAAAGGTGATATTTTCGAACTGGCTAAGCAGCGCCTGTCCAAGACCCTCGGCAGTGAGGCCGGTTCCATCTGAAATAAAGAAAACAGGACGAATTTCTGAGGCCATATTCGTTTCCAAATCATTTATACTGTGCGGCTTTATCGACGGCCTGTCGGCGTCACGATTCGAGTTTCGACTCAAAGTCTGCGTCAGAGGTCTCAAAGACACAAGTTGGAAGGGGATTCCTGTTGGACAACTACATCCTTTGGTTTGATCAGCTCGGCATGCACGACGTTGAGCGGGTGGGCGGAAAAAATGCATCCTTAGGCGAGATGATTTCAAATCTCGCGAATGCAGGGGTCAGTGTACCCAATGGCTTTGCAACGACTGCACATGCGTACCGTGAGTTTTTGGCGCATGAAGGACTCGCCGATCGAATCAATGAAGCACTGAACGCACTGGATGTGGATGATGTCAATGCGCTGGTGAAGACCGGCGCTGAAATCCGATCTTGGATCATTGAGACGCCGTTTCAACCGGCACTTGATCAGGCGATCGAGGATGCTTTTGCCACGATGACCCAAGAGAATGCGGACATGAAGGTGGCGGTCCGTTCGTCAGCGACGGCCGAGGATCTCCCAGATGCATCGTTTGCCGGCCAGCAAGAGACCTTTCTCAATATCTCAGGCATTGCGCATGTGAAGCTCGCGATTAAGGAAGTTTTCGCGTCTCTGTTTAACGACCGAGCTATTTCGTATCGTGTGCATCAGGGATTTGCACATGAGTTAGTTGCGCTCTCAGCGGGTATCCAGCGCATGGTACGCTCAGAAACAGGCGCGGCCGGGGTCATGTTTACGATGGATACCGAAAGCGGTTTTCGCGATGTGGTGTTTGTCACAGCAGCCTATGGATTGGGCGAGACAGTCGTTCAAGGCGCGGTTAATCCAGATGAGTTTTACGTCCACAAACCAACGCTGGAAGCCGGTCGACCCGCTGTCCTACGTCGGACACGTGGATCGAAGTTAATCAAGATGGTCTATGCCGATTCGTCACAGCCTGGTCGTTCCGTGAATACGGTCGATGTCGACCCTGCCGAGCGGCGGGTATTCTCAGTCACTGATGCTGAAGTGGAGTCCTTGGCTCGACAGGCCATGACGATTGAAGCGCACTATGGCCGTCCGATGGACATTGAGTGGGCGAGAGATGGTGACGACGGCAAGCTGTATATCGTTCAGGCACGTCCGGAAACTGTGCAGAGTCAACAAGACGGGCGTCAAATGGAGCGCTTCGTTTTAAAGGAAAAGAGTGCCGTCTTGGCAGATGGTCGAGCCATTGGGCAGAAAATTGGTCAGGGTCCAGTGCGCCTGGTGAAAGACTTGTCTCGGATGGATGAAGTCCAGCCCGGTGACGTGCTCGTCACGGATATGACTGATCCGGATTGGGAGCCTGTGATGAAACGGGCGTCTGCGATCGTGACGAATCGAGGGGGGCGTACTTGCCATGCAGCGATTATCGCGCGTGAGCTCGGTATCCCGGCGGTCGTTGGTTGCGGTGATGCCACAGAGCGACTACAGGATGGTGTCGAGGTGACCGTCAGCTGTGCTGAGGGTGATACCGGTCACATCTATGCGGGCACCCTGAAGTTTGATCATCGCGTTACCAGTGTCGACGCCATGCCTGAACTGCCTTTTAAAATCATGATGAATGTAGGGAACCCGGATCGTGCGTTCGATTTCCAGCGTCTCCCACATGCCGGTATTGGGCTCGCGCGGCTCGAGTTCATTATCAATCGCATGATCGGCGTACACCCGCGGGCTTTAATGGACTTTGAAACGCTGTCTCTTGATTTAAAAGAAGAGATCAGTGAACGCATCGGAGGATATGCGAGCCCAACTGACTTTTACGTCGATAAATTGGTCGAGGGCATCTCAACACTGGGTGCGTCCTTCGCACCTGAGCGAGTGATTGTGCGACTGTCTGATTTTAAGTCCAACGAGTATCGCAATTTGATTGGTGGACCGCTGTATGAGCCTGAAGAAGAGAATCCAATGCTCGGATTCCGTGGCGCGTCGCGCTATATCTCAGACGACTTCAGAGCGTGTTTTGAATTGGAATGTCGTGCTTTAAAACGGGTCCGTGACGAGATGGGGCTCACTAATGTAGCCATCATGGTGCCCTTCGTGCGTACCCTTGATGAGGCAGCTGGCGTCATTGAGCTGTTAAAGCAAAATGGCCTGGAGCGAGGCGTGAATGGATTGGAAGTGATCATGATGTGTGAACTGCCCTCCAACGCGGTTCTGGCAGACGAGTTTTTGGAGTATTTCGATGGGTTCTCGATCGGCTCCAACGATTTGACACAGTTGACACTTGGCTTGGATCGCGACTCAGGGCTGATTGCGGATGCCTTTGATGAGCGAAATCCCGCGGTTAAATTCTTACTGTCGCGCGCGATTGCTGCCTGTAATAAAGCCGGTAAGTACATCGGAATTTGTGGCCAGGGGCCGAGTGATCATCCGGATTTGGCATTCTGGCTCATGGAGCAGGGCATTGATTCTGTGTCGTTAAATCCAGACACCGTGTTGGAAACCTGGTTTTTCCTCGCCGATGCGCAGGACAATAAGTGAAGTCAACGCCGGATCTGTGCGATGAATTCGCGGAGGGGCTCAATGTACTTGAGCCCTTGTTTACAAACTTTGGCGGTCGCGCACATTTCTTTGGTGAGGTGGTCACTGTCAAATGCTTTGAGGACAATTCAAAGGTTAAAGAGTTGGCAGGGCAGCCAGGCCAGGGTCGCATCATGGTCGTGGATGGGGGCGGTTCGCTCCGTCGAGCCTTACTCGGTGACATGATCGCCGCCAATGCATTGGCGAATGGCTGGGCGGGATTTGTGATCTATGGATGCATCCGCGATGTTGATGAAATTGGTGCAATGGACTTGGGTGTGCAGGCCCTGGCAACCCATCCCATGAAAACAGAGAAACGTGGGATCGGGGATGTCAATGTCCCCGTGACAATTGCTGGCCACACGATTCATCCAGGTGATTGGATGGTGTGCGACAATAATGGCATCGTTGTCTCGCCAGTGCCCTTGGATTCATAACCAATAAAAAAGCCCCCGCGTGTCAGACACGCGGGGGCTTTCAGTGTGACCCCAACGATTAGCTGACGTCTGCCATCGGAATCTTCGCCGTATCTGCTTTGGCTTGGAACTCGGCGATCTCATGGAAATTCATGTACCGGTAGATATTCGACGCCATTGAGTCGATTTCTGTGGCGTATTCCATGTATTCCTCGACCGTTGGAAGTTTTCCAATGATGGATGCAACTGCCGCAAGCTCTGCACTGGCCAAATAGACGTTGGCGCCGTTACCCAGTCGATTTGGGAAGTTCCGAGTCGAGGTCGATACCACTGTGGCATTGTCAGCAACGCGGGCTTGGTTCCCCATACACAGCGAGCATCCCGGCATTTCGGTGCGTGCACCGGCCTTTCCATAAATCGCGTAGTACCCTTCTTCCATCAATTGGTGCTCATCCATACGAGTCGGCGGCGCAATCCACAGACGTGTTGGAATGGATCCCACTTTTTGGAGGAGCTCACCGGCTGCGCGGTAGTGCCCGATATTGGTCATGCACGAGCCAATAAACACCTCATCAATGGGTGTGTTTTGAACTTCAGACAGTGGTCTCACGTCGTCTGGATCATTTGGGCACGCCAACAGCGGTTCTTTGATCTCGTGAAGATCAATTTCAATCACTTCGGCATATTCGGCGTCTGCATCGGCCTGCATCAGCTCTGGATTGGCAAGCCAGTCCTCCATTGCTTTGATGCGTCGACCGATGGTGCGCGCATCGCCATAGCCATCAGCAATCATCCATTTCAACAGCGTGATGTTGGATGTCAGATATTCGGCAATCGATGATTCATCGAGCTTGATCGTGCAGCCACCGGCTGAGCGCTCAGCTGAGGCATCGGAGAGTTCAAACGCTTGTTCGACTGTCAGTGTCGGCAGTCCTTCAATCTCAAGGATTCGGCCTGAGAAGCAATTTTTCTTGCCTTCTTTACCCACTGTGAGCAGTCCGCGTTGAATGGCGGCGTAGGGGATGGCGTTGACCAGATCACGCAGTGTGATCCCGGGTTGCATTTCGCCTTTGAAACGAACCAAAACCGATTCCGGCATGTCGAGTGGCATGACACCGGTGGCCGCAGCGAAGGCCACAAGACCTGAGCCACCAGGGAATGAGATGCCAATCGGGAAGCGAGTGTGAGAGTCGCCGCCGGTTCCGACGGTGTCTGGCAGCAACATCCGGTTGAGCCAAGAGTGAATGATGCCGTCTCCTGGCCGGAGCGAAACCCCACCACGATTCATGATGAAATCTGGCAGTGTGTGCTGGGTCTCGACATCCACAGGTTTTGGATAGGCCGCTGTGTGACAGAAGGACTGCATGGTCAGATCAGCCTGAAAGCCAAGGCATGCAAGCTCTTTCAGTTCATCGCGGGTCATTGGCCCCGTGGTGTCCTGTGAACCGACAGTGGTCATCCGAGGCTCGCAGTAGGTGCCGGGGCGGATTCCGTCGACGCCACATGCTTTGCCAACCATTTTTTGTGCCAGTGTGAAGCCTTTGTTGGATTCAACAGGTGGTTTCGGAACACGGAACACATCGGTCGGACCCATTCCGAGCGCTTCTCGCGCCCGTGTTGTCAGGCCTCGGCCGACGATCAAAGGAATGCGGCCTCCGGCGCGGACTTCGTCTAAGATCACATCACTTTTCAGTGCAAATTCGCTGATGACCGTGCCTGCATCATTCACAATTTGACCGGCATAGGGCTTGATGGTGATGACATCACCGGTGTTCATCTGCGTCACGTCACACTCAATCGGCAACGCGCCTGCGTCTTCCATGGTATTAAAGAAGATCGGGGCGATTTTTCCGCCGATGCAGAAACCGCCCGCGCGCTTGTTCGGGACGTACGGGATGTCGTCTCCCATGTGCCAAAGCACTGAGTTCGTCGCTGATTTCCGGGACGACCCAGTACCGACCACGTCGCCTACATAGGCCAAGGGGTGGCCTTTCTGCTTCAACTCCTCAATGGTCTCAAGCGGACGCTCCATCCGCGCTTTCAGCATGGCTTGCGCATGGAGTGGAATGTCCGGCCGACTCCAGGCGTCGACGGCAGGCGAGAGATCGTCGGTATTGGTTTCACCTGGGACCTTATAGACCGTCACAGTGATGGATTCTGCAAGCTCAGGTTTCTTTAAAAACCACTCGGCATTTGCCCAGGATTCCATCACCTCTTGAGCCAGTGGGTTGCCTGCTTTGCGTTTGTCTTCGACGTCATGGAACGCATCAAACATGAGCAGCGTATCTTTTAAGGCAGTCGCGGCCACAGCACCCACGTCCGCATCATCTAGCAAGTCAACCAGGGGCGGAATGTTGTATCCGCCAAGCATGGTGCCAAGTAAACGTGTCGCCTCCTCACGTGAGATGAGGCCACAGTCTGTATCACCCTTTGCCACATCGGCTAAAAAGGCTGCTTTTACATAGGCGGCCTCATCGACCCCCGCCGGAACTCGATTGGTCAATAGATCGAGTAAAAAGGCGTCTTCGCCAGCCGGTGGATTTTTCAGTAGTTTGATCAGTTCAGCAACTTGATCGGCGTTGAGGGGCTTTGGAACGATGCCTTCAGCGGCGCGTTCTTTGACATGTTGACGGTAGTGTTCAAGCACAGCGTGAGTCCTTGCTTTGGTTGACATGAGCGCGGTGGGCGATCCTTTTGAGATCAGTTCACTGCGCGCCGGATGTATAATCTTAACAAAAATTGCTCTGGCCGACGTCGATACTTGGTCGCAGGCCAGAGTGGTGTTTGCAGTGCAATACGTTAGCTTTCAATGGGGAACGCAGGTAGGGTCGCTTTCGTCATTTGACGGAGGCAGCGAATGACCTGACACGAATAGCCGTATTCATTGTCATACCAGACATAGACCACGCACGTGTTGTTGCCTGCAGCGATGGTGGCTAATCCGTCGACAACACCTGCGGCGCGCGAACCGACAAAGTCTGAACTGACCGCTTCAGGTGAGTTTGAGTAATCAATTTGTTTCTGCAGACGCGAGTGAATGGCCATGTGACGGAGATAATCGTTGAGTTCGTCCTTTTCCACATTGGTGTTGAGGTTTAATTTTAAAATCGCCATCGACACGTTCGGGGTCGGAACTCGGATTGCATTACCGGTCAGCTTCCCTTTCAGTTGTGGCAGGGCTTTGGCCACCGCCTTGGCGGCACCGGTTTCAGTGATCACCATGTTCAATGCCGCGGCACGCCCGCGGCGGTCCCCTGAGTGGAAGTTGTCGATCAGATTCTGGTCATTGGTATAGCTGTGTACGGTCTCAACGTGTCCATGCTGGACTCCATATTTTTCATCAATCGCTGCCAACACCGGCGTGATGGCGTTGGTGGTGCAACTGGCCGCTGAGATGATCGTGTCCTGATCGGTGATTTCATGATGGTTTACACCGTGCACGATGTTCTTCAAATCACCCTTGCCCGGTGCTGTTAATAGCACACGACTGACGCCTGGACATTTCAGGTGCAGGGACAGGCCGTCGCGGTCACGCCACTTGCCCGTGTTGTCAACGACCAATGCCTGGTCGATTCCATAGGCTTTATAATCCACATCCGCTGGATTTGATGCGTAGATCACTTGGATGCGTTGTCCGTTGGCGATGATGGTATTGCTGTCATGATCGACCGTAATGGTGCCATCGAAGGAACCATGGACTGAATCGCGACGCAGTAAACTTGCGCGTTTCATCAGGTCGTTGTCCCCGTTTTCCCGCACGACGATCGCGCGCAGCCGGATGGCCTCCTTGGATCCGGATTTGGCAATGATTTCGCGCGCCAACAGGCGACCGATGCGACCGAATCCGTACAGTACGATGTCTGTCTTTTCTTTATCAGTGGTGTTCGAGCTAAGCGCACCATTGAGCTCTTCTAAAACGTATGCTCGAAGAGAACGATCTTGGCCGAAACGTCTAAAATTCACAGCCAGTTTGCCAATATCAATGTGACATGGAGAAAGGTCAAGATCCTTGATTTCTTCAAGGACTGCTTGCGCTTCAAGGACAGAGAGTTCTTCGTTTTCAACTTGGCGGGCGAACCGGCAACACTTCACGATATTCATGACGGTGCGGTTATTCAGTAGTCGTCCGAAGATCGATGTTTCAACAGCCTTGTCCCGATACATCCGACCGATGACAGGCATCATCTCTTCCGCGGCTGCGATTTTTCCGTTCCAATCATCCATGGATTCGTTCATTAATTCCAATGACACCGGCGTTCCTCCCTTCAAAAACCTTTTTATTTTGAGGCCCGGCGTTACGGGAAATCAACTAAATTTGCCATTTCGTTACTTTTATGACCATATTATAATTTTTGGTCATATTAATACATGATGCATCGCACGATTGTTTTTTTAGAGCGGTGCCTCAACGGTCTGATTTTGACTTAAACAGATCTGGATTCTCATGCAAGCACACCGGACTCCAACGCCCTGCATCGGTTTATGTTCGACAACCTATGGGGATTCAGTATGCCGAGGCTGTAAACGGTTCGCGCATGAAATTGTTGATTGGAATCGGTACGAGGAACCTCAAAAACAAGCGGTTGTGGCGCGGCTGGCGCAACTGATTGCTGAGGTTGTCGATCGTTATCTCTTGGTCATTGATGCAGATGCCTTGGAGGCTGCCCTTCAAAGCGCAGGGTTCCGCTATCGCAGGGATGCCAGCAGCGCCTGGTGGGCCTATGACTTATTTCGTCAGACCAAGGGGCGGATCGGGCAGTTGACCCTTTGCGGTCTTCGTAAACTCCCTGAGGCGGACCATCTTGAATGTCCTGAAATCTGGGAGATCATGAATCAGGAATTCTTGGCGATCTCCGAAGGCCATTACGAGCGGTTTTTTAGACAACCGTTGGCCTTCGACGACTGAGCACGGCGCACGCGTGCAGAGTACGGTAAACTCTTCGCCCACTTGAGGAGGTGCCTGTGCAATACCCCACGATTTCATCCACACTCGGCCACACCCCGCTGGTTCAATTGACACGCCTGTCGTCTGATCTCCCAGACAGTGTGAAAGTGCTGTGTAAGATGGAGGGCAATAACCCTGCGGGATCCGTGAAGGATCGCCCGGCATTTTATATGGTGTCTGGGGCACTGGAGCGCGGTGAAATACAGATCGGTGATCGCCTGATCGAGGCAACCAGTGGCAATACAGGCATTGCCTTGGCCATGGTCGGTGCCATCCTTGGCTTTCGGATGACCCTGATCATGCCGGATAACCTATCGGATGAGCGAAAGCGTGCGATGACCGCCTATGGGGCTGAACTCATCCTGGTCAGCGAGTCGCAAGGGATGGAAGGTGCGCGTGATTTAGCCTTGGCCATGGAGGCGCGCGGGGAAGGTCGCGTTTTAAACCAGTTTGCCAATCCCGATTGTCCACGCGCACACTTTGAAACCACAGGTCCTGAGATCTGGGACCAAACCCAGGGCGAAGTGACTCATTTCGTCAGTGCAATGGGAACAACAGGGACCATTATGGGTGTTTCGCGATATCTCAAGTCACAAAACGAGGCGATACAAATCGTTGGACTGCAACCGAGTGAGGGCTCAAAAATTGCTGGAATCCGCCGTTGGCCTGAAGCCTATCGACCTGAAATTTTTGATCCTCAGCGCGTTGATGTCACTCTCGATATCAGCCAGGCCGATGCCGAAGAGATGTCTCGGCAGTTGGCTGTGCAGGAGGGCATTTTTTGTGGCGCCAGTGCAGGTGGTGCCGTCTTCGGTGCACTGCAGGTAGCGGCCCAGCTGACTCATGGCATCGTGGTTTGCATCATTTGCGATCGTGGCGATCGGTATCTGTCGACTGATCTGTTCCCGCGATGAGTGACCGCAAACGGCGTCGTCCAGCACGTCGCAAACAAACTCCGGACTTTCCGATCCAGGTGAGTCGTCTATCTCATGAGGGCCGTGGCATCGCGTCATGGGGAGAGCGGATGTTATTTGTCGATGGTGCGTTGCCCGGTGAATTGGTCGAGGTGCGTCTGACGCAAAAGTCGTCGAAAATTGCGGAGGCGGTGACGACGCGGGTGCATCGCCCAGCAGACAATCGGCATACGCCATCCTGCCCCCATGCCTCGACCTGTGGCGGGTGTTCGCTGCAGCACATGCCGCATACGGACCAAATCGCACACAAACAGGCCACGCTTCAGTCACTGATGGTGCAAGAAGGGGTGGATTTGACAGATGCTGTTCAGCTACCTCCACTGCTCGGTCCGCTCTCGGGGTATCGTCGACGTGCTCGACTCGGCGTGCGTTGGGTTCATGCCAAACAGCGTGTATTGGTTGGATTTCGGGAAAAGGCCAGTAACTTCATCGCCGATATTGATGCCTGCGAGGTGCTCGATCGACGGATCGGCGGTGACTTGCATCGATTAGAAACTGTCATTGCAGCAACCTCTTGCCCAGATCGAATTCCGCAAATTGAAGTCGCTGCCGGTGACGACACCTTGGCAATCATCGTGCGTCACCTTGAGCCCTTGAGTGCGGAGGATCATGCACGTTTTGTAGACCTCGGGGAGACCACCGGATGGCATATGTATTTGCAACCCAAAGGGCCAGATTCCGTGCACCGAATTTGGCCCTTGACTGGACGCTCAGGACTCACGTATCGCCTTGGAGAACTGGGCCTTGAGTATCAATTTGAGGTGACAGACTTCACGCAAATCAATGCACAGATCAACCGCCAGATGATTCTGAAGGCGCTTTCTTTGCTTGAATTCAATGGATCAGAACGCGTTCTCGATTTGTTTTGTGGATTGGGGAACTTTACCTTGGCGCTTGCAACGCGTGCGGGTTCAGTGACGGGTGTTGAAGTGTCTCAGACCATGGTGGATCGCGTGCTGCAAAATGCACGTCATAATGTATTGGATAATATAGCGGCGCATGCATTTGACTTAACAGAGTCACTGGCTGATCAGTCATGGGCGAATGCACCCTATGACATTGTGGTGGTTGATCCGCCGCGCTCCGGGGCCAAAGAGGTGCTTGAAATGTTGCCACTGAATGGTGTGACACAATTGCTCTACGTGTCATGCAATCCAGCGACCTTGGCGCGTGATGCAGCCATTTTGCACGCGCGCGGGATGAAAATGATTGAGTATGGCGTGATGGATATGTTTCCTCAGACAGCACACGTGGAATCCATGGCTCGATTTGTTCAAGTGAAGTCCGATGGTTAAATCACGCGAGCTGCACCCAATCCAACTCGACGCTGATTTATCCTCAGAAAACTGGCCAAAACGTTTTGCCAAGCAGGCAGGATTGAAGTCGAGTAAGCAACTCGCTAAAGCGGTCGAACTCATCGAGTTACTCGAGTCTCAAGATGAAAATGCCAAGCATTGGCGGGGTCCGGATGCCCACCGATTTGGTCTTGAGATGGCCGATATTTTATCAACCATGCCGATCGATGAGGATGCGCTGGTCGCAGCTGTATTGTATCGATCCGTTCGGATCGGCCGACTGGCACTTCGTGATGTGCGAGACCGCTTTGGTAAAAAGCCAGCCAAGTTAATTGAGGGTGTGCAGCAGATGGCGATTATCAGCCAAGCGCGCCAGGACACCCACAAGCAGTTTTTGGGCGCCGCTGAGACCCAGGCGGATGCGGTGAGGCGCATGCTGGTTGCCGTGATCGATGATGTCCGTGTTGCACTGATCAAGCTTGCCGAGCGCACCGCCGCACTCCGGGCTGCCAAAACAGCCGATGCACCACGTCGTATCAAGGTGGCGCGGGAAGTGGCAGAAGTCTACGCGCCGCTCGCCCATCGGCTGGGTATCGGGCACTTGAAATGGGAGCTTGAGGATCTGAGTTTTCGGTATCTGCATGAAGCCGATTACAAACAGATCGCGAAGGCGCTCGCAGAGCGACGCGAGGATCGTGAGCGCTACATTGAGGAATTGGTGACACAGATTGGACGCACCTTGAAGCGTGAGGGGATCAAGGCCGATCTGACGTGGCGAGCAAAACACATCTATTCGATTTGGCGGAAAATGCAGCGTAAGCAGGTGGATTTTTCGCAAATTTATGACGTTCGAGCGATTCGGGTGTTGGTGAAAAGTATTCAGGATTGCTACGCCGTCTTGGGATTGATTCATGGGTCGTATCAGAGCATCCCTCATGAATTCGATGATTATGTGGCCTCACCCAAACCCAATGGGTATCGCTCATTACACACCGCGGTGATCGGTCCTCAAGGCAAAGTTGTCGAAGTCCAGATCCGAACCACACAAATGCACGAAGAGGCAGAATATGGCGTCTGTGCTCATTATCGGTATAAGGGCACCGATGCTGAGGGTGATTCTCGACAAGCAGCCTATGAGGAAAAAATTGGCTGGTTGCGGCAGGTGCTTGATTGGCATGACGAGGTTGGAGATTTACTTGAATTGTCTGATGCGCTCCGTCAAGACGTGCTTGAGGATCGCATTTACGTGTTCACACGAGACGGGCATGTGGTGGATTTGCCAGCCGGATCGACGCCGCTAGATTTTGCCTACAAAGTGCACACCGAGATCGGGCATTCCTGTCGGGGTGCGAAGGTCAATCGTAAGATTGTGCCACTGACCTATCGACTGAAAGTCGGTGACCAAGTGGATATTCTCAGGCAAACGGAGCCGCGTCCCAGTCGAGATTGGCTCAATCAGTCACTGGGGTATCTCAAGACGTCTCGCGCACGTGCAAAAGTGCAATCCTGGTTCAAGCAACTGGATCGTGAGCAAAATGTGTCGGCAGGCAAGCAGCTGATTGATGCCGAAATCAAGCGCCTGGCGTTGGGCGCTGTCGACTTGTTGCCTGTGGCTGAGGTGTTGAATTTGCAAGCCGTTGAGGATCTGTATGCAGCGGTCGGCGCCGGTGATGTGCGCGTGTCCCAGGTGGTCGGTGCAGTCAGTCGATTATCAGGTGCGACACAGCGCGAGCTGGATCTTGAGCCACGACAGGCGTCCCCACATACACGGACAGAAGGCATTCAAATTCGAGGTGTCGGAAAGCTGCTGACGCAAATTGCCACCTGTTGCCATCCGGTACCCGGAGATTCCATCGTCGGATTTATCACAAAAAATCGAGGCGTCAGTATTCATCGAGACGACTGCACCAACCTTCTGTCTCTGCAAGAAGAGCAACCTGAGCGGATCATTGAGGTGCAGTGGGGGCACGAGCAACGAGAGACCTATCCTGTGGAGGTCGAAATCACAGCCTATGATCGCCATGGTTTATTGCGTGATATCACCTCTGTTTTTGCCAACGAGGGTGTCAATGTCACCGGAATGCAGACGCGCACGGATGCTTCATCGAACACGGCGCGCTTGCAACTCTCGATTGAGGTCACTGATCTCACGCAGTTGTCTCATGTGCTTGATCGGGTCCAGGGGATTCATAACATCATGCAGGCGAAACGGATTCGGGCGATATGACAGCGTATCAGCTCGACGATTTATTGCATTTGATGGCCTGTCTGCGTGATCCAGTCCATGGATGTCCGTGGGATATTGCGCAGGACTTCAAAGATATTGTGCCTTTCACACTCGAGGAGGCTTATGAGGTTGCCGATGCAATTGAGCGCGACGACCTCGAGGCTCTGCCCGGTGAGCTTGGGGATTTGCTATTTCAAGCGGTATTCTATGCACAGATCGCGAAAGACCGGGATCTGTTCTCTTTTGACGATGTTGTGCATCACATCACTCAAAAACTGCTTGCAAGGCACCCGCACGTGTTTCCCGATGGAACGCTTCAAAGTTTTGGCCAAGCTGCAGACCAGTCCGTCGATTCCGTCAAAGAAACATGGGAAAAGACCAAAGCTGAGGAGCGAGCCTCTCGTGGCCAGTTGGGCCTGTTTGATGATGTCCCTCGGGTGCTTCCAGCAACAACGCGCGCCCACAAAATTCAAAAACGCGCTGCCCGCATTGGCTATGACTGGTCCGATGTCCAGGGTGTCTTCGACAAGGTCCGCGAGGAGTCACGTGAACTCCAAGAGGCGCTTGCCGACTCTGATTCGGCAGCTGTACGCGAAGAGTTTGGTGATTTGCTCTTTACAATGGTCAGCCTTGGCAGGCATCTTGGTCTTGATAGTGAGCAAATGCTCAGAGCTGCCACACAGAAATTTGAAACACGAATGATGCGTGTGATCGCCATGGCAGATGCTGAAGGGATTGCCCTGTCGGAGGCCTCAAACACAGTCAAGGAACGACTCTGGGATCGAGCGAAAATACGCTGATCCAAGTAATACGATATGGAATTACACCCCTCATTACGTGAGAACGTCCGATTGCTCGGCGAGCAACTTGGAGACATCATGGTCGCCGATCGAGGTGCTGCATTTCTCGATACGGTCGAGCAACTGCGGGCACTCTCCAAGGCAGTCCATCAGGGTGACGTCAACGCCCGCACTCAGTTAATCGAGGCTGTCTCTAAACTCGAGGGCGAGACCCTGATCGCTGTTGCGCGTGCTTTCACACAATTTTTGAATCTCTCAAATATCGCCGAACAGCATCATCGCGTGCGCAAACATCGCGGGGATTTCGGTGAGAGTGATCCCTACCTCGATGAGACGGCGATTCCCGCGTTGTTAAAACGCCTCGTCGAGCAGAATTTACCAACCGAGACGTTGCATCAGACGTTAGCTGAGATGCAAATTGACCTTGTATTGACCGCTCATCCAACGGAATCAATGCGTCGGACACTGATTCAGAAGTATGAAAAGATTGCAGATTGTCTGTCTGAGTTTGATGGCGGTGCTCTGTCTGAACGTCGAGAAACCCACATCAAGCGAAGATTGAAGCGATTGGTCAGCGAGTGTTGGCATACCAATGAGATGCGTGCCACCCGACCAACGCCTGTGGATGAGGCCAAATGGGGTTTCGCCATGATTGAAAACTCGCTTTGGCAGGCTGTCCCGGATTATCTACGGGACCTCAGTCATCAAATTCAACAGGTCACAGGCCAAGAATTGGCGCCGGACATTGCGCCAATTCGGTTGTGCTCTTGGATGGGCGGCGATCGAGACGGTAATCCGCATGTGACTCATGCGGTGACACGTGAGGTGATCGCGCTTGCTCGGTGGGCCGCTGCCGATTTGTATCAACGCGATTTGGCGATGCTGACCGCTGATTTATCGATGTCTCGAGGCACTGAAGCACTCATGGCTGAGGCGGGTGCAGGCGAGATTGAACCCTATCGAGTCATCCTAAAACGTCTCCGCGCAGAGTTGGCGCAATTGCAGCGACAGATTGAAGCGGATCTTGCTGGAGAGTCTGTTGAGTGCCCGAGCACCCTAAAGACCACTGATGATTTGTTGCGTCCCATGCGCCTGATCTGGGATTCACTGCATGCTTGCGGCATGGGTGAGATCGCAGACGGCTACTTATTGGATACCCTCAGACGTATTGCAACCTTTGGCCTGAACCTCGTGACGCTTGATATCCGTCAAGAGTCCAGCCGGCATACCGAGGCACTTTCAGAACTGACAGATGCGCTGGGTCTGGGCCACTATGCCGACTGGGACGAGTCCACCCGGATCTCGTTTTTAAAGCAGGAGCTTGCGAATCCTCGACCGTTGATCCCACTTGATTTCGTCGGTTCAGACTCAGTGCGCGAAGTGATCTCGACCTGCCATGTCCTAGCATCCACGGATCCAGGTGCTCTGGGCTCGTATGTCATTTCAATGGCGCAACATGCATCCGATGTGTTGGCTGTGATGCTATTGCAAAAAGCATCTGGGATAACCAAGCCGCTCCCCGTGTCTCCGTTATTTGAGACCTTGGATGATCTTGAGCGCGCACCAGCGGTTCTCAACACCTTGCTGTCGGATCCAGAGTATGTCCAAGCGATTGGTGGTGTGCAGCATGTCATGATCGGGTATTCCGACTCTGCAAAAGACGCAGGGACTCTGGGCGCTGCCTGGGCGCAATATCGAGCGCAACACGCACTGACTGAAGTGGCCAAGGCGCATAATGTGAAACTGATCCTATTTCATGGGCGTGGAGGCACGGTCGGGCGAGGCGGTGGGCCCGCACATCGAGCAATCCTTGCACAACCTCCGGGCTCTGTAGCAAATGCCATCCGGGTCACTGAGCAGGGTGAGATGATTCGCTGGAAATACGGGCTACCAGATTTGGCAGCACAAACACTGACGTCCTATGTGCATGCGGTGATGCAGGCCACCTTGATGCCTGATCCTGAGCCAGATCCCAAGTGGCTTCACGCCATTGAGCAACTTGCATCAATGGCCGTTCCCAGTTACCGCGCGGTGGTTCAGGAAGACCCTGAGTTCATTGCCTATTTTCGTCACGTAACCCCTGAGGGTGCCTTGGCAAAGTTGCCACTTGGTTCGCGACCGGCCACACGAAAGGCTGATGGTGGAATCGAGAGTCTCCGAGCAATTCCATGGATTTTTGCGTGGATGCAAATGCGTCTGATGCTGCCTGCGTGGCTTGGGACGGATGCTGCCTTTCGTCAGCACATCGAAGACGATGGGCTCGCCACATTGCGGGAGATGTATGCAAACTGGCCGTTTTTTACGGTCTATGTGGACATGCTAGAAATGGTGTTGGCAAAAAGCGATGCCGATGTGGCGCTGCACTATGAACGGGTGCTGGCAGATGAGGAGTTGCCGCTTGGTCAGCGGCTTCGAAGTCGCTTGAAGATTGCCATTGAGTCGATTCTTGAGATTAAGGATATCAGCGGGCTGTTAGAAAACGATCCAGCCATTGCGCGTGCGCTCGCGGTCCGGCATCCCTACCTTGAACCCCTGCATGTGTTGCAGGCTGAACTCTTGCGTCGCGATCGCGATTTGCCCTCTGATCCTCGTGTTGAGTGCGCGTTGCAGTCCTCTGTCGCAGGCATCGCCGCCGGTATGCGAAATACCGGGTGATTGCACCATTGGGTAACTTGCTTCGATAGACCAAAAACCGCTAGGGTTTGGGCATTCAATAAATAAGGAGTGCAAACGCACATGCGAGTCATCTTATTGGGCGCCCCGGGTGCCGGTAAAGGCACACAGGCCCAGTATATTTGCGGTGAGTTTGGGATTCCGCAAATCTCCACTGGCGATATGTTGCGCGCTGCCGTAAAAGCGCAAACACCGCTGGGTATCGCTGCAAAACAGGTGATGGATGCAGGCCAACTGGTCTCTGATGACATCATTATCGGACTGGTCAAGGAGCGGATTGCTGAGCCGGATTGCGCCAATGGATGTCTGTTTGATGGCTTCCCGCGCACCATTCCTCAGGCAGAGGCATTACGGGACTCAGGAGTGACGATTGATCACGTCATCGAGGTTGCTGTTGATGATGCCGCCATCATTGAGCGGATGGCCGGCCGGCGTGTACATCTGGCTTCTGGACGGACGTATCATGTGGTGTATAACCCGCCACAGGTGCAAGATATTGACGACGTTACTGGTGAACCTCTGATTCAGCGGGAGGACGACCAAGAGGCAGTGGTTCGCGATCGATTGTCGGTCTATCACCAACAGACTGAGCCACTCATCGAGTTCTACAGTCAGTGGGCTGCAACGGAGCCACAAACCGCACCGAAGATGAACCGGGTGCAAGGGACTGATTCGGTCGAAACCATTCGAGACACTATTTTACAGATTCTGAAAACCGGATAAGTTGATGCTCAGACGGCCACGGCTGTATCGATCTCAGGAAGCTCTGGTCGCAAACTATCAGCGTCTGTGTGAATTAGCCGCCGGCGCTGAATGTGCGGCATCAATCAAGGCCAATGCCTATGGAATTGGCGTTGAGTTTGTCGCGCCGATATTGCACGAGGCCGGATGCCAAACGTTCTTCGTGGCGCATGCCCACGAGGGTATTGCGCTCAGACAATGTGTTCCGAAGGCGAGAATCTTTGTGTTCCATGGGCTGGGCGCGGATGCAGTCGAGACCTTTTCGGCTCATCGCCTGCAACCTGTCTTAAATTCCTTTGAGGACGTGGCGCGTGCTGCAGGTCATCATTTGGTGCCCGCGATTCATGTGGACACGGGCATGCATCGCCTCGGTATCCATACAGATGAGCTGGACTCCGTCTTTGAGTGCTTAAGCGAGTCAGAGTGTGCACTGGTGATGAGTCACCTGAGTAGTGCCGATGACCCAAGATCCACAATGCCTGAGCAACAATGTCGCGCATTTCGAAACGTACTCGATCAGTGTCCGCACTCGATCCCGGGATCGTTGGCGAACACAGCTGGGGTCTTGAGGGGTCCTGCATTTCATTTTCAAATGGTGCGCCCTGGGATTGGCTTATATGGAGGTTCTCCGGACCCGCATGATCCGAAAGGTTTTCAGTCGGTCGTGCGCTGGGAGGCACCGGTGTTGCAAGTGGCAACAGTACAACCAGGCGAACCAATCGGCTATGGGGGTCAATTCCAAACAAACCGGGAGACACAGGTGGCAACACTTGCGACCGGCTATGCAGATGGCTATCTGCGCTGCTTAGGCGATCGCGCAGCGGTTGCGATCGATGGGTTTCGCTGTCCCGTGATTGGTCGAGTGAGCATGGATTTAGTCACGATCGACGTGACTGACTATCTTCGACAAGGCGGGGTGCTGCGTGAGGGGCAATGGGTTGAAGTACTCGGCTCAAGTATCAGTTTGGATGAGCTGGCCGTCCATGCACAGACGATTGGCTATGAGTTACTCACGCGGCTTGGTCATCGGTTTGAGTCGATTGAGCACTGAACTTGCCTTGGCCCGATAAACCCCGAATACTAGCGTTTCACAAGGGGAATCCATGCCAACTGTCTACCTCGATGCAAGCCGTGACACCCTCACCTTGGGTTTAAAAACAGCCGAGTCTTTGCATCGCTTCGAATCAATTGAGGGCCGTCATGACAATGTCCTGTTGCCCACTCTCGATCGCCTCATCGTTGAAAGTGGATATCAATCAACAGATCTGACTCATTGGGTTGTTGTTAATGGTCCCGGAAGTTTCACAGGCCTTCGAATCGCGGTGTCGTGTGTTCATGCGATCGATGCGGTCACACCGTGTCATGTGTTGCCGATTGATAGTTTGTCGTTGTTGGCTGCCAATGCTCAGAAGGAGTGCGACGAAGCGGTCATCGATGCACGGATGGGTGAGGTCTATGTGGGCTGCGATATGAACGCTGAGGGTGTATTTCAGACCATCGAAATCAAGCCAATGCATGCGTTGATGCCTCGATCGACGCGCGTGTGTTTTGACAGTGAGATGGCAATCTTTTCTGGAATTGCATCACCGGTCACATGTCGATTGGACGCGTTGGTCAAGTTAGCAGATGCCCAGCCAGCGGATGCATGGATTGCCGGTCACCAACTGACGCCACGTTACGTCCGAAATACCGTGTCTTGGAAGCCTTTGTCCGAACAGCCCTCGAAACTCTATGACGCTTGAATACGCATTCTTCCTCGCGCTCATTCAGGGAATCACTGAGTTTTTGCCGATTTCCAGCTCGGCACATTTGATATTACCGTCGGCGCTCTTTGGATTGCCTGATCAAGGGCTTGCCTTTGATGTGGCGGTTCATTTTGGATCTTTAGGTGCTGTCTGTTTGGCTCTGAGAGTGCACTGTGCGCGGATCGCGCGCGGTATGCTCGTCGGTTTTGGATCTCGCTATCCGCGTCATGCCCGATTGGGTTGGATGCTGGTCATTGCCACGTTACCAGCAGTCGTCTTGGGTCTACTCCTAAAAGAATTGATCGAGGGTGTGCTGCGCGCGGACTGGGTCATTGCTGTCACGACGATTGGGTTTGGCTTGCTCCTCTGGTGGGCGCATTATCAGAGAGGCCATCGAGGGCTTGCATCGATGAATATCTCCGATGCTGTTGTGCTGGGCTTGGCGCAAGCCCTGGCACTGATTCCTGGAACATCGCGCTCAGGGATTACACTGACTGCGGGGCTATGGCTTGGGTTAGACCGGCGGACAGCCGCGACCTTTTCATTTTTGATGTCGATTCCCATCATCTTGGGCGCGGCCTTGGTGAAACTGTTGGATTTATTGGCATCCACTGAACCTGTTCCTTGGGATGCCGTTGTTCTCGGCGTGCTGATTAGCTTTGTGGCAGCGTATGTCTGTGTTCGATTGTTCCTGACATGGATCCAACGTATTGGCCTTCTGCCATTTGTGGTCTACCGACTCGGTCTTGGATTGGTGTTGGTCGGTGCGATGCTGATGTACTGACCCCAAGTCCAGTCGTCCCCATTTGATGATTTCAGCGTCTAGGCTGTGCTCAGATTTTTGGAGGCCCTGATGACGATTCCTGTGACTTTGATCTCACCACAAACATTTTTTATTGACGCATGTCTTGGCGCATTTGAGCGCAGTGAATTACAACTGCGCTGTCGGGTGTTCCAACAACGGTTTGACCTTTCTGAACTCGGCGAAGAGCGCCCACGTATCGTGATCTTCGATGCCGCGACAGATTGGATGTCACCCTTGGTGTTACTTGATCGATTGAAAAAATTACAACCCGATGCGCGGATGATTTGTTATCTACATCAATTATCCGGAGGCCGTGCCCAGAGCTTGCTGAATTTAAACGTCCGAGGACTCTGTGATCGCCGGATTTCAGCGACAGATTTGGTCGCTGGTATGAAGCGTGTGCTGCGCGGTGAAACATTTTTATCGCCGCGCGTCGCTCAATCACTGGCGCTGGGTCAACTGCGTCGCGACGACCCATTTTATGCGCTTTCAGCGCGCGAGCTGACTGTTTGTGATCTGGTGACATCCGGGATCAAGGCGCCAGAAATTGCGAGCACACTCGATGTCTCACCGAAAACGATCAATACCTATCGCTATCGGATTTTTGAAAAGTTAGGGATTGATTCGGATGTTCAGTTAACACATCTCGCCTACCGTCACGGGCGGAAGGCGTTAGAATCAGAGCATGAGCGAATTTGATGCCACTCGATTTTTGAAATCTTTGACCACCCGTCCTGGTGTCTACCAAATGTTGGATGACAAGGGTGCGGTCTTATATGTCGGTAAAGCAAAAAATTTAAAAGCGCGCGTCTCGAGCTACTTTCGAGGCTCAGGTTTGGCCTCGAAAACCTTGGCAATGGTAAGCAAAATCGCGGATGTCACCATCACGGTGACGCGCAATGAAGTTGAAGCCTTATTGCTCGAGCAAAACCTGATTAAAGACCGAAAGCCGCCCTACAACGTGCTGCTTCGTGATGATAAATCCTATCCATACATCTATATGAACTCAGATCATGCCTTTCCGGGTCTGTATTTTCGACGTGGACAGCGCGCGCACCGTGGCAAAACCTTTGGCCCCTTTCCATCTGCGGGTTCTGTCAAATCGACGTTAAATCTCATTCAGAAAACGTTTCAGATTCGGCAATGTGAGGAGAGTGTCTACCAAAATCGCAGTCGTCCATGTTTGCAGTACCAGATTGAGCGATGCAGTGCGCCGTGCGTCGGGTATATCTCGGAGGCCGATTACCGAGAAGACCTTGAATACACGCGTCTGTTTCTTGAAGGTCGCAACCAAGATCTGATTCAAACACTGCAAGCCAGAATGGATCGAGCTGCCGAGCAACTTGAGTTCGAAAAGGCGGCTCGGTATCGCAATACGATTTCACGAATTCGTCGGTTGCAATCCGAGCAAGTGATGGAGAGTGAGTTGGATGACATGGATGCGATTGCCCTCAACATGGCAAGCGGTGGCGTCTGTGTGGCCGTTTTGAGTGTGCGTGGTGGACGCGTACTGGGTGTGGATGCGCAATTTCCTGCTGCTGGATTGTTTGAGTCAGAGAGTGCTCTTCTCGAAGCCTTTATTCCGCAGTATTACATTGGATCGGGTCGAACCATTCCGTCTGAATTGATCGTGTCGCACCCAGTTGATGACGCCCAGTTGGTAGGTGATGCATTGTCACAGACAGCCGGTCGCCAGATCCGCGTGGCCCATGCGGTTCGGGGGACGCGTAAACAATACTTGGATCTGGCCACCACCAACGCGACCGAGTCCTTGGGGCTCAAGCTCGCCAGTCGTGATGGGCAAACCCGACGACTGGAGGATTTTGCGGCACAATTTGAGATCGAGATGCCTGAGCGTTTGGAGTGCTTTGACATCAGTCACACCGGGGGAGAGGCAACGGTCGCGAGTTGTGTGGTTTTTGATGCATCAGGCCCCTTAAAGAGTGATTACCGCATTTTCAATATTACAGATGTGGCAGCGGGTGATGACTACGGTGCCATGCGTCAGGCGCTATCTCGCCGCTATCGGCGAGTGAAGGCAGGCGAGGTAAAACTCCCAGATGTATTGATTATCGATGGGGGCAAAGGGCAGCTGACAGAAGCGCGGCAGATCCTCGATGAGCTTGGAGTGCATGATGTTTTTTTGGTGGGGATTTCGAAGGGACCGACACGGAAAGCCGGATTTGAACTCATTCATCGAGGCGATACCGGAGCTGAATTAACCTTATCGCCGACAGCTCCTGCACTGCATTTAATACAACATCTCCGTGACGAGGCGCATCGCTTTGCGATCACCAAACATCGTCAAGCACGCGGCAAGTCAAGATCTGAAAGTCCACTTGAGGGAATTGCTGGGATTGGACCGAAGCGCCGGCAAGCACTCCTTCGACATTTCGGTGGCCTTCGAGAGCTGAGTCGCGCAAGTATCTCAGATATTGCCAAAGTGCAGGGAATGAGCCAACAGTCTGCTGAATTGGTGTACTCTGCATTGCACAACGCCTGAGTGAATTGTGTGAATTTACCGAATGTATTAACAATATTGCGCGTCGTTTTGATTCCGGTGCTCGTTGGCGCTTGGTTTTTGCCGGTGACGTGGGCAGGCGTCGTGGCAGCCGGTATTTTCTTGACAGCGGCCTTGACCGATTGGCTGGATGGCTGGCTCGCACGGCGTTGGGGACAGGAGTCTGCGTTTGGCGCGTTTTTGGACCCGGTGGCAGATAAGCTCATGGTGGCAGCAGCCCTCGTACTCTTGGTTGATGCCTTTGATTCTGTATTTGTGACGTTGTCAGCAATTATTATCATCGGTCGCGAAATCGTCGTGTCTGCGCTCAGAGAGTGGATGTCCGAGCTCGGAAAGCGTGGTCAGGTGTCGGTCAGTTGGCTGGGAAAGGTGAAAACGGCGACACAAATGATCGCAATCATTGTTTGCTTGGCTTTGCCGACTGAGGCGCACCTGCTCCATCCAGGGCTTTGGGTGCTCTGCGTTGCTGCGCTTTTGACGCTGTGGTCGATGTGGACTTATTTGCAGGCATCTTTTCCGTATATGCGAGATAAAGATCCGGCTTAAATGGTTGTTTTTACAATACTCCATGGTATAACGCCTGTTCTAGGACGGAATGTGCGGGGAAGCATGGCTCTCAAACTCATTGGAATGGCTGCAATGGTTTCGTTGTCGGTCGGATGTGCAAGTGTGAGTCAGCAGACCGCACGAGATATGTCGCAAACCCAAGTGGCCAGTGCCGGGGCAGATTGTCAAAACGCGGTGAAAACTGCCGCAGTCCAAGACGAGATTAAGTGGGGACGCGTGATTGCAACCCCGGTTCTCACTGTGGCGTCGGCGGGGCTTTTGCCAGCGCTGGTCGGCGCAAATGCGGCATTGGATTATGCGGATCGGCATAATGCGTCGAATATGCGTGTTGCCTGTGGCTACGAGCCAATTGAGCAAGAGGCCATCTTGGCAGACGTGGCAACGAATGCTGGAATTAGCGTCGGGCTGGGCGCGGTAGACCTCGGTCTCGGTGCAGACGTCGCAAATCTTCAAGACGCTGCGTCGAACTCCTCTAATTAGCCTCTACGCTCTATCGAGTGTCTGAGAATTCTGTATAATTCACGTATGAAAGCACGCTGCCGGTGTGATGGAATTGGTAGACATACCGGACTTAAAATCCGGAGAGGGTAAACCTCGTGCCGGTTCGAGTCCGGCCACCGGTACCAAAAAAAACCGCTGCAATTGCAGCGGTTGGTGTCGCTTAAGGCGTCCTGCCTTTAATCCCCATCCTTGGAGCACCCCAGAATACATAACCCCCCACAGATTACGCGACTGGTGCAAGCACACCGAAATGCGCCCGTTAGGCGAATTTAGACTACATAGCTCTGCCGCAGATGCCAATCATTTTTCGATTAAATAGCTGATATTTAATAATTTTTTGTTTTATTCAAACAGAATAGTTATTCAATTACCGTTTGCGGGTTCGCGCTGTGTTTTCTCGCGACTCAAACTTTTAAGGCTGTGTATCAGTGTCACGTTGGTGTTTTTGCGTCAGCGAGCGAATGATCGCACGCGCATGTTCTTCCGGTAAGTTGAATTCGGTCCGGAGGCGTTCAATGTGAGCTGCTTCATCCAAGCTGATGACGCCATCGGAGAGTGCGTCGCTGACCTCGGCTTCAAAAATTGCCTTACGTTTTGCGAGCTGGTTGGCAAAAGCGCTCCCAACAATCCCAGTCAACAGGGCCACTGTACACACTCCCATCAACGCGGTGAGTGCGCCGATGAACTTTCCAAGCGGTGTGATTGGCGAGACATCACCATATCCGACGGTCGTCAGCGTAATAATCGCCCACCACATCGTTTCTGGAATAGATGAAAAGACATCCGGCTGTGCATCGCCCTCAGTCAGATACATCAGTGCACTGGCTAAGAATAGTGCAATGGCGAACAGATAAATGGCGGCTGCAAATGCACGACGTTCCTCATATATCGCAGAACAGAGGTCTTCGAGCGCGGATGAGTAATGACTCAGCTTAAGCAGTCGAGCTAATCGCAGAACGCGCAACCAGCGGAGATCGAGTCCGGGCATGAACCACTGCAACAGGCTCGGCAGAATCGAGAGCAGATCGATGATTCCAGTGAAACTGAAGGCATAGTGCCATCGACGCTCGGCGTCGCTGCCAACCGGTAGATCGTCGCGGCAGGGTGCAGACCACATCCTCAGAATGTATTCAATCAGAAATACGGACACAGAAAAGAGTTCAAATGCCGACAGCAAGGGTCCATACAGAAGATTGATTCGATCCACAGATTCGAGGCTGATCGCGAGCAAGTTGAGCAAGATCAACACTGAGAGTGCAAGATCAACTCGACGGCTGATCCTGTCTCCAGATTTACCACTATTTAAAATTTCGCTCAGTCGCTGTTGGGTAAGCACATGTGTGTCCTGTGTGAAGTGAAAGTTTACCCGAGAGTGCGAGGGTGTGAAATGAACCGTTTTAGGAGTGATGGAGGTCTTGCATGAAAACACTTGCAAACCGGCAGTCGCTCACTTAACGTCATGACATAGATCAATAAAAACCATGATCTGCACAGGAGGGTAGAGCGTGAAACCGGCAGTTTCTGTAGTCGCATCGATAGCTTTATGCGTCAGCATGGCATCTCAGGCAGGTGATGTTGAACGCGGCGCACAATTGTTCTCGCAGTGCCAATCGTGTCATGCCATCGGTGAGGGCGCAGAACACAAGGTCGGGCCGCATCTCAACGAGTTATTCGGACGTCAAGCTGGCTCTATTGAAGGGTTTGGGTATTCAGAAGGTCTGACGACAGCCGGTGTGAATGGTTTGCTGTGGGATGCAGAGCATCTTGATGCCTATATTGAAAACCCGGTTTCATTAGTGACCGGCACCAGCATGATGTTTGCTGGTGTGTCGGACGCTACGGATCGGGAAGATTTAATTTCTTTTTTACGCGCATACAGTGCGAATCCGCGAGATATTCCAGAATCCTTGCCGACGATGGCGCCGCAAGACCCCGATGTTGATCCATCCATCTTGGCGCTACAGGGTGATCCCGAATATGGCGAGTATCTCAGCAGCGAATGTAAGACGTGTCATCTAGCTGATGGTGCGGACCGAGGCATTCCGTCCATTGTCGGATGGCCGGAAAAACAATTTGTGATCGTGATGCATGCGTACAAAAACAAGACGCGTCCGCATAACGTGATGCAAATGATGGCGGCAGCTTTGTCTGATGAGGACATCGCAGCACTGGCCGCTTACTTCAAAGACAAATAATAAGGGAGTCTAAGATGATCAATCGTCGATCTTTTTTGAAGGGGACATTGGCTGGGGCAGCCGTTGCCGCCGCCTCGCCACATGTGATTGGGCAGGCTAAGCCGCGTGTTGTTGTGATTGGTGGTGGTTCCGGCGGTGCGACCGCTGCGCGCTATTTGGCCAAAGATTCGAAGGGCGAGTTGGATGTGGTGTTGATTGAGCCTACGCGGACCTACTACACCTGTTTCTTCTCCAACCTGTATATCGGTGGATTCCGAGATTTTCAGTCAATCGGACACACCTATGGCAAGTTGGCCAGTGATTTTGGGGTGACCGTGGTGCATGACTGGGCCACTGGCATCGACATGAATTATAAGACTGTCTCGTTGGCGTCTGGCACAAAGATGACTTACGACCGTCTGGTTGTTGCACCGGGCATTGACTTCAAATACGACACAGTCCCAGGGTATACAGCGGCCTCAAGCGGCAAAATGCCGCATGCTTGGAAAGGTGGGTCACAAACGCAACTGCTCCGCGCGCAAGTTGAGAACATGCGCCAGGGTGGTACGTTTATGATGGTTGCACCACCCAATCCGTATCGGTGTCCACCAGGGCCATATGAGCGGGTGTCAATGGTTGCGCACGTACTGAAGCAGAGCAATCCGACAGCCAAAATTATCGTACTGGATCCAAAAGAGAAGTTCTCTAAGCAAGGCCTCTTCCAAGACGGCTGGAACCGGTACTACGACGGAATGGTTGAGTGGATCCCAGCGTCGTTCTACGGCGGAATCAAAAACATTGATGCCGACAACATGACCATCGATGTGGAAGGCGAGACCTTTAAGCCAGATGTCGCCAACATCATTCCGGGTCAACAAGCAGGAACCATTGCCGTTGCAGCTGGTTTGACCAATGACAAAGGTTTCTGTCCGATCGTCCCAGCCACAATGCAGTCACAGGTTGATGAAAATGTGTACGTACTTGGGGATGCGACAATCGCAGGAGACATGCCAAAATCCGGGTTCTCGGCGAACTCTCAAGCCAAGGTTGCGGCCATGGCGATCCGCGGCGATTTGACTGGATCACGTGTCTTTAAGCCGAAGTTCTCAAACACGTGTTGGTCTCTTATTGCGACTGATGATGGAGTCAAAGTGGGTGCGAGCTACGAAGCAACCGACGAGAAGATTGCCAAGACAACTGGTTTTATCTCGCAGGTTGGAGAAGACGCTGATCTCAGAAAGCAAACCTATGAAGAGTCCATCGGTTGGTACAACGGTATTGTGTCCGACATGTTCGGTTAATACCGTGTCCAATGACCTAAAGAGCCGGCATTTGCCGGCTCTTTTTTCCTACCTTGTTTTGTAGCCGCTGAAATTGTAGTATCCGTCGCCTTCCAATTAGGCGCGTTGGCAGAGTGGTTATGCAGCGGATTGCAAATCCGTGGACATCGGTTCGATTCCGGTACGCGCCTCCATTTAAACTACTGTTTTTATTTGATTTTATCGTGGCACACTTTCGCACACCTTTTAGAATTTTTCAGTTATGCTCGTCGAACGAATACAAGTAAGACGTGAGCTGTGGCAGAAAAAAATTCCGTAACTATTACTGAGCGATTAACGCTGTACCGCAGAAGCCATAGCGAGCGGTGGCAGGCGCGCGTGAAGCTCAATACAGGGGAGTGCCATCGCTTCTCTACAGGTGCCGCTGATTTTGAGAAGGCCAAGGAGTCAGCAAATCGGGAGCTCCACAATGTGGGTTTCCGCGCTGAGAATAATCTCCCACAGTCCACTCGAAAATTTAAGCGTGTTGCTGAATATGCTCGCGATCGAATGCAAACAGACCTTGAGGCCGCTGCTGAGTAGGCCTAATTAAGTGTCCATTAAAGTCTGGGAACTCCATTTGAACATGTTTGGTTATGTACTTTACGGTTCTCAGGTGCGGGAGACGTGGCTTATAAAGTCAGACCGAAGGAGCAACAACCCCGGAAACTCCCAGGTAAAACCGGTTAAGCATTAGCTGCAGACATTTCAAAAGTTGAGGTGTCAGAGTAATCGGAGCGATTGCTCTCGTCTTTGAATACGGACATGTGATGTACAGTTAATATCCCCGTTGTGGATCAAAGATAGGGAAGGGTGGCTCTCCTGCTCTTATTCTGAGGATGTTATCGACCAAGCTCTTCGCTGCAGAACGCGGATAGGTCTGGCCTGATATATGCGGAGTTACCTTGACCTTAGGATGCGACCACACCCAGTGATTCGGAGAGGGTGGCTCAGAGGGAAAGACATCGAGCACGGCTCCGCCCAACTCTCCGGTGTCTAGGAGCGATCGGAGTGCTTGCTCATCAATGACAGCTCCCCGGCTGATATTGATTATTTTCGCATGATTAGGGAGCAATCTGAGTCGTTCCAGGTTGAGAAAGCAGTGAGTGTCTGCCGTCAGTGGCAGTATATTAACCAGTACATCGAGTTCAGCCATGAAGGGTGCAAATTCGTCGACTCCTTGGAAAAGTGTTATCTGTTCAACTTCACGATGGGATTGGACCCAAGCGGATACTTGGTAACCCGTGTAATTTAATGATTGGGCAATTTGGGTGCCGATGGCGCCTAGACCGAGAACACCCACCTTATATTGGTCAATCGGCGGATACTCAATCCGTTGCCATATTTTTTCCGCCTGCTGCCGTGCATAACTATCAAAGTGCCGGTAGTAGTGTGCTACCCAGTAGAGACAGTACTGAGTCATGTCATAGGCAACGTTCTCATCAATCAGGCGAACTATCGGTACATCTGGCAGGTTGGTTTCTCTCATCAGAAAATCACCACCTGCACCTAAAAGCAGTATTGCGCGCAAGTTTGGATAGGTCGCAAGCTCACCTGGGGGCAAGTTCCATACCGCGGCGAATTCAACATCTGCCTTATTTGGAAGCTGGGGGTAGCAGTATATTGTTTCCTCAGGCAGTTGTTGTTTGAGAGCCTGCAACCAGTTATCAGTGCCCAAGGTGCCGTTGTAAAGAAGTATCGCCATCCAAGTTAATCGATGTGGTAGCGGTTAATGGTGTCTTGGCTGAAAGTAAAGCCAATACCGGGGCGTTCAGGTATCGTGATATACCCGTTTTCGATGGTTATCGTCTCGTTGAACAGCGACGAAAACCAAGGTATGTGTTCTACTGAGATACAGTTTGGTGTCGAGCCCGCTATCGATAGACTCTGTTCTGTAAATATGTGAGTTGAGACTGGGGTGTCGAACGTCGCTGCCAGCGCGCATACTCGCTGCATCTCAGTGAAGCCTCCGATTCGCTGCAAGTCCGGCATGAGAATATCGGCGCACGACTGTTGAATCAGCGGACGAATGCCGTATCGAGTGTAAACGGTTTCACCTGTTGCGATTGGGATATCTAAGGCTCTTCTTACATCGGTGTGGCCCTTCAAGTCATTGACGTTTACAGGCTCCTCCAACCATCCAAGGTTAAAGTCCTCAAGGTGGCGACCCAGCCGAATCGCTTGTTTTGCAGTAAAGGCTTGGTTGGCGTCGGCAAGTAACTCTATATCGGGTCCTACAGCCTCTCGTAATATTCGAACACGCTCGACATCTCTAAGGATGTCCTGACTACCAACGCGAATTTTCATTGATCGAAAGCCCTGGTCAATAAAGTCATGTGCCTCAGCGACCATCTCATCAATCGATTGTGAGAGCCAGAGTCCTCCGCTTGCATAGGTTTTGACCGTTTCGCGGCAAGCTCCGAACACTCGATACAGCGGAAGGTTTGCTATCTTGGCAACCAAATCCCACAAAGCCGTGTTAATGGTCGACAGTGCTGAAATAGTTAATCCTTGGTAGCCGGTTGGATTGATCTCGCGCCATATAGTCTCGCTGATTCCAGTCACCAAAGTTGGATCTTTGCCAAGCAGTAGATGATTAAAACCACTGATCATCTCGTTAAAAGCTTTGATTCGCAGTGCGTTCAGCGTAAACGCATAACTCTCTCCGGTGAGTCCCTCGTTTGTTTCAATGAACAGCATGACGCAGCCGACAGAACGCATGTCATGGATCGAGGTGGCGATTGGCTTTTCAAATGGCAAATCGACAATGCGGGTTTTAACACCGGTGATTTTCATTTTGCTCTCCGTCTACGTGGTGTTCGCTGCAATCTGGCGTAACCCGGTTAGCGCGGTCTTTTGTAGCGCCGGGTCGAGGGGTGATTCGGGGTAGCCGAGATAGGTCTGTCGCATGAAAATCGGTGCGTCTTGCACGCGAAATAGACGACCGTCACTTAAGTACTGACGTACTGTGCTGATCAAAAAGTAGCCAGACCCACCGTGCGTGAGAATATGACTCAGTCCATGCGAACTCAGCCCAACGGATAATCGAGGAACGGATGTATCAGGGAAGGCTTCAGAATGTTGAGCACGGAAGTCATCGCCCCAGTCAACGAACACATAACCGTCAACCATGCCAAATTTGACATCGCGGGGCTCGGTTGCAACCAAGATGATCTCTTCGTTGGTGAACTTTTCAATACAGAGATTTGCCTGCTGCTTGGGCGCGTACACTAAAGCTAAATCCAGCAGTCCGTCACGCAACATACGCATGAGTGGCTCTGAGTAGTCAGCAATAATGCGAGTGGCGACGTTTGGTACCGAGTTGTCCATCCAGGCCAACCATGGTGCTGCTATCTGGTCCCAGTGGTTCAGCTGGATACCCACACTGAATACATTGGTTAGGCTATCTGGGAGACTAACTTCCTGTCGGGCACGTTCCCATGCTCGTACAACGTTTAGTGCGTGCCTGTAGAGGTGTTGTCCTGCTTGGGTCAATCGAGCGCCGTCTCGTTTGCGAATGAAAAGTGGACGATTCAGCCGATCTTCCAAGACTTTTATTCGGGCACTCACGGTGGACTGAGTCAGATGAAGTTTCTCAGCAGCCATTTGAAAGCTGCCGGTCGCAGCAATTTCCAAGAATGCTCTGAGATTTTCAATATTCACGTTCTAAGGTATCCAGATAAAACCCACGCAACATTACTTTGTCATGAATTGAGATTGTAATCATTTTTTCGATATAACGTCCTGCTCAAATGAAATTCCCCTTATTTTCTGCTGAACCTGGTGTTTGAGGCTGGCGTTATACTGACGTCAGCATGTGAGGTTGGATCTGTCTTGGTGTAGGTATATTTTTGAAGTTAAAGATACCTGGTCGGTGGGGTTATCGCATGGTTTCAACAGTCGGTTTTGACCACGCTCTTGACAGTATTCTTTTCAATGTCCGCTGCTTTTATCGAATTTCTTATGCTGAATTTGGGCCTTAGCATTGCTTCCGGTCTCTGTTGTGGTGTCGGATTATTCCTGATCAGCGGCATTGGTCATCTGTCTATGGGTGTGGCGATTACTTCTCGGAAATGTGTCTGTCGTTGGATGAGACTTGCGGTGGCTGGACAGCAACTCTTGGAAACCTTGGATTATCATATGCGGATTTGTATCCGTCTCGTATCGAAAATATTAATATAATCTAACAATATTCTTCGCTTTACTGCCTTTTTTGCTGGTGTAACGATTTGATGCAGAAATAGAGCAATAGGCTAGAACCATGAGTAGTGCAGCGCTTTCAGTAGCTCAACAAAAAGAGAGTGTACGCGTCGATCTTGCAGCAATGTTTAGGTTGACAGCGCATTTTGGATGGGACGATACGATTTGGAATCACATTACGGCCCGAGTTCCCGGAACTGATCACAACTTCTACATGCATCGCTTTGGTCTGGCCTACGACGAGGTTTGCGCATCTAACCTGATTATGGTTGATGAGGATGGCCACGTCCTCGAAGGTCCGGAAGACGTGAATACTGCAGGGTTTATCATTCATAGTGCAATCCATCTAAATCATCCTAAAGCCAAGTTTGTATTCCATGCACATCCCCCCTCTGCCATCGCGGCAACCGCATTCAAAGAAATCCCTTTCCTCGTTCAAGACTCTTCCATGCTATACGGCAAAGTGGGATACCACGAGTGGGAAGGCCTGTCTGTCGATCCAGACGAGCGATACCGAATTGCTGAGAACATGGGTAGCAACACCTGTCTTGTGATGCGCAATCACGGGTTTCTGACCGTCGGGGAGACTGCAGGTCAATGTTTTATGAATATGTACTACCTCGTCCGACTTTGCGAGGTAGCACTTTCGGCCAAATCTTCGACTCTGGAAATCGACACTGGCCCAGAGAATCTCTGGGCGCTTGCCTCAAAACAGTACGAGTCCTTCTCGCCGGGGCTTTACGAGTGGCCTGCGCTGTTGCGCAAATGCGATCGTCTAGACCCTTCTTATAAATTTTAAAATAGTGAGAACGCTGCAATGTCTGAGTTAGTTAATTTCGATTCGTACCGAGCCCCCGCGCCTCCCACGGCGTTTAGTGCTGCAGAAATTCGTCTGGAAGATTTTATTGATCTCGATGAATTTCCAATTCACGATCTTGCAAGCCCGAAGCGTCAATCACTGGTTGATCAGTGTCGCGCAGATCTCGAGGCTTTCGGATGCAGCCATGTTCCACGTTTCATTAAGGAATCAGCTATTCAAGCGATGCTTGAGGAGGCTAATCGGCTAATGAAGGACGCGCGTCCGGCAGATGATTTCGTTAACCCGTATCTAACGCCAGACGATCCATCACTTCCAGATGATCACCCCAAGCGCTTTTTTGAAAATAGAACCAGCGCATTCATTAACTCAGATCTACTCGAGTCTCATTCGTTGTTGCGTAAAATTTATGACTCTGATGTCGTGGTTCACTTTGTGGCGGATTGCCTCAACAATGGCCCCGTTTACCGCTGGGCAGATCCACTTGGTCGTTGCCCCTACAGTGTCATGCGTACCGGTGACTACTTTCCTTGGCACTATGATGGGAACGAATTTACGGTGAGTATTTTGGTGCAGGCCGCTGAGAAAGGTGGCGACTTTGAGTACGTCCCCAATCTTCGCACCCCTCACTCAGAGAACTTTGATGCGGTCAGCAAAGTATTGCAAGGTGACCGAGAGCGCTTGCGCGTGTTGAAACTGAAGGAGGGTGATTTGCAGCTCTTCAAAGGGCGCTACTCAATGCACCGGGTGACACCAACTGAGGGGCCAGTAACCCGCATCATCGCGCTACCAACATACGTCACCAATCCCTATCTCGTAAATCGTCCGCACCACGCAAAAGCGTTTTATGGTCGTGCTGAGCCGATCCATCACGAAAGAGAGATGGATCGGAGCGATAAACTGACAGATTGAGAAAACAACAATGAATATAGGTTTTATTGGCCTGGGTAACATGGGTTCAGGTATGGCCTCCAATCTGCTTTCTTACTGTCAGCGTGAGGGACATCAGCTTTCGGTACTTGACATCAACCAGAACGTTGTTGATTCGTTTGCGTCCAAGGGTGCTGCCACCGCTTCTTCTGCGGCTGAGCTTAGCGTTCAAAGCGATGTACTGTTTACATCACTGCCTAGCTCAAAAGAGATTAACGCGTTGGCTATGGGTGAGAATGGGATTTTGAGCAATCTCAAGAGTGGTGCGGTTTGGTTCGAAACCAGTACGAATGATGTGAGTGCTTGGAGGGGACTCAGCGAGCAAGCGAGTGCAGATATCTATCTCATTGATGCCCCCGTTACCGGAGGCGCCGAGGGAGCTGCAGCGGCTACGCTGACAATGCTGCTAGGCGGTAATGAGGCGATCGTTAAAGCGCATCACCCCGTGTTAACTAGTTTTACTAAGCGTGCTGTTTACATGGGTCCTTCAGGGGCTGGCTATACGGCTAAGCTAGCTCAGTTGCACCTAAACTATTTGGTTGCTCAGGGAATTGGTGAGGCGCTCATGCTAGGTGCTAAAGCCAATTTAGATCTTCAAACACTCTATGAGGTACTCAACAGCAGCTGCGCAAAAAGTTATGTGGTAGAGAGCTACATCCCAAAGGTGCTCGACGGCACTTACGACAATTCCTTTAAGCTGGGCTTGGCTGAAAAAGATATGCGCCTAATCAACCAGCTTGGTGAACATCTCGGTGTTGAAATGTCGCTGGGATCCGTCGTTTATGACACCTACCAAAAGGCTACTGAGGCTTACGGATTTGATGCGCCACACCTTAGTGTACTCAGGTTGATCGAAGAGAAATCGAAGCTGCAATTAAGGGATAGAGAGCATCCCTTCACCCAATAAGGTCCTCTCGCCTGTAGCGACCATGAAACAAGGCGCCGGTTTTCCATTTGGATTAGGTCAGTTATGGAAAAGTCTCTTATGTTTTCATTGAATTCAAACCAGTATCAAAGGTTGAATGAATATCGGCTGGGACGCGTTCGCAGTGTTATGCGCCAGCGAGGTATTGACCTCTGTGTCGTGAATAACCCAGTCAGCCTGCGTTATGCGATCGACTTTGATGAATATCAGCTGTTTCAGGCTCATATCCCGACGGTTTATCTTCTTCTTCCAGTTGAGGGGCCGCTTCGGATGTACGGAGCGTCGAAACGTAACTATACCAACGTTTGTGAATACCAACGCCCTCACTTTATCAGCGTGTTTGATGCCGGCCTTGACCTTGATGCAGCCGCAAAGACATTCATTAAAGATGTCGCAGACTTTCGCCAGCAAAACGGTTTGTCCGGCAAAATCGCTTTCGAACGCTTCACCCCATTCGTGACCAAGCGAGCAGTTGCTGCGGGTTGGGTCGTCGAGGATGCTGAATCCGTCTTTGAGCAGGCACGGACAATAAAGTCACCCGAGGAGCTACTTTGTATGCGCCATTCTATTGCCGTCGCTCAGGAGGGAATCGCAGCCATGCACTCGGCAATGAAACCTGGCATGACTGAGAATGAATTGTTGTCGATCCTGCATCAGGTGAACATTGCTCATGGTGGAAACTGGATCGATGGTCGAATGCTTGCCTCAGGTGCACGGACTAACCCCTGGCTTCAAGAAGCCTCGAATAAAAAAATCGAGGCGAATGAACTCGTCGCCTTTGATACTGATCTTATTGGACCGTCTGGATACCTCGCCGATATTAGCCGTACGTGGTTGTGTGGTGACAAACCCAATGCCCAGCAAAAATCCGCTTATCAGCACGCCTATGATGAAGTGAGTCACAATATGTCGTTGCTCAAGCCTGGCATAAGGTTTCAAGAGTTGGCCATGAAAGCTTTTAGGCGCAATGAAAAATATATTCACAATCGATACGTATGTAGTTTTCATGGCGCAGGCCTTTGCGATGAGTACCCCAAGATTTATTACCCAGGCGACTGGCCAGTTGATACGTATGATGGTGTCATCGAAGAGAACATGGTGTTGTGCGTTGAGAGCTTCTCTGGCGCCACGGACGAAAAAGAAGGGGTGAAGATTGAGAATCAAGTCTTGGTGACGTCCTCTGGTTATCAGTTACTCTCAGAATACGGTTATCAAGAGTGTCTCCTTGGCGAAGTAGAGGTCAGTAAAGAAAATTGCTCCCGCGGTAACGGTGAGACGCATTACGAACTGGCGTAACTGGTTATTAATTAAGGACGCTCGGTCAGTCGTCCTTAAATGGCGCGCCTGAGACGCTTCGAACCTCTGGCGTGAGCGATGGAGAGCGTTGATCTCGCGGAGGAATCCAGGACTGGTGAGATCAATACGACAGCACAATCGATAGCACACTTTTATTTTTCTAAATAAAAACAGTTGTTTATTAGGTATGCAAGCTATTGCAAATCCGTGTACATCGGTTCGATTCCGGTACGCGCCTCCATAGTTCAAAGAATTGTGAGCTTGGCGTTTTGAGGAGTTGAGTCACTG
>CAJXNQ010000002.1 GCA_913057215.1 uncultured Gammaproteobacteria bacterium
AAGAAGGCTTGCGTTTTGCGATTCGTGAAGGTGGCCGGACTGTCGGCGCCGGCGTCGTCTCGAAAATCGTCGAGTAATCGTTCGTTTTTCGCATGAAATTGAGCCCCGCATCTGCGGGGCTTTTTATTTTTGGGATTCAACGTTGACTCTTTGTAGTGTGGCACATACAATGCGCCACCTTGTTTTTGACCTGTCCGAACCATCGGGCAACGTTTGATTGGAGTAGCCAGGTGGCAGTACAGAATCAAAAAATTCGGATTCGGCTTAAGGCCTTCGACCATCGCCTGATCGATACGTCGACTCAGGATATCGTCGATACCGCGAAGCGCACTGGTGCACAAGTCCGTGGACCGATCCCGCTGCCGACACGAATTGAGCGCTATACAGTGCTTGTTTCACCGCACGTGAACAAGGACGCACGCGATCAGTACGAATTACGCACGCACAAGCGCATGATCGACATTGTTGAGCCAACTGAAAAAACAGTTGATGCCTTGATGAAGTTGGATCTTGCTGCGGGTGTGGATGTACAGATCAGCTTAGGCTGATCGAAGGCAGGAGCGCATCAAAGCCGCGCGCTCCGGTGACAAGCGGTCTGTTTGTATAACTTACTGTGGCCATAGCGGGTATTAAGCCCCCTGTGCAGGCAGAGAGGAAGTCGAGATGACAATTGGAGTTGTCGGTCGGAAGACCGGTATGACCCGAGTGTTCACCGAGGAAGGCGTGTCAGTTCCTGTCACGGTTGTCCAGGTTGAGCCGAACCGGGTGAGTCAAGTGAAAACCGTTGAAACAGACGGTTACCAAGCCATTCAGGTGACTGTTGGTGAGCGTCGCGCGCAACATCGCGTGAGTCAGCCAATCAAGGGTCACCTTGCCAAAGCTGAGCTGCGCATGGGTCGTGGTCTCTGGGAATTCCGTGTGGATGACCTTGGAGAGCTCGCGGTCGGTTCTGAAATCACAGTCAATCAATTCGAAGCCGGACAGGCGATCGACGTCATCGGACAGTCCAAGGGTAAGGGATTTGCCGGTGCTGTGAAGCGTTGGAATTTCCGGACCCAGGACGCAACCCACGGTAACTCACTGTCGCACCGTGCTCCTGGATCTATTGGCCACTGCCAAACCCCAGGCCGCGTCTTCAAAGGTAAGAAGATGGCCGGGCACATGGGTGCGGAACGCGTGACGGTTCAGGGTCTCGAAGTTGTTCGCATTGATGAAGAGCAGGGCCTGATCTTGGTGAAAGGATCAGTGCCGGGCGCCAATGGGGCAGACGTAATCATCAAGCCTGCAGCGAAGGCTTGAGGGGGTCAGGTATGGAATTGAATCTTGTAGCAGGTGGAACAGTCGAGGTCTCTGACCAAGCGTTTGGCCGCGAATTCAACGAGTCGCTGATCCATCAGGTGGTGACGGCGTATCTCGCAGGGGCTCGCCAGGGCACACGCGCGCAGAAGACACGGTCTGAAGTGTCTGGTGGTGGACGGAAGCCATGGCGTCAGAAGGGTACAGGACGTGCGCGTGCTGGAACGACGCGCTCACCGATCTGGCGTTCAGGCGGTGTGACCTTCGCAGCGAAGCCGCAAAGCTTCGTGCAGAAGGTCAATAAAAAGATGTACCGCGCTGCAATGCAAAGCATTTGGAGTGAATTGGTGCGTCAGGATCGTTTGGTGATCACTGACGATCTCGGAATCGAGGCGCCAAAGACCAAAGAATTGGCGGCAAAACTGAGCGCGATGGATTTGAGCAACGTCTTGATCGTCGCCGGTGAAGTCACTGATGCGCTCTATTTGTCAGCACGCAATCTCCCGCACGTGGATGTGCGAGATGCAGATGCGATTGATCCTGTCAGTCTGATTTCGTACGAAAAAGTGCTGGTGACGGTTGACGCGTTGAAAGCGATTGAGGGGCAGTTGGCATGAACCAAGAGCGGATTTTTACTGTTTTGAAAGGACCGCATGTGTCAGAAAAGGCCACGGTCGTTGCCGATCAAAACAACCAATACGTATTTAAGGTGGCCAGTGATGCGACCAAACCTGAGATCAAAGCCGCAGTTGAGGCCTTGTTTGAAGTGTCAGTCACGAAGGTCAATGTTGTGAACATCAAAGGGAAGACCAAGCGCACGGCGCGCGGTATGGGTAAGCGCAACGATACGCGCAAAGCCTATGTCACGTTGGCTGATGGGCAGGACATTTCCTTCGTAGCAGGCGAGTAAGGCGAAAGTTATGGCAATCGTAAAATGTAAACCGACCTCAGCCGGCCGCCGTCACATGGTCAAGATCGTGACGCCGGATCTCCACAAAGGGGCTCCGCACGCGCCGCTACTTGAAAAGAAATCAAAGTCTGGTGGTCGTAACAACGACGGTCGGATTACGACGCGTCACGTCGGTGGTGGGCATAAGCAGCATTACCGCGTGATCGATTTCAAGCGTAATAAAGATGGTATTCCAGGGAAAATCGAACGCCTTGAGTATGATCCGAATCGATCTGCACACATCGCGTTGGTCCTGTACGCAGATGGTGAGCGCCGCTACATCATTGCGCCGAAAGGCATGAAAGCTGACGATCCAATCCGCTCAGGCGAGGATGCGCCAATCAAGGTGGGTAGCTGTCTGCCGCTTCGGAACATTCCAGTGGGATCCGTGATCCATTGCGTGGAATTGAAGCCGGGTAAGGGTGCGCAAATGGCTCGTTCAGCCGGTGCATCAGTGCAGTTAGTCGCCCGTGAAGGACGGTACGCGACCTTGCGTCTTCGTTCAGGCGAAATGCGCAAAGTATTGTCTGAGTGCCGCGCAACCTTGGGTGAAGTTTCAAACGGTGAGCACAGCTTGCGTCAGCTGGGTAAGGCGGGTGCGAAGCGTTGGAGAGGCGTCCGTCCAACAGTGCGTGGTGTGGTGATGAATCCAGTTGATCACCCGCACGGTGGTGGTGAAGGGCGAACTTCAGGCGGACGTCACCCGGTGTCGCCTTGGGGTATGCCAACAAAGGGATACAAAACCCGTAAGAACAAGCGTACCGATAAGATGATCGTGCGCCGTCGGACGAAGTAAGGAGAGAGATCAATGCCACGTTCTTTGAAAAAAGGCCCATTCGTCGATCTCCACCTTCTGAAGAAGGTTGAGACGGCTGCCGAAGCAAACGACCGTCGTCCAATTAAGACGTGGTCGCGTCGGTCGATGATTCTTCCAAATATGGTGGGGCTGACCATCGCGGTTCATAACGGGAAGCAACATGTTCCTGTGTTGATCAACGAAGACATGGTCGGCCACAAGTTAGGTGAGTTCGCGGTCACGCGAAACTACCGTGGTCACGCAGCCGACAAAAAGTCGAAGCGTTAAGAGGTGGGAATAGCCATGAATGAAGTGCAAGCATATTTAAAAGGCGCTCGGCTTTCTGCTCAGAAGGCGCGTTTGGTTGCAGATCAGATTCGCGGTAAGCACGTCGAAGAAGCACTGAACACACTGACCTTCTCGACCAAGAAGGCAGCACACATCGTGAAAAAAGTGCTCGAGAGTGCGATTGCGAATGCAGAACATAACGAGGGCGCAGACGTGGATGATTTGAAAGTCACCACCGTCTTCGTCGATGAAGGGATGACGATGAAGCGTATTCGCCCACGGGCGAAAGGGCGTGCAGACCGTATTTTTAAGCGGACCTGCCACATCACCGTCAAAGTCGGACAGGCCTGAGGGGAGTACGATGGGTCAGAAAGTTCACCCGAATGGCATCCGCCTCGGGATTACAAAAGATCATTCGTCGGTGTGGTATGCCGAGGGAAGTGATTACGCAGACAAGCTGTTTGATGACATCAAGGTCCGTGAGTTTCTTGATGCCAAATTGAAAAACGCACAGGTCTCGAAGATTTTGATTGAGCGTCCTGCGAAGAATGCGCGTGTGACGCTGCAAACTGCACGGCCAGGCATTGTGATTGGTAAGAAAGGCGAAGACGTCGAAGCGCTCCGCAAAGAGTTGACCAACATGATGGGGATTCCTGTCCAGATCAACATTGAAGAGATCAGAAAGCCTGAGCTGGATGCGCGCTTGGTTGGTCAAAATATTGCAGGTCAGCTCGAGCGTCGCGTGATGTTTCGTCGGGCGATGAAGCGTGCGGTACAGAACGCCATGCGTGCCGGTGCCGAAGGCATCCGAGTTCAGGTCTCAGGTCGTTTGGGTGGTGCTGAAATCGCACGGACCGAGTGGTATCGCGAAGGGCGGGTGCCATTGCATACGTTGCGGGCCGATATCGATTACTCGACCTATGAGGCGCACACCACATATGGCGTGATCGGAATCAAGGTATGGATCTTCAAAGGCGAGATCCTTGGTGGAATTGAAGCGGTTCGAGCGAATCGCGAACAGCAGCGCGCGAAAGCTGCTCGCTAAGGGAAGAGGACGATGCTGCAACCGAAACGGACGAAGTTCCGCAAGATGCAAAAAGGCCGAAATCGCGGTCTCGCAGAGCGTGGCTCTAAGGTCAGCTTTGGTGAATATGCGTTAAAGGCGACCGGTCGCGGTCGTATGACGGCGCGTCAGATTGAAGCGGCCCGTCGGACCATTACTCGCCGCGTCAAGCGTGGTGGAAAGTTGTGGATCCGGGTGTTTCCTGACAAGCCGATTACCCAGAAGCCTCTCGAAGTGCGTCAGGGTAAAGGTAAAGGTTCTGTTGAATATTGGGTATGCCAGATTCAGCCAGGCCGTGTGTTGTATGAAATTGAAGGTGTCTCAGAAGACGTGGCGCGTGAAGCATTTACGCTTGCTGCCTCAAAGCTTCCATTTAAGACCACCTTTGTTAGTCGGACGGTAATGTAATGAACGCAACAGAGTTACGCGAAAAGAGCGTCGCCGAGCTGAGAGACGAGCTTCTGAAGCTCCGTCGTGAACAGTTCAACCTGAACATGGCGAAAGCTACAGGACAGCTCGCGCAAACCCATCTGCTTGGACAGATGCGTCGTGACATCGCGCGCATCAAAACCGTGATTGCTCAGAAGGAGGTCACGGCATGACCGAAGCGAAGACAATGGTTCGAACGTTGACTGGACGAGTCGTCTCAAATAAAGGCGACAAGACCATCAGTGTATTGGTTGAGCGTTTTGAGAAGCATCCGCTGTATGGCAAGTACGTCAAGCGGTCGTCAAAAATCGCCGCACACGATGAAAACAACGAGTGCCAGATTGGTGACACAGTCACAATTTCTGAGTGCAGACCGCTTTCGAAGTCGAAGGCGTATCGCCTCGTTGAAGTCACCGAACGTGCTGTTCAGGTTTAACGGAGGGGAATCATGATTCAAGCGGAAAGTATGCTTGAGGTGGCCGATAACTCAGGTGCGCGTCGCGTGATGTGTATCAAAGTACTCGGTGGCTCGAAGCGTCGTTATGCCCGGATCGGCGACATCATCAAAGTCACCGTGAAAGAGGCGATTCCTCGCGGCAAGGTGAAGAAAGGCCAGGTCATGAACGCAGTGGTTGTTCGGACGCGCAGTGGTGTGCGTCGTCAGGATGGCTCATTGATTAAGTTCGATGGCAATGCGGCGGTTCTTTTGAATACAAACAACGCGCCCATCGGCACCCGTATTTTTGGGCCGGTGACGCGCGAACTGCGCGGTGAGAAGTTCATGAAGATCATCTCACTCGCGCCTGAAGTGTTGTAAGGAGCGAACCGATGGCAGCAAAAATTCGTCGTGACGATGAAGTCGTCGTGATCACCGGAAAAGACAAAGGGCGTCGCGGCAAAGTGTTGCAGATTCGTCCAGATAACCGGGTGTTGGTCTCTGGGATCAACCTGGTGAAAAAGCATACAAAGCCGAACCCAATGATGGGCAAACAAGGTGGAATCGTTGAGAAAGAAGCGCCGCTTCACATCTCGAATGTCGCGTTGTTTAACCCTGAGAACGACAAAGCCGATCGGGTTGGCTTTCGTGTAAACGAGGATGGCACCAAAACACGGGTGTTTAAGTCCACTGGTAAGGAAGTCGGGGCGTAAGCCTCTGCGCCTAGGAGCGAGAAATAAGCCATGGCGAGACTACAGCAAGTCTACAAAGAGAAAGTGATACCCGCACTCCAAAGTGAGTTCGAGTACAAAAATGTAATGCAGGTGCCGAAAGTCACAAAAATCACCCTGAACATGGGTGTGGGTGAAGCGGTTGCCGATAAGAAGCAAATTGAAAACGCAGTCCGTGACATGACTGCAATCGCAGGTCAAAAGCCGGTGGTGACGAAAGCACGCAAATCCATTGCGGGCTTTAAGATCCGTGATGGCTGGCCAATCGGTTGCAAGGTGACGTTGCGTGGTGAGCGGATGTGGGAATTCCTCGATCGTTTGATCGCCGTGTCAATTCCTCGGATCCGTGACTTCCGCGGTTTGAACGGAAAGTCGTTTGACGGGCGTGGAAATTATTCGATGGGTGTGCGTGAGCAGATCATGTTCCCCGAGATTGAGTACGACAAAGTCGACGCGATTCGTGGTCTGGATATCACAATCACGACGTCTGCAGAAACTGATGAGGAAGGGAAAGCGCTGCTGAAAGCATTCAGTTTCCCTTTCCGTAACTGAGGAGCATTCAGTGGCTAAAAAATCGATGAAAGAACGCGAACTGAAGCGCCAAAAAACGGTTGCACGGTTTGCTGCAAAACGCGCTGCTTTGAAAGCAGTGATTCGTGATCCGAAATCAAGTGAAGAGGATGTGTGGGAAGCGCAGCAGAAGCTTCAGAAAATGCCTCGTGATGCAGCCGCAGTGCGCTTACAGCGCCGGTGTAATGTCACAGGTCGTCCACACGCGGTTTACCGCAAGTTTGGCCTGTCCCGGATCAAGCTGCGCGAGACAATGATGCGCGGTGAAGTTCCTGGTCTGAAAAAGGCCAGCTGGTAAGGAGTGATTGATACATGAGCATGCAAGATACTTTGGCGGATATGTGCACTCGCATCCGCAACGGGCAAATGGCAGGTAAGACTGCTGTTTCCATGCCGTCTTCGAAGACGAAGGTAGCATTGGCCCGGGTACTCGCTGACGAAGGATTTGTAGGTGGATACAACGTCCAAGAGGACGGTGTAAAGGCAACGCTTTCAGTTGAACTGCGTTATCACGAAGGCCGCCCTGTGATCCGTGAGATTAAGCGTTCAAGCCGTCCTGGTTTGCGTCGCTACGCTGGTAAAGACACCCTGCCCAAAGTACAGGGCGGACTGGGTGTGGCCATCGTATCAACGTCGAAAGGACTGATGACTGACCGTGATGCACGCAAAGCCGGAATCGGTGGCGAAGTGCTCTGCACCGTATTCTAAGGAGTGATCGATGTCTCGTATTGGTAAAGCGCCCATCGCAGTCCCAACCGGTGTTGATGTCAATATCGCCGGCCAAGATGTGACTGTGAAAGGCAAAAACGGCACCTTGTCGATTTCTTTAAATCATGAAGTCGCAGTGCTACAGAACGACAATGTGCTGACCTTTGAGCCGCGTGAAGGCGCTCAAAATGGATGGGCACAGGCCGGCACAGCACGTGCGATTGTGAACAACATGGTCAATGGTGTGACCAATGGATTTGAAAAGAAATTGACGCTGATCGGCGTCGGTTATCGAGCACAGGTTCAAGGCACCAAGATCAACTTGACGCTCGGCTTCTCGCACCCAGTTGTGTACGACCTGCCAGAAGGTGTCACTGCTGAAACACCGAGCCAAACTGAAATTGTGCTGAAGTCAGCCAACAAGCAGTTGTTGGGCCAGGTGGCTGCAGAAATTCGCGCGTATCGTCCACCAGAGCCTTACAAAGGCAAGGGTGTGCGCTATTCCGACGAGTATGTGCGTCGTAAAGAAGCGAAGAAGAAGTAAGGAGAGCGGACATGATGGACAAGAAAAAAGCCCGGTTACGTCGCGCTCGTCGCTCACGTGCCAAGATGCGCGAACTCGGCGCCAATCGGTTGTGTGTACACAGAACACCGCGCCACATCTATGCGCAGATTATTTCTGGCGACGGATCCAATGTGATCTGTGCGGCATCGACGCTCGATTCAGCCCTGCGTGAAGGCAATGGCGGAAACGTCAATGCAGCCGCAGAAGTCGGCAAGTTGATCGCAGCGCGTGCCAAAGAAAAAGGGATTTCAGCGGTTGCATTTGACCGTTCTGGTTTCCGGTATCACGGTCGTGTGAAGGCGCTTGCCGACGCAGCTCGTGAAAGTGGACTTGAGTTTTAAGGGGATCCGATGAACGCAAAAGTAGAAACGCAGCAGCAGGGTGATCTGCAAGAGAAGCTGGTTCAAGTGAATCGGGTTGCCAAGGTTGTGAAAGGTGGCCGAATCTTCAGTTTTACAGCACTGACCGTTGTTGGTGATGGAAATGGCAAGGTTGGTTACGGACGCGGTAAAGCGCGCGAAGTACCTGCGGCCATCCAAAAAGCGATGGAGTCGGCGCGTCGTAACATGGTGACTGTGAAGTTAGATGGCGACACGATTCAGTATCCAACGAAAGCGGCCCATGGTTCTGCCAAGGTGTACATGCAGCCTGCCTCTCAGGGTACGGGTGTTATTGCTGGCGGCGCGATGCGTGCAGTTTTAGAGATTGCAGGTGTGCAAAACGTTCTAGCGAAATGCTACGGCTCAACGAACCCTGCGAATGTTGTGCGCGCCACTATCAAGGCGTTGTCTGAGATGCAGTCTCCAGAAGACGTGGCAGCACGTCGTGGCAAGACCGTCGAAGAAATTCTCGGTTAAGGATAAACCTCATGAGCGAAAAGAAAATGCTGAAGGTGACTCTGGTGCGCAGTCCCATCCGCCAAAACCCGAAGCACAAGTTGTGTGTCCAGGGTCTTGGTTTGAGACGGATGCATCAGACTGTCGAGGTCGAAGATACACCCAGCGTTCGAGGCATGATCAATAAGGTCAATTACCTCGTCCGTGTTGAAGGAGAAGCGTGATGCGTTTGAATGGTTTATCGCCAGCTGCGGGCTCACGTCCAGCGAAAAAGCGAGTGGGTCGTGGCATCGGATCTGGTCTGGGTAAGACAGCGGGTCGTGGACATAAGGGTCTGAAAGCGCGTTCTGGTGGATCGGTGAAGCCTGGATTCGAAGGTGGTCAAATGCCTTTACAGCGCCGGTTGCCAAAGTTTGGCTTCACGTCGCGTAAGAGTCTGGTCCGTGATGAGATTCGGTTGGCTGAATTGAATAAGGTCGAGGGTGACGAGATCACGATGGACTCGCTGCGTGCTGCGCGGCTGATCGGTGAAAACACACTGCATGTGAAAATCATCCTTGCAGGTGAGATCCAACGTGCTGTCACGGTGAAGGGCTTGAAAATCACCAAGGGTGCTCAAGCAGCGATCGAAGCCGCCGGCGGAAAGGTCGAAGCGTAATTATGGCAACTCCGGGCGCAACAGGTGGTGGATTGACGGAGCTTTGGGCACGTCTTCGATTCGTAGTGATCGCAATCGTCGTCTACAGACTCGGCGCTCACATCCCTGTGCCTGGTATTAATCCAGATCGTCTGGCTGATTTGTTCGAGCAGCAGCAGGGCACCATCCTGAGCCTGTTTAATATGTTCTCAGGTGGTGCACTTGAGCGGATGTCAATTTTAGCACTTGGCATCATGCCCTATATTTCGGCATCGATCGTGATGCAGTTGTTGACCGCTACTGTTCCGTCCTTGGAAGCACTGAAGAAAGAAGGTGAGGCAGGCCGCCGCAAGATTACACAATACACCCGATATGGGACGGTCTTTTTAGCGACCATTCAGTCGATCGGTGTGTCTATGGGTCTCGCCGGTCAGGGCATCGCATTTACGGCTGACTTCCACTTCCATTTTGTTGCGGTCGTGACCTTTGTCTCGGGATCAGTCTTTTTGATGTGGCTTGGTGAGCAGGTGACTGAGAAAGGCATCGGAAATGGCATCAGCTTGCTGATCTTTGCGGGTATCGTAGCGGGTCTGCCTGGCGCAATTGGGCAATCTGCGGAGGCTGCCCGTCAAGGTGATTTGAATATTTTAGGGCTTCTGGCTATTGCCGTGATCGCCGTCGGTGTCGTTGCATTTGTTGTCTTCATGGAACGTGCTCAGCGTCGTATCACCGTGAATTACGCGCGTCGGCAGCAGGGCAACAAGGTATTTGCGGCACAACAGTCGCATCTTCCGTTGAAGATCAATATGGCCGGTGTTATCCCGCCGATCTTTGCATCGAGTTTATTGCTGTTTCCGGCCTCGATCGGCCAATGGTTTGGTCAAGGTGAGGGAATGGATTGGCTGTCTGACGTGAGTCTCGCACTCGGACCAGGCCAGCCGCTGTATTACTTACTGTTCACAGTCGGAATTGTGTTCTTCTGTTACTTCTACACCGCGCTCGTATTCAATCCGCGCGATGTGGCTGACAACTTAAAGAAGTCAGGTGCATTCATTCCAGGGATCCGTCCAGGAGAGCAGTCGGCAAATTACATTGACCAAGTCATGAGTCGATTGACGTTCTGGGGTGCAGCTTACATCGCGGCGGTTTCATTGCTCCCGCAGAGCCTGGTGGTTGGATTTAACGCACCATTTTATTTTGGCGGCACGTCGCTTTTGATCGTGGTCGTCGTTGTCATGGATTTTATGTCGCAGGTGCAGTCACACCTGATGAGTCGGCAATATGAATCCTTGATGAAGAAATCGAATTTGAAAGGGTACGGCGCTGGCGGTTTGCTCCGCTAGGGTCGAAATTGGAGTCTGAAATGAAAGTACGCGCATCAGTCAAAAAGATTTGCCGGCACTGCCGCATCATCCGTCGTAACGGTTCGGTTCGAGTGATTTGTTCCGATCCACGGCACAAGCAGCGTCAAGGTTAATTGAAGGAAGGGGTTGAGATTTTCTCTTGAAATCAATAGAATTTCGCGCCTTGTATTTTTCGAGAGTCGGTCAAGCCGGTTCATGAATTTGGAGAGTTAGGAATGGCACGTATTGCCGGCGTTAACATCCCAGACAACAAACATGCAGTGATTTCACTGCAGTATGTGTATGGGATTGGCCACACCCGCGCGAAAGCGATCTGTCAGGCGGCAGGTATCGACGAGACCGCGAAAGTCGCATCGTTGTCTGAAGAGCAACTGGAAGCGCTTCGTGGTGAGGTTGGAAAGTTTGATGTCGAGGGTGACCTTCGCCGTGAAGTGTCCATGAATATCAAGCGCCTGATGGATCTCGGATGTTTCCGCGGAATCCGTCATCGCCGCAGTCTGCCAGTTCGTGGACAGCGTACCAAGACCAATGCGCGGACCCGTAAAGGCCCACGCAAGCCGATTCGTAAGTAAGGAACTCTGATGGCGACACAGCGCAGCGCATCACGTAAGAAGGTTAAAAAGCAGGTTGCTGAAGGGGTCGTGCATATTCACGCGTCATTCAACAACACAATCATCACCATCACCGATCGGCAGGGAAATGCACTGTCATGGGCCACTGCCGGTGGATCCGGGTTCCGCGGCTCGCGGAAGTCAACACCCTTTGCTGCGCAGGTTGCATCAGAGCGTGCAGCGACTGCAGCTCAAGAATTCGGCCTGAAGTCAGTGGATGTGATGGTCAAAGGCCCAGGACCTGGTCGTGAGAGCGCAGTGCGAGCACTGAACGCTGTCGGACTGAAAGTAACGAATATTACGGACGTGACACCCATTCCACACAATGGATGTCGCCCCCCGAAAAAGCGCCGCGTCTAAGGAGTATTAGAGAGCATGGCACGTTATATCGGACCAACTTGTAAACTGGCACGTCGCGAAGGAACCGATCTGTTCCTGAAAAGTGGCGTGCGGGCAATTGATTCAAAATGTAATTTGGAAACTCGTCCAGGGATGCACGGCGCAGCGCGCGGTCGTTTGTCTGACTACGGTTTGCAGTTGCGTGAAAAGCAGAAGGTGCGCCGGATGTACGGTGTGCTTGAGAAGCAGTTTCGTAATTACTACAAAGAAGCATCGCGTCTAAAAGGGTCAACCGGTGAAAACCTACTGAAGCTTTTGGAATGTCGCTTGGATAACGTGGTCTACCGCATGGGCTTTGGCTCGACACGTGCGGAAGCCCGTCAGATCGTCGGTCATCGCTCCATCATGGTCAATGGACAGGTGTTGAATATCCCGTCGTATCAAGTCAAGCCAGGTGATGTCATCAGCGTGCGCGAAAAGGCCCGTGGTCAGTTGCGTATCCGTGCAGCATTGGAACTTGCCGGTCAGCGTGCAGACGTGGGTTGGATTGATGTGGATTCCACCAAGATGGAAGGCACATTTAAGACACAACCTGAGCGTGCTGATTTGTCGCAAGACATCAATGAAAACTTGATTGTCGAGCTGTACTCGAAGTAAACCCTGTTTTTAGGAGACGATATGTCGTCATCAATGGAACTCTTGACTCCACGTCAGATCCAAGTCCAGGAGGTTTCTCCAGGACGCTCAAAAATTATTCTTGAGCCGCTCGAGCGTGGTTACGGACACACTCTGGGCAATGCATTGCGTCGTATTCTGCTGTCGTCGATGCCTGGTTGCGCCATTATCGAAGCGAAGATCGATGGTGTGGCGCATGAGTATTCAGAAATTGAAGGTGTCAAAGAAGACGTCATCGAGATTCTATTGAATCTGAAGAACGTGGCGGTTGCTCTCGAAGGACGCGATGGCGTTGCAACGATCCGTTTGAATCACTCGGGTGAAGGTGTTGTCAAGGCCGGTGATTTTGAACTGCCTCAGGACGTTGAGATCGCAAACCCAGAGCAATACATCGCGACCGTGTCTGAACGTGGTGCGTTGAATATCGAAGCGATCGTTGCACGTGGCATTGGGTATGAACCAGCCAGTGAGCGGGAAGAAGACGAAGAAACGCGGACGATTGGTGCGTTGCGTTTGGATGCAACGTTTAGCCCTGTACGTCGTGTGTCGTACGTCGTTGAAAGTGCGCGTGTTGAGCAACGGACCGATCTCGATAAGCTCGTGATTGATCTTGAGACCGATGGGACGCTTGATGCGGAAGAAGCCATTCGTCGCGCGGCCACACTGATGCAACAGCAGCTATCGGTGTTTGTTGAGTTCGAAGGCCCACAGGTTTCCGAAAGCGAGCAGCAGAAAGATGAGATCGATCCAATTTTGTTACGTCCTGTCGATGACCTTGAGTTGACTGTACGCTCAGCAAATTGTTTGAAGGCTGAAAATATTTATTACATCGGTGACCTGGTTCAGCGCTCAGAAGTTGAACTTTTGAAAACGCCGAATCTTGGCAAAAAGTCTCTGACAGAAATCAAAGACGTATTGGCGTCACGTGGTTTGTCATTGGGCTCGCGCCTGGAAAATTGGCCACCAGCAGGTTTTGCGCGCGAAGAAAGCGCATAAGTTAATCGAACCCGTCGAGAGACGGCGATATCACGAGCGAGAATAGACCATGCGTCATTTAAAAAGTGGAAGAAAACTGAATCGCAACAGCAGCCATCGGAAGGCGATGTTTACCAATATGGCGGCATCCTTGATCGAGCATGAGGTGATTAAAACAACCCTGCCGAAAGCCAAGGAATTACGTCGAGTTGCTGAGCCATTGATTACGCTTGCGAAAACGGATTCAGTTGCGAATCGTCGCCTTGCATTTAGCCGACTTCGGAATGACGCAGCGGTTGGCAAACTCTTCGCCGAACTGGGACCGCGCTATGAAACACGGCCAGGTGGTTATCTCAGAATCTTGAAATACGGATTCAGAGCGGGTGACAAAGCACCGATGGCAATTGTCGAATTGGTCGATCGTCCTGAGCAAGTGGCCGTCGACGCCGAGTAATTCATGTGAGTACCCCTATAACCCGGCTAGACGCCGGGTTCTTTTTGAAAGGCGCGTTAAGCGCCTTTTTGACGTTTGAGGATGGGCTTTAAAAATCGTCCCGTGTGTGAAATCGGGTTGTCTGCAACCTCTTCAGGTGTGCCTTCAGCGATGATGTCACCGCCGCCTGCACCACCCTCAGGTCCAAGGTCAATGATCCAATCTGCGGTCTTAATGACATCTAAATTATGCTCAATGACCACCACCGTATTGCCATGGTCACGGAGCCGATGCAGCACCGTGAGAAGCTGTTGAATATCTTCGAAGTGCAGTCCGGTGGTTGGTTCATCCAGAATATACAGTGTTTGACCTGTGTCGCGCTTGGATAGCTCCCGGGCCAATTTGACACGTTGTGCCTCACCACCGGACAGGGTGGTCGCCGATTGTCCAAGTTTTAGATACGACAAGCCAACATCGACCAGAGTTTGAAGCTTACGAGCAAGCGTCGGGATGGCATCAAAAAATGCACGTGCCTCCTCAATGGTCATTTCCAGCACATCGTGGATCGACTTGCCTTTGTACAAAATATCCAACGTCTCGCGGTTGTAGCGGAGGCCTTTACAGGTATCACAGGGTACGTAGATGTCGGGTAAGAAATGCATTTCGACCTTAATCAGGCCGTCGCCTTGGCAGGTCTCGCACCGACCGCCTTTGACATTGAAGGAAAACCGGCCCGGACTGTAACCACGCGACCGTGCTTCTTGTGTCTCGGCGAAGATTTCACGAATAGGAGTGAAGAGCCCCGTATAGGTGGCTGGATTTGAGCGCGGCGTGCGTCCGATCGGACTTTGGTCAATATCAACGACCTTATCCAGCGCATGAATACCGTGACAGGCTTCGAATGGGGCTGCCTTGAGGGTGGTCGCCTTATTAAGAACTTTGGCTGTATGCGGATAGAGCGTGCGATTGATCAGCGTCGATTTCCCAGACCCTGACACTCCGGTGACACAGGTTAATATGCCAAGTGGCAGATTGAGATCCACATTGTTGAGATTGTTGCCAGTACATCCCGTGATTGAGAGGACGGCATCAGTGCGTGGCGTGCGAGTTGCAGGCACCGCGATCGCCTTTTGGCCTGAAAGATATTGCCCAGTCACCGATTTGGCGTCTGCCATCACATGCTGAGGTGTGCCATGAGATACGATTTGACCACCATGCACACCGGCGCCAGGTCCAATGTCGACCAAGTGATCGGCACTTCGCATGGCGTCCTCATCATGCTCAACAACAATGACTGTGTTGCCCAGGTCACGCAAATGGAACAATGTGTTGAGGAGCCGCTCATTGTCACGCTGATGCAAGCCAATCGAGGGCTCATCGAGGATATACATGACACCCACCAAGCCAGCACCGATTTGGCTGGCCAGACGAATCCGCTGTGCTTCTCCACCTGAGAGTGTCTCTGCGCTTCGATCCAGTGAGAGATAATCCAGTCCAACGTTCACAAGGAATCCGAGGCGTGCTTGGATCTCTTTTAAGATTTTATCGGCAATTTCTTGGCGTCGACCGGGGAGATTAAGATCGTCAAAGAATGCATGACAATCCCCAATCGGCAGTTTTACAAGCTCTGGAAGCCTGGTTTCACCAATAAAGACATGGCGTGCTGCTTGATTCAGACGCGACCCCTGGCACTCAGGACAGGGTGCGTGTGTCATCATTTTCCCTAATTCATCGCGTTGGGTTTGAGAATCCGTTTCCCGGTAGCGTCGTTCGAGATTACGGATCACGCCCTCAAACGTATGGCGCTTGTTCACCTGTCGTCCACGATCTGACACATAACTGAAATCAATCGCCTCGTCGCCTGAACCATAGAGAACGGCGTGACGTTGTGCCTCCGATAAGTCTTGCCATTCAGTGTCGAGCTCAAAGCCATAGTGCGCGGCCACACATTTCAAGAGATGGAAATAATACAGACTGCGACGATCCCATCCTTTGATCGCACCTGAGGCGAGCGACAGCTCGGGATCGACGATCAGACGATCTGGGTCGAAATATTGATGCACTCCCAACCCATCACAGGTCTGACAGGCACCAAATGGACTGTTGAATGAAAACAAACGTGGCTCGAGTGACGGAATTGAATAACCGCACTGCGAGCAGGCAAATTTGGATGAAAACATCATCGGAGCAAATGCATCATCCATCGACTGCACCATCACCTGACCATCCGACAGATTCAGGGCTGTTTCGATCGATTCTGCGAGTCGTAACCGCTGTCCGTCATCGACTTTTAAGCGATCAACGACGGCATCAATCGAATGCTTTTTCTTTTTATCCAGTGATGGCACTTCGTCAAGATCGACTACCAACCCATCGACTCGGACCCGAATAAATCCCTGGGCTTTGAGATCTTGGAAAATATGCAGATGCTCACCTTTCCGATCTGAAATCATCGGTGCCAAGATCAAGATCTTGGATCCCTCTGGGAGCCCGAGGATTTGATCGACCATCTGACTCACAGTCTGCGCTTCAAGACTCTGATTGTGATCTGGACACCTCGGCTCACCGGCACGTGCATACAATAAGCGCAGGTAGTCATAGATTTCTGTAATGGTGCCGACCGTTGAGCGCGGATTATGGCTGGTTGATTTTTGTTCGATTGAGATTGCAGGCGATAACCCTTCGATGTGGTCTACATCGGGCTTCTCCATCATCGATAAAAACTGCCGTGCGTAGGCAGAGAGTGATTCGACGTAGCGTCGTTGTCCTTCCGCATACAAGGTGTCAAATGCCAAAGACGACTTACCAGAGCCCGATAGCCCCGTAATCACAATCAGTTGGTCGCGTGGTAAATCAAGATTGATGTTTTTAAGGTTGTGGGTTCGAGCCCCACGAATCTGTATGGTATCCACAGCGCATCCGGTCAGTGTCTGGCAAAAGTACCAGTGTACAGTTGGATTGGGTCGTAATGCATGGATTCAATCGGATTCATTTGCATGTGCCGACAGGTTTGTCGGTTGTCGCTGACAGACAGATCCTCGTGCTACATTACAGTCTGACAACTGACACAACACACAGGGAACAGGCATGGCGCGCTCGGTCAACAAAGTGACATTGATAGGTAACCTCGGAAACGACCCAGACATGAAGGCATTGCCGTCAGGCAGTCAGGTGGCAAACCTGAGTCTGGCAACGACAGACAGCTGGCGGGATAAGAATTCAGGTGAAATGCAAGAACGCACGGAATGGCATCGTGTGGTCTTTTTTGATCGCTTAGCGGAAATTTGTGGCCAGTATTTAAAGAAGGGCTCGCGGGTGTATGTTGAGGGAAATTTGCGAACACGCTCTTGGGAGCAGGATGGCCAAAAGCGCTACACCACTGAGATCGTTGGTCGCGAAATGATGATGTTGGATGGTCGCGGCGAGGGAGCTGAAATGTCTGCACCGCCCGTGCGTCGTGAGGCGCCTCCAAGTCAGCCTCAGCCAGCTGCTCAGCCGGTCAGTCAGCCGATGCCCGACCCAAATATTGATGACGAAATCCCGTTCTAACACGGTGAATTTTGAGGACGAATCGGACAGCCGATTTCCCCGCGCCCGCGTCTTGGTTGTTGGTGAGCATACAAGTTTAGCCAAGGCCTTTTTGCAGATGCACTCCAGCGGTGGGCAACAGCGCGTGACCTTGTCTGAGTCAGTGAATCTTGCAGACGACCGCGACATCTTCGAATCCATCCGCATGCGACGTCCAGATTACGTGGTCAATTGTTTGGTTGAATCCGGAGTCGATCGTGCTGAGACGGATCCATCAGATTGTCGATTGATAAATCACGATCTACCGGTCAGTCTGGCAATCGCCTGCCGTGAATTCGGGGCCACTCTCATTCAGTTGTCGACGGACTATATTTTCGACGGACAAAAAGACATCGCGTACTTCGAAGACGATGCGCCAAATCCTCTGAATTTATATGGGCAAACTCGGCTCGAGGCTGAGCGTGATCTCGCCAACGTGCTCGACTCGCATGTGATTTTAAGAATTTCGCATCTGTTTGCGCCCGGCCCGGAGAGTTTTGTCGCCAACGTGTTGGCACGCGCGCGCATCGAGTCTGAGCTCCCATTGGTCCAGGATGAACGCGGCTGCCCCACATCGATCTTTGATATGGCACGTGTCATGTCGGCTGTCATTGATCAACTCCACGCCGGGGCTGGGAGTTATGGGACCTTCCATGTGGGGTGTCAGGGTGATGCATCCTGGTATGAACTCGGTGAGTGCATCATCGCCCAGGCTCGTCAGTTTGAAGACTTGGCAGTTGAGGAACTGGTTGGGATTTCAGGAGACTCGATTCAAGGACGTGCAGAACGCCCCAAGCGATTGATTTTGTCCACACGGAAGCTCTTGTATACCTTTGGGATTAAGCCGCGGCCCTGGCGGCAAGAGTTGGCTGATACCGTTGAAAAGCATTATGCCGCGGAGGGTGTGCAGCATGCAGAAGCTTCATAAAACATCGATTGTCAGACAGCGGATGCTTCGGATGAAAAAGCGCAAACGCATCTTAAGACGTCAGCAAAGCCTTAGGGAGATGGTGCTGCTTGCGAAGCAGCAGACAGACGCATGGGATCGGTTGCAAGATACGAAGGAACCATCTGCTGAAACTGAGTGAGCCACAGCGCGAGCTCAGTATAGCGAGTGCGCCATTCACCCGAGAACCGAAAATCAAGGTATCCAAGGGCGGCAGCCCAGGTGATCTGATCCAGCGTCGGAGTTTGCTCGATTGACTGGCGATTCGTGGTTGCCCAATCGAGTGCGCCGAGTACCTTCTGGTTAAGTCGATTGAGCCATGCGGTGTTGACCTGAGATTCATCGCGAAATCGTCGTTCATAGACCATCAGGAGCGCCGCTTCGATACAGCCATCGGCGATGGCAGCCCCCGTGAGAATATCGATACGCCGGCTGTTTGGTAACATGTCACTTCGCCCAGAGCGTTCAATCAGATACTCACAGATCACCCGAGAGTCGGCAATGAGTTGCCCGGACTCGGTTTCGAGCACCGGAATTTTATTCAGTGGATTTGGATTGGAAGCCGCACTGTCCGGGTCATTGGTGTCCAGAGGAGACACCGTCAACTGATCGGCAAGTCCGCAGATTGAAGCGGTCATCTTGACCTTGCGCCCAAAGGGCGAGGGGATGGATGAGTAGAGTTTCATCCGTCAAGCTTTTGGAAGGTCATACAGGCATTGGTTCCACCAAAGCCAAATGAGTTGGACAAGATGGTCCGGATCGGCCCCTGTTTGAGTTCACGGGCGATCGGCATACCTTCTGCCTCGGGATCCAGGGTCTCGATATTGGCTGAGGCTGCAATGAAGTCGTGCTGCATCATCAGGATCGAGTAAATCGCCTCCTGCACGCCTGCTGCACCCAGGGAGTGACCTGACAATGATTTGGTGGAACCAATGACCGGTGGGTGCTCCCCAAAGACCGATCGGATGGCGTTGAGCTCAACAATGTCGCCAGCGGGCGTTGAGGTACCGTGTGCATTGATGTAATCGATCGGCCCATCGACACCTTCAATGGCCAATTGCATGCAGCGAACTGCACCTTCGCCGGAGGGTGCCACCATGTCAGCGCCATCACTGGTGGCGCCATACCCGACAATTTCACAATATATGTTCGCACCACGTGCTTTGGCGCGCTCATAGTCCTCTAAGACCAGTGCGCCGCCACCGCCTGCAATCACAAAGCCGTCGCGGTTGGCATCGTAGGCACGCGAGGCTTGTTGTGGTGTGTTGTTGTATTTCGAAGATAGTGCGCCCATGGCGTCGAAGAGGCATGACAAGGTCCAGTCTTCTTCTTCGCCACCCCCGGCAAACACAATATCTTGTTTACCGAGTTGGATCTGCTCGACGGCATTGCCAATACAGTGCAGGCTCGTCGAACACGCGGAGGTCATCGAGTAATTGATGCCTTTGATTTGAAAGGCAGTGGCTAGATTCGCAGACACGGTGGAGCCCATGGTCTGAGTGACGCGATATGGGCCGACGCGTTTGACCCCACGCTCGCGCAAAATATCTGCAGCCTCAACCTGACTGGCCGAGGATGCACCACCTGACCCCATCACGAGACCTGTTTTCGGATGACTGACTTCAGCCTCTGTGAGGCCAGCATCTTCGATTGCTTGACGTAAGGACAGGTAGGCATAGGCGGCGGCATCGCCCATAAAACGAAGCAATTTACGATCGATCTGCTCTGATAGATCCAGTGCAATGGATCCCGACACCTGGCTTCGCATCCCAAGCTCAGCGTAGGTTGGATTGGCTGTGATTCCGGATGTCCCTGTGCGGAGGCTGTGTGTGACCGCCTCAGCATCCAATCCAAGACACGAGGTGATTCCGAGACCTGTGACAACAACCCTACGCATACCGACTCCTTTCTTGTCGTGCGGTGTTTGAATTAAAAGCCTTCGGTGGATGTAAAGAGTCCCACCTTTAAGTCGGTCGCATGATAGATTGCACGCCCATCAACACGCACCACACCATCACCAAGCCCCATGACGAGCGAGCGTGCAATTAAACGCTTCATGTCAATTTCATAGGTGACCTTTTTCGAGGTCGGAAGAATTTGGCCTGTGAACTTGACTTCACCCACGCCAAGCGCCCGCCCGCGTCCAGGGTGGCCACTCCATCCCAGAAAAAAGCCGACCAACTGCCACATCGCATCGAGTCCCAGACAACCTGGCATCACGGGATCACCAGGGAAGTGGCAATCGAAAAACCAAAGATCTGGAACAATATCGAGCTCAGCGACCATATGACCCTTGCCGTGTGCCCCGCCGTCGGCTGTGATCGTCGTAATGCGATCCATCATCAGCATATTTGGCGCCGGCAGTTTGGCGTTGCCCTCGCCGAACATCTCGCCGTGCGCGCAGGCCAGTAACTCATCCTTGTTGTATTGGTTTTGCATTCATCCTCACGGCTTCGTTGCCACCACGTTAAACCGACAATGATATCAGAATACAGGAATTGCTTCGCATCGTGTGCGCACTCGGTGCGAAAAACTCTGCACCTTTCGATGCAGTCCAAAGACAGTGCGGTTCTGATAAGCTCTCACCGCCTATATATGCTGACCATGATAAGGATCCTGTGATGACACTGATTCGTGCTGACCATGTGATTGACAGTGTTGCAGACGCGCTGCAATTCATCTCCTACTACCACCCGCTCGATTTTATTCAGGCTGTGAACTCGGCCTATGAGCGAGAAGAATCGCAGGCGGCGCGTGATGCACTTGCACAAATTCTCATCAATTCGAGAATGTCGGCCATGGGTCGGCGTCCAATCTGCCAAGACACCGGAATCGTGACGGTCTTTGTCAAAGTCGGAATGCAAGTGCAGTGGGATGATTCAGGGATGTCACTCAGCGATATGATTAACGAAGGTGTCCGAAGAGCCTATACGCATCCGGATAACGTGCTGAGAGCCTCGATCTTGGCAGATCCCGCCGGTGCTCGGAAGAATACAGGTGACAATACACCAGCCGTGATTCACTACGAGGTCGTGCCTGGAAACACCTTGGATATTCAGGTGGCAGCCAAGGGTGGTGGGTCTGAGAATAAATCGAAAATGGTGATGCTCAATCCGTCGGATTCGATTGTCGATTGGGTGGTGAAGACGGTTCCAACCATGGGTGCCGGTTGGTGCCCCCCGGGTATGCTTGGCATCGGCATTGGTGGGACGGCTGAAAAGGCAGCTGTGATGGCTAAAGAGTCATTGATGGAGCCCGTTGATATCCATGTGCTCAAAGCACGTGGTCCTGCAAATGCAACCGAAGAATTGCGGCTCGAGATTTTTGAGGCCGTGAATAACCTGGGCATCGGTGCGCAGGGTTTGGGTGGCTTAACGACTGTGCTGGATGTCAAAGTCAAAGACTACCCAACGCACGCTGCCTCAAAGCCCGTGGCCATGATTCCGAACTGTGCGGCGACTCGACATGCACACTTCGTATTGGATGGAAGTGGCCCGGCGCTGCAACAGGCACCGTCCTTGGAAGACTGGCCAGAAATCACATGGGATGCGGGCCCGACAGCGCGGCGCGTCAATCTCGATACGCTCACCCACGAAGACGTAATGTCTTGGCAGCCAGGGGAAACACTTCTCTTGAATGGCACCATGCTGACTGGGCGCGATGCGGCGCATAAGCGGATTTGTGACATGCTCAATCAGGGTGAGTCTTTGCCGGTCGATCTCAAAGGCAAGTTGATTTATTACGTCGGCCCAGTGGATCCGGTGCGTGACGAGGTGGTCGGCCCGGCCGGCCCAACGACTGCGACTCGGATGGACAAATTTACAGAGCAGGTGCTCTCGGAAACCGGATTGTTTGCCATGGTTGGCAAGGCTGAGCGCGGACCTGCAGCGATTGATGCCATTAAAAAGCACAAAGCAGCTTACTTGATGGCAGTCGGGGGAGCTGCCTACCTCGTCGCTCAAGCCATCAAGCGGTCTCGGATTGTGGCCTTCGAAGATCTCGGGATGGAGGCGATTCACGAGTTTGTGGTTGAGGACATGCCGGTGACCGTGGCTGTCGATTCACAGGGCACGAGTGTGCATCAGACAGGCCCGGCCGAGTGGGCTCAAAAAATCGCAGCCAAACAGATCGCTTAACGGCCGATTGCATCCACGATGGCTTGTGTGCAAACGGCCGTCGTGGCTTCACCACCCAAGTCTCGGGTTTTGACATCCGTTGATCCGGTAAGCACGCTCTCGATGGCATGCTCGATGATTTGGCTCGCCTCTGTTTCACCAAGATGCTCGAGCATCATGGCCATGGTCCAAATGGCTGCAATCGGATTTGCGACGCCAAGACCTGCAATATCAGGCGCTGAGCCATGAACGGGCTCAAACATGGATGGATAGCGTCCTTCGGGGTTGATGTTCGCCGAAGGCGCGATACCGATCGATCCGGCAACAGCAGGGCCGAGATCACTGAGAATGTCGCCGAACAAATTAGAACCAACGACGACGTCAAACCAGTCGGGGTGCAGCACAAAGTGCGCAGTCAAGATGTCGATGTGGTATTGGTCGGTTTTGATATCCGGGTGCTCAGCGCTGATGGCTTGGAATCGCTCATCCCAAAACGGCATGGAGTGCATGATCCCATTTGATTTTGTTGCTGAAGTCACGTGTTTTCCACGTGTTGCGGCCAGCTCGAATGCATAGCGGAGAATCCGATCGGTGCCGTGGCGTGTGAAGATGGATTCTTGAATCACGGTTTCGCGGTCGGTGCCTGCGTAGAGTCGGCCACCGGCCTCGGAGTACTCGCCCTCACAGTTTTCTCGAACAACCACGAAGTCGATGTCTTCGGGGCCGCGGCCCGCCAGTGGTGAGGTGATTCCGTGAAGGAGTCTCACAGGGCGGATATTGGCGTACTGATCAAACGCTCGGCGAATTGGAATTAAAAGCCCCCACAACGACACATGATCCGGCACGTCAGGCCATCCAACAGCCCCCAAATAGATGGCATCAAAATCAGCCAGCTGTGTCAGCCCATCGTGAGGCATCATTGCACCGGTTTCTGCGAAGGTTTGGCATGACCACGGGAATTCGGTGAATTCAAGGCTGAACCCACAGACGGCGGCGACTTTTTGGCCAACGGCAACCCCGGCAGGAATCACTTCCTGACCGATTCCGTCACCCGGGATTGAAGCGAGATGATATGTCTTCATGATAGCCTTTATGATGTTGTGATGAGCAATTGAGGAGCGTGTATGGCCTTACCTATTCCAGAGCGTTGGCAGATCCTTCAGCGCGATTCCGTTGAAATGTTGTCACGGGAATTTCGGTTTGACAATTTTTCAAATGCCATGGCCTTTGCATCCCGTGTCGGTGAAGCGGCCGATGCTGCCGATCATCACCCAGAAATCACAGTCTCTTGGGGAAGCGTTCGAGTGCTTTGGTGGTCACATGACGCAGGTGGTGTGACTGAGCGAGATATATCGCTTGCAGAGGCCACTGATCGACTGTATGAGTAGCGCGCATTGGGGACGTGATGTCCGAGGAGGTGTTGCGTGCGAATCGCGTTTTTGGTTGCAGATTGGGCAGATCTGACGCCTGGTAAAAGCTCAACACTTGCGATGATTCGAGAGTCCGCCTCACGCAATCATTCTGTGTATGTCATCTATCCCCGCAATCTGACAGTGCGTGACAATGTTGCCTACGGATTTGCGCGTCGTGTGCAGACCGAGGGCAAGGTGTCGGATTCGGTGGCCTCGTTTTATAAAAAAGCGGTGTTGTCGGAAAAAATGCTGCCGTTACATTCTTTCGATGCGATTTTTGTGAGGCGCGACCCGCCACTGGATCCCATCGTTTTGAACTTTCTCGATTCGATTAAAGCAGAAACGGTGGTTTTGAACGATGTGGATGGGATCCGCAAAGCCAACAATAAAATCTACACCACCAGCTTTCACACCGTGGGGTCGGAGTATCTGCCGGAAACCTACGTTTCAAAGAATAAAGATTACTTAAAGCGCATCATTCGGGAGTCAGATCGGAGCCGTTGGATCTTGAAACCACTTGATGGCTCGGGTGGACGCGGCGTGATTTTGCTCGAAACTCAAGCGCAGGGCTCTTTGAACTCGCTCCTTGATTTTTATATCGACACCAATCACGGACAAAGCAATTACGTGGTGCTGCAAGAGTATCTCGAGGCGGCCGAAGAAGGTGATATTCGCGTCTTGATGCTCGGCGGAAAATCCATCGGCGCCTATCAACGACGGCCGGCAAGTGACGATATTCGAGCCAACATCCACGCTGGAGCGACCGCGCACAAGGTGACATTGTCAGATGAGCAGACGCGATTGCTCCATAAGATTGGTCCGCAACTGATGGCCGATGGACTCCATTTCGTGGGACTGGATTTGATTGGCAATAAGCTGCTTGAGGTGAACGTATTGAACCCAGGCGGGATCACCAATATCAATCGATTAAATCGACTGAAGCTCGAGCGCAAAGTGATTGATTATGTCGAACAAATGGTGGATGCCCGCCATGCGAAGCGCTCAGAGCTCGAGCTACGTCTCACTCAGATCTCTGAACTCAGGCGACAGCTCGATCAGTCGGTTTAGGCGTTCACATCAATGAGGATGCGTCCAGCCACTTGATTGTCGATCAGTTGATGGGCTGTCTGCTGGATCGCCTCAAGTCCAATCATGCGAGTGCTTGCGTCGAGCTGTTCGGGTGTGACGTTTTCAGACAACAATTGCCAGGCTCGATCGCGTGTCGCGCGAGGTGCGTGGACTGAATCGACGCCCTGCAAGCGGATGTTTCGCAAAATAAAGGGAAAGACGGTGGTGTTGAGCTGGAAACCGCTGGCATTTCCAGTGGCGGCGATGACACCGTTGTATTGAATCTGTGCGATCAGTGTGGCGAGAGTTTGGCCGCCGACTGTATCAATGGCACCGGCAAAACGTGTGGATTCAAGGGGTTTGGGGTCACGTGCAAAGTCATCACGCGCGAGTATTTCTGAGGCGCCGAGGGCTTTCAGCCGATCATGCTCGGAATCTCTTCCGGTGATGGCATGCACTTCATAACCAAGTGTGGATAACACGGTGGTTGCGATTCCACCGACACCGCCGCCGGCACCGGACACAGCAATGGGGCCGTCTGCCGGCTTTAATTCCGAATCAAGCAGTGCAAGCACACACAGCATGCCTGTTAAACCACCGGTCCCAAACTGCATGGCGCTTCGGCTCGTCAACGCCTTGGGTGTTTTGACCAGATAGGAACCCGGCACGCGGACCTGTTCTGCCATGCCACCGGTGTGGGTCTCGCCGACTCCGTGCCCAGTCAGAATCACATGTTCTCCGGGTGAGAAATCTGGGTCGTCAGATGACAAGACCACACCCGCGGCATCGATTCCAGGAATCATCGGAAAATCGCGAATGATCTTGCCCTTGCCGGTGATTGCGAGCGCATCTTTGTAGTTGAGAGAGCTGAACTCGTTGGCGATAAGGACATTTCCGGTACTCAGCGCCTCCTGTTCGAGTGTTTCAATCTGAACGTCTGGAACCTTGGTGTCAGTCTGATGCAGTCGGAGTGCGCGAAATGAGCTCATGGGGATCGTCCTTTGTTATTGGACTCTCCATGGTATGGAGTTTTTGGCAAAAAAAAAGAGGAACCGAAGTTCCTCTTTTTCAGATGCGCGAGTTGTCAGGGCACATTAGTGCTTTGTGACAGACTCCATTGCACCTTTGACGATGTTTGATGCTTCGTCACGGCTTTTCACAAGTGTCTCTTGTGAAGATTTTGCCGCGTCGATCAAACGTGCTTGCAAGCCCTGGAGGTATGACTTCTGAGATTCAACAGCTGACGCCATGTCCTTCTCAGATGACAGTGCTTTCGCCTGCTCCATTGCGCCTTCAACCAGCTCTTTGACCAGTGCAGTTTGCTGCTCAACCAACGATTCAACCGTTGACTTGTTGATCTCAAACAGATCAGTCATTGGCTTCATAGCAGTTTCGTAAGACTTGGTGTCAAACATCTGCTTCATGTTGCTCTGCATTTCTTCAATCATTTTTGCGTACATGGGATTCACTCCTTTTCAACAATTTGTGCGGTGCACAAGGTATGGAGTAAAGATAGCATGTTGCAGTGCAACGTCAACACTTTTTTGTGCATCGCACCAAAAAAAGAATCAGTCTTTGGTCTTAGTCTGATTCCCCAGCATCGATTGGGACATTGATTCCCACAGTTTCAAATTATCTTCCGTCATTTTTTGCATCATACCGATGGGCGTTGCGCCAATGACTGAGCGCATTTGATCCTGCATCACTTCTTGTTGATTTAAGAAAAATGAGATGGATTGTTCGAGGAAGTGGGCCATATTGGTCTGCATACCGGAGCCGTAGAAACGAATTAGGTGTTGCAACACTTCATTGGTGAGGACGTGTTCACCGGCATCATTTTCCTGCTCCATGATGATCTGCAAGAGAATTGAGCGCGTGAGATCCTCCCCCGTTTTTGAGTCCACTACACGGAAACGCTCATGCCCGAGAACCAGATCGCGCACGTTATCAATCGTCACATAGCAGCTTTGTGAGGTGTCATACAGCCGTCTGTTGGGGTATTTTTTCAGAGTACGCATGATGCTGCCTTGTTATGTTGAAACTATATATCGGACTGTACCGATAAAATCGGCTCATCGCAAAAGGACACGAGGCCTAAGTTGCAAGGATTACAAGGGTTTGACCCAGAGCACACCGAATGGATGCAGGTTTGGCTGAAACGCCTCGCCGATGAGCATGCGTTGTTGACCTTTATGGATCCGTCACCAGTTGCCGAGTTATCACAGGCGCTGACTGCACTGGCGAGCAACGATCCGGCACGGTTTCAGAGTCTGCAATCCGATGTCTTGCCCCAGATGTTGTCCGCCTTCATTCGCACCGATGCGACCGATGAGGACTGGCTGTCGTTGATGGATCAATGCATCGCAGCGCTCCCTGAGGTTGAAGATTTTGATCGCAGTCGGGTGCTGTGGTTGATTCGCCAGCTCCAAGATTCTGGTCGTCTTGTCGAGCGTGTCCGGACCATGCTCGAGACCAAGTCCGTGAACCTTGAGCAGGGGATCCGACACTGGCAAGAAGACATTGTGGCCGGCGCAGTCCTTCCAGACACCTTAAGACCCGAGACCTTTCGCCTTGGCGAGACCTTGGCGACCACGCCAGGGGATGTGGTTTTTGAAAATCAGTTATTTCAGTTGATTCAGTACCGCCCGAGTACACCCGCCGTCGCTGAACACCCCATGCTGTTGGTCCCAGCCTTTGTGAATCGGTACTACATCTTGGATCTGTCGCCCGAGATGTCGATGGTGCGTTGGTTGGTTAGCCAAGGCCACACGGTCTTCCTGATCAGTTGGGTCAATCCCGATGCAGGTCTTGCCAATTATGATGTCACCCATTATGTGCTCGATGGCGTATTGGCAGCACTGGATCAAATGGATCGGATGCTCAACGGTCAACCTGTTCAGTTGGTGGGGTATTGCGCCGGTGGTGTGCTTGCAAGCATTGCGGCGGCCTGGCTTGCTACGCGTGGTGAGCAGCGTATTGTCTCGCTCACATTGTTGACGACCTTATTAGATTATTCAGATGCAGGGCCGCTGGGCGATCTTGTGACTGAGTCCTCCGTTGATGCCCTGACTCAACCGCTTGAGACACTGGGGTATCTGCCTGCTGAACTGCTCTTACGCACCTTCGCAAGCCTTCGGCCAACCGATCTCATGTTCGCGCGCGGGCTCCATTCGTATATTCTGGGTGAGCGTCACAAGCCGTTACCGTTATTGCATTGGCTGGGTGATGGGACGCGCACGCCTGCTGCGCTGGTGTTGTGGATTTTAAAGTCTTTATATCTTGAGAATCGACTGATTGATGGCGAGCCGCTCATCATTGCCGGTCAATCAATTGACCTGTCTAAATTGGACATTCCTGTGTTCTTGTTCGCCTGTCAGAACGATGAGATTGCGCCATGGGCCAGTGCAATGCGCATTGCGGATGTATTCAGCGGGCCTGTGACCTGCGTGCTTGGCCAAGGTGGGCATAATTCGGGAGTCGTTTGTCCTCCCGATTCGGCACGCTACGATCATTTTCGAATGGATGGTAAACAGCCGACTGATCTGGACCGCGCGCTTCACGTCAAAGGCAGTTGGTGGAACAGTTGGTTGGCGTTTCTGACAGAGACTCAGGGCCAAGCGTCTGTACCTCCAGCGCCCGGTGGCGGTCTCCGTCCTGTATTGGAGCCCGCCCCCGGTCGCTACGTCCGGCAGCGTTGATTATTTCATGGTTGGCATGGAGAACTCAGCGCCGGCGCGCAGCCCTGTGGGCCAGCGTGCTGTAATGGTTTTCATCCGAGTATAGAAACGCACGCCATCTGGACCATGCATGTGAAGCGGTCCGAATAGACTCCGTTTCCAACCTCCAAAACTGTGGAACGCCATGGGTACAGGAATGGGAACGTTCACCCCAACCATGCCCACTTGAACCTGTTCGGTGTATTGACGGGCTGTATCGCCATCGCGCGTGAAAATAGCCGTTCCGTTGCCGTACTCATGGGCGTTGACCAGTGCAAGCGCCTCGTCATAGCTTGCGACACGTACGACAGACAAGACGGGACCAAAAATTTCTTCTTGGTAAATCCGCATGTCTTGGGTGACGTGATCAAACAGCGTCGGACCCACGAAATAGCCATGCTCGCCGTCGGTGGCTTTGAAATGTCGGCCATCAACGATCAGTTGAGCGCCTTCTTCGACACCTTGGTCAATGTACGACAATACCTTGTCGGCGTGCGCGCGCGAGACAAGCGGCCCCATGTGTGGCTCGGGATTTTGGTTAAGCCCCGGTCCGACCTGCATGGTGCCAATTTCGGTTTTGAGATCGTCAATCAGTTTGTCGGCGACAGCATCGCCAACACAGACTGCGACTGAGATGGCCATACAACGTTCACCGGCTGAGCCATAGGCTGCCCCCATCAATGAACTGACGACTTGTTGTGGATCGGCATCTGGCATGATCACCATGTGATTTTTGGCACCGCCAAGTGCTTGGACGCGTTTGCCATGTTCGCTCGCAGTCCGATAGATGTACTCCGCAATCGGAGTCGACCCAACAAAACTGACGGCTTCAATCCGCGGATCTGTCAGTAATACGTCCACCGCCTCTTTGTCGCCATTGACAACATTGAAGACGCCATCGGGTAACCCGGCTTCTTTGAGTAATTCAGCCAATCGCATGGGTGTCGAAGGATCTTTTTCAGATGGCTTCATGACAAAGGTGTTGCCGCATGCGATGGCGACAGGGAACATCCACATGGGCACCATGGCCGGGAAGTTAAAAGGGCTGATCCCAGCACACACGCCCATGGGCATCATCTGACTGTAGCTATCCACTCCACGTCCCACGTTCAGGCTGTGCTCACCCTTTTGCAGGTGTGGGATGCCACAGGCAAACTCGACAACCTCCAAGCCCCGGGTTAGCTCGCCTTTGGCATCTGAAAGAACTTTGCCGTGTTCTGAGGTAATGAGTTCAGCGAGTTCATCCGCATGAGCCTCAATCAATGCCTTGAACTTGAATAGGATGCGCGCGCGATTTAAAGGCGTGACTTGACTCCACTCCGGGAACGCGTGAGCCGCAGCCGCAATGGCCTGTCGAGTTTCGTCTGCCGATGCCAGTGCGACCTGGCATCTCGGCTCACCCGTGGCCGGATTGAATACGGTGGTATCGCGGCCTGATTGAGACGGTACCTGTTGGCCGCCAATAAAATGTCCGATGGATTGCATGGTCGCTCCTTAAAAATAATTTTCACAGAGTAAATCGGATCAATATTGATGGATCAATAGCAAATAATTCGACTATGATGTATCAATATTGATTGATCTAGAGCGGTTTCATGGCATTGCACTGGGATGATGCGCGTTACTTTTTAGCACTGGCACGGACTGGACAAATTGGGAAGGCCGCTGAGCTGCTTGGTGTGTCAAACATCACATTGTCGCGGCGTCTCAAGCAGATCCAGACCGAAAGCGTGGCGCCTTTATGGACTCGCAGCCGAAACGGACTCGAATTGTCCGATGAAGGGAGGCGCCTGGTGGCGTACTTTGAGCGCGTTGAAGCCGAGCTCGATGCTGCGCAAGACTTCATGGCCGGGCAGGTGAGTGGGGAGATTGCCGGCACAGTGCGTGTCGCAGCCCCCGAGGGTTTTGTCAATCAGATTGTCAGCCCGCACTTAGATGCCTTTGTCGCCGCGTATCCCAAATTGCGTTTGGAAATTGTCCCGCAAACGCCCGGATTTTCCATGTCCCGACGGCAAGCCGATCTGGCCGTTATGGTTGGCGAGCCCACTGAACCTGAATTGGCTCATGAACACCTGAGCGACTATGGACTTGGGGTTTATGCGACAGCTTCATATTTGGACGCCCACGGAACACCGTCCACAGTTGAGGATCTCACCGACCATCGTTTAATTGGTTACGTCGAGGATTTGTTATTCAGTCCACGCCTGAATCTGCAACGGTCGATTTGGAATCAGTGGACATCGACCCTGTCGGTGTATTCGCCCGTGGCTCAGGTCGAGGCAGTCAGCAGTGGTGCAGGCATTGGTGTGTTACACACCTTTTTGATCCGAGATCGTGCCTTGGTTCGAATCCTGCCTGATCTGAAACTGACACGTGCATTTTATTTGGTATCACATCAAAATACGACGCACGTGCCGAGGATTCAAGCGGCTCTGGGGTTCTTACGGAGCCTCGCTCAGTATATTCCCGATGACGTGAGCCCCTAAAACTTCGCTGCTTTCATGTGGAGTCCGACCGCGGTTGGAGACTCGACAACAATGGAAGGCACATTGGGGCTCAGGTCAATAGGAATAGCCCCTTTTTCGGCAGGGGCTTAACTGCCCGAACTTTTGTGCCTCAGCGGCTTATGGTTATAAACGCGCATGCTGCGCGTGTCTTGTTTCCCAATATCGTCAAGGCTGAGACCCAAAAGTTTAAATAATCTCGCATATCGGTACTTTAAGTACCAATAAAGATTTTTTTATAAACCTGGCCAGTTTATTTGTCTGTGTTTTTACGGCGATTTTCGCCGCGAAAAAAGCTATTGATAAACCAGTATGTCTTGTGTTAGTTTATATAAAATGAAATTCACGGCGATATTCGCCGTAAAGTGGCTTTTTAGTAAACCCGTGGCGCGAGCGCGGTGCCTAAAAGTCAATAATTGAAAGAAAGGCAGCGCACTTGGGTAATAACCTGATATCGAAAGATGACGGCGTGAAAGGGGCGTATAAGGAGCCCCTGAAAGCGCTTCTACCCTATGGCATGCTGGCGACCAAAAAGTGGCTGGCAGATCAGGGCCTGAGTGCTCATGCTATAGATAATGCTGTGAAAACAAAAACCTTATTGCTACTAGCGACAGGGGTATATAGCCAGTATTCCCGCTCTGTAGGCTGGGAGGGTGTCGTGGCGTCGATGCAGCGTATGGAGCATGCCGAGGGCAGGGCAACCGTGGTTGGGGGTTTATCTGCCCTTTCCTTATCTGGCTTGTCGCAGTATCTGTCGTTCGGCAAAATGCTTCGTATTCATCTATACGCGGCGGGCAAGTTACCAACGTGGTTAGCACGTTTGTCGCTACCTGTGGAATTTGAAGGTCATAGCGCAAGCAAGCTGTGGCCTGACTCTGTTCTGGACAATCAGTCTTTTATCAAAGAGCACGAGTGGGAGGCTGAATTACCGCCGGTGTATTTTTCATGCCCAGAGAAAGCAATATTAGAATTGTTGGTGGATTTGCCAGACGGTGTGACCTTTGAGCATGCCGATGAGTTAATGCAGGGTTTAGTGAACTTATCGCCCAGAAAGCTCGATGCTCTTTTGTTGGCTTGTAAGAATGTAAAAGCGAAGCGGTTATTCTTTTGGCTGGCAAAACGCCAAAACTATCCTTGGTTTAGCAAGCTGAACGTCGAAGATTACCATTTGGGATCAGGCAAGCGTGTCGTGGCTAAAGGCGGCAAGCTCGATACGGATTATCTAATCACAGTGCCATCACATATGGCAGAAGGTGGATTCAAGGATGGATAGGAACAGTATTTACTACAAACAAGTGCAACTATTGATGCAGGTTTTGCCTTTTGTAGCGAAACAAGAATGCTTTGCACTTAAAGGCGGAACAGCAATAAACCTCTTTGTAAGAGAGTTCCCGCGATTGTCTGTTGATATTGATCTTGTCTATCTGCCCATGAAAGGCCGTGACGAAGCCTTGAAGGAAATTTGTGAAGCTCTGGACGCGATTAGCGCGGACTTAAGCGATGCCTTTGGAGACGTTGAGCTCACTAAAGCCTACAAGTCCAAAAAGGACTCGCTACGGTTGATCGTTGCGCGTAACGGCGTACAGATCAAAGTCGAGCTCTCACCTGTTTTACGCGGCACGGTTTACCAGCCGCAGCGAATGGAAGTCTGTGCCGCTGTGGAAGATCAATTTGGTTACGCCGAGGTGCCAGTCGTGGCATTGGCAGACCTCTATGCGGGTAAAATCTGCGCAGCCTTAGACAGGCAGCACCCAAGAGATTTATTTGATGTTAAGTGGCTTTTGGATAATGAAGGTTTAACGGAAGAAATACGCAAAGCGTTGCTGGTGTATCTGGCAAGCCATAACCGGCCAATGGCCGAATTGCTCCGACCGCAATTTAAAGATATCTCGGCGATCTACGCTGGCGAGTTTGCAAATATGGCCGAAATTGACGTGCCTTTGGAGGAGCTGGAGGCGGTGAGAGAACGCTTGGTAGAGCTGATCCACTTAGGACTGACTGATAGCGAGAGACGGTTTTTAGTGTCTTTTAAAAGCCGTAAACCAGATTGGTCGTTACTTGGACTCAATGGAGTGAGTGAGCTTCCTGCGACAAAATGGAAGCAGATGAATCTAGCCAAAATGCCAGATGAGAAACATAAGAAAGCACTTGAAAAACTGGAACGTGTTCTAGAGCAGTAATTTATCGCGCGGTCGTTATTGAAAAAATAACGCGTTTTTGGTCCTCAAATGGGGATATTTACGAATGGGTACGCAGTAGGAATGAATCGGTATGACTGATCGCAATTTTGTCAATGAAACCAATAGGAGACGGACCTTTGCGATCATCTCCCACCCGGATGCCGGTAAAACAACCATGACCGAGAAGTTGTTGCTTTTCGGCAATGCGATTTCTGTTGCAGGAACCGTGAAAGCCAGAAAAGCAGCACGCCATGCGACGTCTGATTGGATGCAGATGGAGCAGCAACGAGGGATTTCAGTGACAACCTCGGTGATGCAATTTCCATATCGGGATCGGACCGTCAACTTGTTGGATACGCCCGGACACGAAGATTTTTCCGAGGACACTTATCGGACGCTGACTGCGGTCGATTCTGCCTTGATGGTTCTTGACGGTGCCAAGGGGGTTGAGGATCGCACCATCAAGCTGATGCAGGTCTGTCGTCTCCGGACGACGCCCATCGTGACATTTATCAACAAGCTCGACCGCGACATCCGTGATCCAATTGAGCTGATGGACGAAGTTGAGGATGTACTGAACATCCAGGCAACGCCTGTCACGTGGCCGATCGGGATGGGTCCGCACTTCAAGGGGGTCTATCACTTACGGACAGACACCATCCACTGTTATGTCAAAGGCCAAGGCGATCGGATTCCCGATGATCAGCGGATTGAAGGTCTTGATTCTGAGGATGCAAAAGCACTCTTGGGCGATGAATGGGCTGATTTTGTCGATCAGGTTGAATTGGTGCGCGATGCGACTCCAGAGTTTGAGATCGATCGCTTTTTAGCCGGTGAGCTGACTCCCGTATTCTTTGGCACGGCCATGGGCAATTTTGGGGTGCGCGAGATGCTCGATGACTTTGTCACTTATGCACCACCCCCAGTTGCACGCGCATCTGAATCACGGGTTGTTGAGCCAGTCGAAGAAAAATTCAGCGGCTTTGTGTTTAAGATCCAAGCCAATATGGATCCAAAACATCGGGACCGGATTGCATTTCTACGCGTATGTTCGGGTAAGTATGAGAAAGGCATGAAAATCCGACACACACGCATCGGCAAAGATGTTCGGATTTCAGATGCGGTGACGTTTTTAGCCGGTGATCGGACCTCAGCAGAGGAGGCGTTTTCCGGCGACATTCTTGGGTTACACAATCATGGAACGATCCAGATTGGGGATACCTTCACCGAAGGTGAGGACCTGCAATTCACCGGTATCCCGCATTTTGCACCCGAGCTGTTTCGTCGTGTGCGCTTGAAGGATCCACTCAAAACCAAACAGTTACAAAAAGGCCTGACACAGTTATCCGAAGAGGGGGCCACTCAGGTCTTTATGCCTCACAAGAACAACGATCTGATTGTCGGTGCCGTGGGTACCTTGCAATTTGATGTGGTGGCCTTTCGGCTCCTCGATGAATACAAAGCCGAGGCGATCTATGAGCAGGTCAACGTCTACACAGCCCGTTGGGTGAAGTGTGACGATCCGAAAATGTTGGCGGATTTTAAAAAGAAGGCGTTTGAGCAATTGGCAGATGATGGCGGTGGTTATCTCACTTATCTCGCGCCTTCGCGCGCGAATTTGCAGTTGATCCAGGAGCGCTGGCCAGACATCCAATTCTTGGAGACACGTGAGCACTGACCATGTGGGTCGATATCAATGCACATCTTGAAAAGCTCGATGACTCAATTGAGCAGGTGAATCAGGATTGTGCAACCAGTAATGTCACCGTGATCTGGAGCGGATTTCAGCCGAGTCAATGGGCGCAGATGCAGGCTTTAGATCATGTGCGGTGCGCTTTTGGATTGCATCCGCATGCCGATGCGAAAGTTCCCGACTGGCTCGATCGATTGGCCGCCTACTTAGATGACCATCCAACAGCGCCTGTGGGAGAGATTGGCTTGGATGCACGCGTGGGGTTTCCGGACTTTGCGCGGCAGTCTGCGCAGTTTGAGGCACAGCTGGCGCTTGCCAAGTCGTTGGATCGCGCGGTCATAATCCATGCAGTGAAGGCACATCAGGCGGTCCTCGATGCGCTTAAACGGACTCAAACCACGCGGTTTGTGGTGCATGCGTTCAGTGGCTCGCTGGAGCTTGCCCGTGCGTATCTCGCCCTCGGTGGCTACTTGAGTTGTGGCGGACTGACGACGCGCGTGCCCGCCCCTCGCATCATGGCCCAGCTGGCTGAGCTGCCGATTTCACGGATCCTGCTTGAGTCAGATGCGCCAGATCTACCGGTCTCTGGAAAAGCGCAGGGTCACCCGTGTGATGTCCGGCACATTGGTCAGACGCTTGCCGAGCGTTTGGGGCTCAGTGTGCAGGATCTGGCCGATCAAACGACTGCGAATGCACAGGCGTTGTTTGGCTGCGATTTCGTTCAATCAGGCTAAGCACTGAGGGCACGACCATCAGTACGAGGACGGTTCCATAGGCCAAACCGAAGACAATGGTGGTGGCCATGGGGATCAGAAACTGCGCTTGCGGTGAGGTTTCAAACAGAATCGGAGTCAGCCCCCCAATAGTGGTCAGTGACGTCACCAAGACCGCACGGAGGCGCAGGCAACTCGATTTCACAATCGCATCCAGATGATGTTCACCTTGAGCGCGCAGGCGCTTATAGGTGTCGACCAGCACAATTGAGTCGTTGATCACAATCCCGGATAAGCCAAAAAATCCAAAGAGTGACAGGACGGTGAGATCAAGCCCCATCAGCCAATGGCCGCCGATGGCACCTGTCAGTCCAAGTGGAATGGCAATCAACACTGCAAATGGCCAGGTGTAGCTTGAGAACACCCAAGCCAAGATGATGTAAATCATCGTCAGCGCAATCAGTACACCGGTTTTCATGTCTGCGAAGGTTTCTTCGCGATCCTGGGCGCGTCCTTGGATATCAGATTGCAACCCGTACTTGGCCATGACTTGCGGCAACGCATCAGCCCGAATGTCACTCAAAATTTCAGCCGCATTGGCGGTGAGATTATTCACATCCGCACTGACAACGATACTCATCTGACCGTCGGTTCGCCGCAATTCATCGAGTCCGCGTCTTGATTCGAAGGTTGCGACCACAGGCAGAGGTACAACCTCACCCGAGGGCGTGATGATCGGCAATCGATCCAGTGTGGAGAGCCGGTCGCGTTCACGCTCAGAGAGCGAGAGTAAAACGTCGATCTCAATCCCGTCTTCATAAAACGTCTGTAAGGTGCGCCCTTCAAAGGCACCCCGTAACTGACGCGCCAATTGCTGCGTACTTAAATTCAGTTGTCGCCCTTGAGGAGTGAGTTTGACGACCAGTTGTTCGGCGCCAAAGGGCAGATCGTCATCAATATTGGAGACCCCAGGATAGCGCCTGATCGCATCTTGAAGTTCAAGCGAAGCGGCTTTGAGCGTGGCTGGATCACCGCCGGTTAATTTGATCTCAATGGGTTTCGACGGTGGACCGCCTTGTGCTTGGCGAATCGAAAATTTCTCAATGCCCGCCGGTAATACGATCCGCGCGCGCCATGCATCTAAAATCTCATCATTCGGTGGTCCATCCAGATTGCCTGTGAGCAGCACTTTTAGAGTCCCGTATTGATCGCCTTCGCCACCGCGGACACCGGGTGCCGACAGGCGGCGGTGCAATTTCACAGCATGCCGAATGACATCACCACCGAACTCCGCGTTGACCGCATCGAGCGTGTCCTCGAGATGTGTCAAGAAGCGATCCACATCATCTGGGGTGGTGCCGTTGGTGAACTGCGCGCCGGCCCAGAGTGTGGTGCCATCAATCGATGGGAAGAATGTGAATTTCACACGCCCGCCAGAGATCAGCCCCACCGAGAGAATGAAAATCGTCAACGCCGTCATCAAAGTCAGCGCCGGTGCTTTGAGAATCATCGCAACAAAGGGTTTGAATACATCATCCCGAAAGCGATTGAATTGACGATCGAGATACCGACGGACCTTCCCTTCATCGTGACGATGTCCGCGCGCCAAGCTTTGGTTGAGATGGCCCGGTAAGATCAAAAAACACTCAATCAATGAGGCGATGATCACACAGATCACAATGATCGGGATGTCGCGCAAAATCGAGCCTATGACGCCACCGACGATCAACAAGGGTGAAAAGGCGGCAATGGTTGTTAAGCTCGACGACACGACCGGCGCAAGCATGCGCTCGGTGCCGTGTAATGCGGCATTCACGGGCGTTTGACCGGACTGGTACAGGGTCAGGGTGTCTTCGCCGACAACGATGGCATCATCAACAATGACACCGAGCGCCATGATCATGCCGAACAAACTGATCATGTTGATGGTGCCACCGATCATCCAGAGGATGGCCAAGGTCGCCAGAAACGACACTGGAATGCCGATCGTCACCCAAAACGCGACGCGCTGATTTAAGAATAAATACAAAATGACAATGACGAACAGTAAGCCGGTGAGGCCGTTTTTCAGAAGCAGATTGATGCGATCATCAAGGTATTGCCAACGCTCATCTAAAATGATGAGTTCGGTGCCGGCAGGCAATGCTTGCCTCGCATCTTCGATCCATGCATTGGTGATCTCGGCCATCTCCAAGGTGGAATCCGTTTCAGTGCGTTGCGGGATCAATTCGACGGCAGGCTGTCCCTGAAACGTGAGATAGGGCGCCTTGGGGTCCACCCGGTCTCGGACGGTGGCAATGTCACCGAGGCGCACGCCCACGGGTGATTCATCCAACTGGATCAGGGTGTTCGCAATCTGCTCTTGCGTGCGTCCTTGCTCGAGGCTTCTCAACTGTCGGGCACCGTCATCACGACCGGCGGTTCCTGCCGGCAAATCGCGCGCCTGAGTGAGGATCCGATCGGAGAGGGTATCGAGTGTCAGGCCAAGGGAAGCAAGGGTTTCAGCATTGGTTTCGATCTGCATTTCACGGGTTGGTAGGCCGCGGAAATCGACCTTTCGAACGCCGCGTGCAAGCAGCTCTTGCTCGGCTTTCAGGGCGAGTTTTTGCAATTCAAAGGGAGTCAGTGGGCCGGTGATCAGAAGACTTGAAATATCCTCGTAGCGTGTCAGCGAAGACACCACAGGATCTTCGGCTCCCTCGGGGATGGTTAGATTTTGTGTGATCCGTTGGCTGATGTCATCGAGCGCCTGGGAAAGGTTGGTGTCTTCAACCAGTTCAACGCGGAAGCTCGCGGCGCCGAATTGACTCGTGGCATCAATGGATTCGATCACCGCCAACTCTTCAATGGCGTTTTCGATCGGGATGGTTAAGCCCTCTTGGACATCCTCTGCAGTCGCCCCTGGCCAGGCCACTGACACCGTGATGATGTCGAGCTCGAAACTTGGAAAAAACTGCGTTCTCAGTCGATCAACACCGAGCAAGCCGGCGATGATCATCAAGGCCATCAATAAATTGGCGGCGACCTTGTGCTTGGCAAAAAGATGAACAAACGAAATCACTCAATGACCTCAACTTTGAGCCCAGTGACCGCTGCAGGCAATCGTGATGTCAGGATTCGGTCGCCGCTATTCAAGACAGGGCTTCGAACCAGGACTTCGGTCTCGCCCGCAGCCGGGCGTTGTCCGAGACGTTCGACTTCAAGGCCCTCAAGGGTGTCATCGTTGGTCACGCGATACACCAAGTTGCCGCCATAGAGTGCGTCTGTCGGTAATACGGCGACGCGATCTTCGGCCTCTAAGGCAATTGAGACACTCACCACTGTGCCTGTGGGCGGCAGAATCTCTGCACCACCAAAAAAGACATCCAAGGACCCCGTGTTATCTCGGACTTGGCCGGCCACGCGGGTGAGCTCAATTTGATCGCCATTGGCTGTGTTCGCAACGACCGGCGTTTCTGAGGCCAGCGCGCGTGCCAAGCGCTGGCCGATCTGGCTCGGTACCTGTACTCGGAGCTCGCGACCGGCATCGGGAGCAAAGGTGATCAGGTCTTGATTCGCTTGCACCCGATCACCGGCAACAACATGCACAGCCACCACCTGTCCGTCACTGGGTGCGATCACCTCAGTGGACTCAAGATCGCGTGTGGCCGCTCGGACCTCTGCTGCAAATCGCTCGATGGTGGTTTGTAACTGAGCGCGTTTGGCGTCCACTGTTTCCAATGCCAACTGTCGTCGGTTGACTTGCAATTTCTGTTGGACGACCGCGCGTCTTGCCTCGTCGATGTCTTGCTCAGATGCAAGATTGCGACCGCGCAGATCCTGCACACGGGTCAAACTCTGCTCGAGGATGGTTAGCGTCTCTTGATCGAGCGCGAGCGCTTCGCGGTCTTTGTCTTCAGTCGCATTGAGATTTGCCAGCGAGGCGCGCGCATCTGCGAGACTTGCTCGCACTTGCGAGAGCTTTATCTCCGCATCAATCCGGTCGAGCCTAGCCATCACCGTACCCTGAGTGACTCGGCTCCCTTCGCGGATGAGGAGCGTTTCAACGTCGGTCGCAAGGCGCGCCTTCAAGGTCTGGATGTCTGGGTTTTGTACGGTTGCGAATCCATTAAACTCCGGAGATACCCGGTCGAGTTCAATCTGCTGGGTGCTCACCCGCCAAGACGCTGCGGTTTCATCGCGTACTTCGGCTGAGGGTTTGGTGGCGGTGAGCGCCATGAATCCGCCCACCCCAACCCCGAGGATCACAAGTCCAATAACAAAAGCTTTGATTCGGGCGTGTCGCATGCGTTCCTACTCGCGTGATGAGGTGCTAACCGTACACGCGGTCTCTTCAACGCAAAAGGTGTTTGTGGTTAGACGGCCACCTTTTCGTTCGATCCCTCATCACTTTCGCCCTGGATCTTGACATAGATCTCTTCGCGATGGATGTCGACCGATTTGGGCGCATTGATGCCGAGGCGGACGTGATTTCCAAACAATCCGAGGATCGTCACAGTGACGTCATCTCCAATCATCACCTTTTCGCCAATCTTACGGGTTAGTACAAGCATGGTTCACCTCTTTGATCTGTCCATAGTCGTTTGTCCAACTTGTGTCCTAAACATTGGATGTAAAAAATGAGTGAGTCAACACAAAAATGATGAGATCCATCATTTATTGAAGAAAATTACGACGTTGATTTATTCCAAAATGGAATCTGTCTTATTTTTGTCCGAGGTTATCGCATGAATACTGGACAGATTGTTCGGGGGTGTTGCTCTGCAACAATGCGTGGTGCAATGCGCATGATGATCAAGAGGTGAAGTGGATGTTCAAATTAATCGTCTATGTGCCCGAGTCTCACAAAGAGACAGTCAAAGAGGCGCTCTTCAGCGCCGGTGCAGGTCAACTGGGTGCTTATGCACAGTGCGCATGGGAGACACTTGGGACTGGTCAGTTTTGTCCTTCAACGGAGGCCACACCCTTTCTAGGCGTGGCTGGAAAACTTGAGCGAGTCGCCGAATGGCGTGTGGAGACACTTGTAGATGAGTCGGTCTGGCCGGATGTGAAAGCCGCATTGTATCAATCCCATCCCTATGAAGAGCCCGCCTTTGATTTGATTCAGGTTTTAGATGTGACGCCCCGGACCTAAACGCGGGCAGACTCGGGTACGGCGTCACGATCAATGCAATGCAGGCTGAAGGTCCCGGCTGTCAGATCCTCTTTCAGGTGCATCAGCGTGTCACGCACGGTTTGAAATGCCAGTTCGTCCCAGGGGATTTCATCAAGCGAAAACAGCTCCGTTTCAAGGCTCTCAGGCCCGATGCCGTATTCAGGGGTTTGTAGAAATGCCAAATAGAGCATGTACACCTGACTGATGGTGGGAATCGATGTCATCACATACAGTTGATCGAGATCTGGCGTGGCGCGGGCCTCTTCCCAGGTTTCCCGCAAAGCTGCTTGAGCGACTGTTTCACCGTTTTCCATAAAACCAGCAGGCAGGGTCCACAGGCCATGGCGGGGCTCGATCGCTCGGCGACAGAGCAACACCTGATTGTCATAGAGCACCACGCAACCGGCAATGATCTTCGGATTTTGATAATGGATCGTCCCACAGGATTCACAGAGATCACGCGGGCGGTTGTCGCCTTCGGGAACGCGGCGGATGGTGGTCTGTCCGCAATTGGAGCAGTAATTCATGATGCCTCCTGATTTTTTCCTATACTACTGAAATGTGCATGACGAAACAGTGGCTGACGCAAACACTGAATCACTCGCCACCTCGGGAGCTCGACCCCACCGACGCAGGGGATGCCGCGATTGCGATTGTGATTTCAGGCGCACACGCGCCAGAGCTGACGCTCTGTGTCAAAGCCTCGCATCTCAGGACTCATGCCGGTGAGGTCTCATTTCCAGGTGGGCGACGTGATCCGCTCGATGGTGATCTTCTCGATACGGCGTGTCGGGAGCTGTATGAAGAAACCGGGCTTCGACTCGATCGATCATCGGCTGTTGGACGCCTTGGAGATCTTCAGAGTTTGCATGGGTTGCGCGTGCGGCCTTGGGTGTTTTTTTCAGAAGAGCGACTTGAAGGCACGCCCTGTGAGCTTGAAATCGCGCAGGTTCTCCAAAAGCCGATCCGCGCGTTTCAAGATCAAGTGCCGACGATTGAGTTATCCACGCACCGCACCGATCACCGAATCCGGATGCCGCGTTGGTGCTTCAGTGATGTTGTCGTATGGGGCCTGACTGCACTATTTATTGAGGATCTGCTGGCGGTGTTGGCTCAGGGACCTGCCAAGCTTTGACTGAGCGGATGCGGTTATCCTGAATCGCCAGAATCTCGAGTCGATATGAGTCAAATCGCACGCCGAGTGTCGTGTCGGGAATAAATTCCAGAAACTCAATCAACAGTCCGCTTAATGTGCGTGGACCTTCGGTTGGCAATTCCCAGTCCAGTGCGCGATTGAGATCGCGGACAGTCGCTGATCCGTCAATGATATAGGTGCCGTCATCCTGTGGATGCACATCTGGAGATGTGTCTTGGATGTGGTCGGTTGTGAACTCACCGACAATTTCTTCCAAGATGTCATCGATGGTCACCAGTCCTTGGATTTCCCCATATTCATCCACCACGACCGCCATCCGTTCACGTTCTTTTTGGAAGTTGTAGAGCTGGGTATGCAATGCAGCGCTCTGTGGCACGAAATAGGGCGGTTCACAGAGATCGAGGAGTCGTGCCTTGAAGGTCTCCTCATCCGTAATCACATCGGCATCGTCCAAGAGTTTGAGGGCGGTGCGTGCGTGTAACACACCCTTCAGTTGCTCGATGTCACCAGTAAAAACAGGCAGCCGCGTATGTTGAGTTGAGCGCAGTTGATCAATGAGATCCTCGACCTCGTCCTCCAAATCCAAGCCCGTGATTTCCCCACGTGGCACCATGATTTCATCGAGCTGGACGCGCTCGAGATCCAGAATCGACAGCAGCATCCCATGGCGTCTCGCTGGGATCCGATGGCCGCTTTGTGTCATCAGCGTTCTGAGCTCTTCTTTGGTCAGACGGTCTCGATTCGAGCTTTCAGGATGAATTCCGAGCAGGCGAAGCAGGCCGTTTGAGATCAGGTTGGCTCCCCAGACGAGCGGATAGGTGATCTTCAGTAGTGGCGTCAAAACGAAACTGGCGGGTCCTGCAATCCGCTCTGGGTAGAGCGCGGCAAAGGTTTTCGGTGTCACCTCTGCAAAGATCAAAATGACAAAGGTGAGTATGCCGGTGGCAATGGCAACGCCGGCATCGCCGAAGATGCGCACAGCCAATACGGTGGCAATCGCTGAGGCCAGGATATTGACAAAATTATTGCCAATCAGAATCAGGCCAATGAGACGATCTGGGCGCTCGAGGAGTGCAAGGATGCGGGCGGCTGTCTTCGATCCCTCTTCAGCTTGGTGTTGCAAGCGCACTCGGTTGATCGACATCAATCCGGTCTCTGAACTGGAGAAAAAACCCGATAACAGAATCAGAACACAGAGTGTCAGGCCCAGGGCTTCGTTGGAGATTTCACTCAATGCCGACGTCCATCACAGGAGGAATTCCAAAATCGCTTTGCTGCCAAGGTATCCGACACACAACAGGCCGGCCGCGATCACCGCTGTTTTACGCATGATGCGTGTCACCCCACCGTCTTGAAAGTGTTGCCACAGCGCAAGACTCATTCCGAGCCACGCCAATCCGGAGAGTGCCGTTTTGTGCGCTAGATTTTGCGCCCAAAAATTATCGACATAGACAATCCCCGAAATCAGCGCGACCGTGAGCGTCAGCCAGGCGGTCTGCACCGCGCGCAGAAACAGGACCTCCATGGCGTCCAAAGGCGGTAAGTTGGTCAAAAGTGGTGTCATTGGACGCTCTTTGAGTTTCTGATGATGCCAGGTCACAAGGATCGACAGCGTGCCAGCGAAGGCCACAGCTCCGTAGGCAACGATTGAGGTGATCACATGGAACAGTGTTTTTGAATCAATCAGCGCCAAATCAGAGGGCGTATTAAAGGTCGCCGCAATGGCTGTAAAGAGGCCGGTAAAAGGGGCGACTCCGATCAGAAGAATATTCACCGGTTGTTTCAAGCTGGTGGCCATGACAACCAGCATCAACAACGCACCGAGCAGGGTTCCCATGAGACCGGTTGTGGGCCGCCCACCGTTCTCGGCCAATCCGATGATCACAACAACAACAGACAACACGAGCCCAAGCGCACCGAATAACATGGCCTGCATGTCGCGCATTTCGCCTTTTTGAAAGGCTGTGAACTGTTTAAACCCGGTCACTATTAACACGGAGGTGGCCAGTAACCCCGGAACCAATACAGACATCATCGAACTTCGTGGTGGTTTTTCGTTATCATAGTGTGTTCGAAGCCCACTCAAAAGGGATCACATGTTTAATTCGTTAAGTGAACGTCTTTCGCAGACGCTTCAGTCAATGGGTAAAAAGGCTCGGCTGACTGAAGACAATATTGCACAGACGCTCAAAGAAGTCCGAAAAGCTTTGCTCGAGGCCGACGTAGCCCTGCCCGTGGTCAAGCAGTTTGTATCGCAGGTCCGAACCCGTGCACTGGGTCGCGAGGTCCGGGCGAGTCTGACGCCAGGTCAGCAATTTCTGAAAGTGGTGCAAAGTGAGCTGGAGGCTGTCTTAGGTGGCCCTTCTGAACAGCTGAATTTGGCAGCGCGGCCGCCTGCGGTGGTTTTGCTTGCTGGACTGCAGGGTGCAGGTAAAACCACAACAGCAGCCAAGCTGGCTAAGTTTTTGACCACGCGCGAGAAGAAAAAGGTGTTATTGGTCAGTGTCGATGTCTATCGGCCTGCCGCCATGGAGCAGCTTGCCACCTTGGGTGCGCAAATCGAGGTGGATGTGTTTCCATCCACGCCGGATCGGCAACCAATCGATCTGGCGCGGGAGGCCAAGGCCAAAGCGGACGTCTCGGCGTATGATGTACTGATCGTCGACACCGCCGGTCGACTCGGGGTCGATGAGGCCATGATGGCTGAGATCTCAGCACTGAATCAGGCGCTTGATCCAATTGAAACCCTGTTTGTGGTTGATTCGATGACCGGTCAAGACGCAGCCAATACCGCAAAAGCCTTTGCCGATGTCCTGCCGCTCACCGGTGTGATCTTGACCAAAGCCGATGGCGATGCCCGCGGTGGTGCCGCTCTATCTGTGAAGACCATCACGGGCCAGCCCATCAAGTTTATGGGTGTTGGAGAAACCGTGGATGGGCTTGAAGCCTTCCATCCGGATCGCCTGGCGTCCCGTATTCTGGGTATGGGCGACATGATGAGCCTGATCGAGGAAGCAGAGCAGAAACTCGATCGCGCCAAAGCCGAGAAAGTGGCGAAAAAAGTCATGAAAGGCAAAGGCTTTGATCTCGAGGATTTTCGTGACCAATTGCAGCAGATGCGCAATATGGGTGGGATGCAGGCGTTGCTTGAAAAAATGCCTGGCATGGGTCAGATGGGGCAGCAGGTCCAAAATGCGGTGGACGAGAAGCAGTTTGGCCGCATGGAAGCTGTGATCAATTCCATGACGCCCGGTGAGCGGCGAACACCGGATGTCATCAATGGCTCGCGCAAGCAGCGAATTGCGAAGGGCTCTGGAACCGACGTTCAAGAAGTCAATAAAGTCATCAAGCAGCATAAGCAGATGGCCAAGATGATGAAGAAGGTCGGTAAAAAGGGAGGCATGGCGAACATGATGCGCGGTTTGGGCGGTATGCAACCGCCAGGCGGGATGCCAAGGTTGTAAGTTGGCCCCAAACTCATTATGATTGCGCGCCTTTGAATTTGAGGCTCTTTTAGATAGAGCAAAACACAGGATAGAAACACATGGTAACGATTCGTCTCTCACGCGGCGGTTCTAAAAAGCGTCCGTTCTATCACTTGACAGTGACAGACAGCCGCAACGCACGCGACGGTCGCTTCATTGAGCGCGTGGGCTTTTTTAACCCAGTGGCTCAGGGTCAGGCGGAGCGTCTTCGGGTTGATCTCGAGCGTGTTGATCATTGGATTGGCCTCGGCGCAAAAGCCTCAGATCGCGTGCAGCGCTTGATCAAGGACGCGCGCCAAGGCTGATGGCTGAGGCGATTGTCGTAGGGCGCATTCGGTCTCCCTATGGCGTGAAAGGCTGGGTGTGGATGGACAGTTTCACCGATGACCCAGCTTCGGTGTTTGAATGGACACCTTGGACACTGTCCCGGCAGGCAGACCCTGTCAGTGGGCGTGATGCAGTTGAAGGCATTGAAGTGGTGCCGTCTGAGTGGGCGGCGCGACAGAAAGGCTGGGTGGTGCGATTGGATAATCGCACCGATCGAACCGCGGTTGAGCCGTTGGTGAACTGCCTGATTACAGTCGATGCGGCACATTTGCCTGCATTGGACGCAGATACATTTTATTGGCGTGATCTGACGGGGTGTCGAGTGGTCACGTCGACAGGACAGCAATTGGGTGCTGTCAGTGCAGTCATGGCAACAGGCGCCAACGATGTGTTGGTGGTTCAGGGTGACGCACAGAGTCTCGACGAACGGGAGCGATTGATTCCCTTCATCGATTCGGTGGCGACCGAGGTCGATGTGCAAGGCCGACGGATTTGCGTCGACTGGGACCCGGAGTTTTGAGATGAAATGGGGTGTGGTCACCCTGTTTCCTGACATGGTCGAGAGTGCGCTCTCCCATGGTGTGATCGGGCGCGGATTGCGAGATGAATTGCTTGAGTTGGCAACCTTCAATCCACGCGATCATGCAACCGACGTGCATCAGTCGGTGGATGACCGGCCCTATGGTGGCGGTCCCGGAATGCTGATGCAGGTTGAGACATTACGTGCAGCGATCGCCGAGGCGAAGCGGCAATTGCCAAGCGCGCCGGTGGTGTATTTAAGCCCGCAGGGTGAGCCGCTAGAGCAGTCGCTGGTGACAGAGTTGGCAAGTGGTCCGGAATTGATTTTGATTGCGGGACGCTATGAGGGGATTGATGAGCGCGTGATTGCGCTGGATGTCGATCGTGAAATATCGCTTGGCGATTTTGTCCTCTCAGGTGGAGAGCCCGCGGCGATCGCAGTGTTGGATGCGGTCGGGCGTTTGGTTCCAGGTGTATTGGGTTCGCACGAGAGTGCGAATCAGGATTCGTTCAGTGCGGGCTTACTTGACCATCCGCACTACACGCGTCCAGAGCGAATCGATGGGCATGAGGTGCCAGAGGTCTTGCTCAGTGGCCACCACGAGCGCATTGCGCAGTGGCGGAGAAAACAAGCTTTAGGGCGCACGTGGCAACGTCGGCCTGATTTATTGGCGCAGTTGGAGTTGTCGTCTGACGACCAGGCGCTGTTGGAAGAATTTAAAAAGGAGTCAAAGCCGTGAGCATGAATCCAATCATTGAAGCGCTCAACAATGAGCAAATGAAGCAAGATGTTCCTGCGTTCGCGCCCGGTGACACGGTCGTGATTCAGGTGAAGGTTAAAGAGGGCACGCGTGAGCGTTTGCAGGCGTTTGAAGGGGTTGTGATTTCAAAGTCAAACCGCGGCCTGCACTCAAACTTCATTGTCCGCAAAATCTCGCATGGTGTCGGAGTGGAGCGGACCTTCCAGTTGCATTCGCCACTGATTGATTCGATCACGGTGAAGCGCCGTGGTGACGTCCGCAAGGCCAAGCTGTATCACCTACGTGAGCTTTCTGGAAAAGCGGCTCGAATCAAGGAAAAGCTCGACACCAAGTAAACAGAGATGGAGATCGATTCCACTCGGGTGGGCGCGGACTCTGCTCACACTCTATCGAAGCTCTTTACTTCACTTGACGCAGAAGACCGGACTGAAATTGCCGGTCTTTTTGCGTTGATGCATCGCCATCATGTCCCTGAGGGGGATGTTCTATTTCGCCCAGGGGTCTCCTGTGAACGCTTTGCCGTGGTGGTCGAGGGCGCAGTTTCAGTCAATTTGATTGATGGGCTTCGGGAAAAAGTGTTGTACACCGTTGAACCCGGTCAATTGTGTGTCCATACCCTGACCAACCTGCTCAATGATCGTGAGTACCAAGCTACGGCCATCGCGCAAAAGGACACACAGGTTGGATGGATGGATGCGACGAGCTTCCGTGCACACTATCAGGCCTCGCATGCGCTGCAACGGCTCATCGTGGCATCGCTGTCTGAGCGTTGTTTCCATTTCGTGCGTGATATCCATGATCTGTGTTTCCGATCGATTGAATCACGACTCGCAGAATGTCTGATACAGCATGCAGGCCAAGATGGTTGCGTGTATCTGTCACACCAGCAACTGGCTGCATACCTCGGCTCAACACGAGAAGTGATCAGTCGACAGTTAAAAGCGTTGGCCATGGCCGGACTGTGTAGGCTCAAACGTGGCCAGATTGAAATTGCAGATGTAGAGCAATTGCTCGCCCGAACCTGAGTGTGACTTTGTCACAGAATAATGTGCTCTGCTTGCGATAATGCGCCCATCAATGGATGGAGGTTATGTCATGTATTCACCGCTTTATTTTCTCGCAGCACTCGGTGCCGGCGGATTATCGGTCACATTTTTTCTGATGTTGATGTTCTGGATCCCACATCCAGGCCAACCGATTCCTGTCTTTGAAGACTGGGTGTTGGCGTTTCAGACAGGTGACTTGGCCACGCAGGCGCTGATTATTGTTGCACTATCCGGGGTTGCTTTTTTCGTTGTGCAACATGTCCGCTTACTTGTGCTGAACTATCGCCTGATGGCTGAGTATCGGAAAACATCAGACTATCAAGCGTTTCTGAACAGTCCGCAGCAAACCCAAGAATTGGCGATGCCCTTGGCAACAGCGATGACTGTCAATGCCGCGTTGATCGTGGGTGCACTGTTTGTGCCCAAACTGTGGTCGATTGTTGAGTATTTGTTTCCATTGGCGATGGTCGCCTTTTTTGCACTCGGTGTGTGGGCCGTCCGGCTGTACGCGCGGACATTCCATCAGGCCACACAAGGGCAGGTGAACTTAGGTGGAGCGGCGAGCTTTGCGCAGGTGTTACCTGCCTTTACATTCTCCATGGTGGCGGTTGGTTTGGCAGCGCCTGCTGCCTTATCAAACACTCCCTGGGTTGTGGCTCTCAGTTTGACGCTGTCGACTTTTTTTGCAGTCAGTGCCATCGTGATTGCAGTGATCAAAACATCGATCGCACTGTCTAAAATGCTCAGTGAAGGTTTGGATGAGTCGGCCTTACCGACACTTTGGATCTGGGTACCCGTATTGACGGTCTTGAGCATCACCTTCATGCGTCAAGATCACGGTGTGACGCATACATTGGGTCTCGCATCCACGGGTGATTGGCTGATGCCTCTGCTGCTGGTGGTCTCCGCACAATTGTTTGTCATCGTCTTTGGGGCCATTGCCATGCAGACACATGCGTACCTGCCGCGGGTGTGGCGTGGTGAGGTCCAAAATGCACCGGTGTTTTCGTTGATTTGTCCGGGTGTTGCCTTGTCTGTGAGTCTGCAGTTTCTGATCAATAAAGGATTTGTCGCAGCCGGCGTGGTTACAAAGTTCAGCGCGACCTACTGGATATTGAGCGCAATTCCAGTGGTGTTGGCTGTGATGACAATCTGGGTCTTTCTCCGACTCATGCACGGATTTTTAAAAGAGCGTGATACGCTTTTCAATCATGGAAATGCGGTCGAAGCTCGATGACTATCTGGATGCGCTCTATTTAGAGCGAGGGCTTTCAGAGACAACGCTCAGCGCCTACAGAGTCGATCTCGTGGGCGCTGCTGCCTTTGCTGAAGCGCGTGCTCAAGAACTGTCGGATCTGAGTGATGCCGATATTCAAGAATACATCGGTCAGTTGTTTGCGACGGGCCGACAAACCAGTTCGATCCAAAGACGACTGTCTGCGTTACATGGTTACTTCAAATACCTGGTGCGGACCGGTCAGCGCGCAGACGACCCGATGGCGCGCGTCTCACGTCCCTCTAAAGGGCACATGCTGCCAAAGACATTGAGTGAAGCCGAGGTGACACGCCTTCTCGATGCGCCAGATGTGGAGTCGATAATTGGCCTTCGAGATCGAGCCATGCTTGAGGTGTTGTATGCCTCTGGGTTGCGTGTGAGTGAACTCTGTGGGCTATTGCGCAGTCAGCTGAGTCTTGAACAGGGTGTAGTGCGAGTGATCGGTAAGGGCAGTAAAGAGCGTTTGGTGCCTCTGGGAGATGCCGCCCGACATTGGCTTGAAGCCTATCTGAAAAACGCGCGCCCTGAATTTGCAGATCCATCAGGACCGGCTGTTTTCCCGGGACGGACGGGTCGGCCAATGACACGCCAAACGTTCTGGCATCGGCTGAAGCAGTTGGCGGTCAAGGCAGATATTCAGAAGGATTTGAGCCCACACACTTTAAGACATGCATTTGCCACTCATCTGGTGAATCATGGCGCGGACCTTCGAGTGGTGCAGCTGCTGCTTGGCCACGAGGATTTGTCCACGACACAAATCTATACCTATGTGGCGCGAGAGCGATTAAAACAATTGCACAGTCAACATCACCCGCGCGCATGAGCTACACTTGAGACAGATTCGATGGAGAGTTGTATGCGTTGGCTAATTGCACTACTGATGGCCTGGTCTGTACCTGCCATATCCGATGAGACCGTGATCCGAGACAAGATTCTTGGCATCAATCCGGTCATCCAAATTCAATCGGTCAAGCCGATTGCTGACTCACCATTTTTCGAAGTGGTGTTGTCCAATGGCGAACGGATTTATACCGACGCGCGTGCGCAGCACTTTGTGGCAGGGGATCTGTATGCAGTCGGTGTGGGTCAGGTGACAAATCTGACCGATTTGGCGAGGCAGGATGAACGGAAAGTCATGCTCCAATCGCTGGATGCTTCAGAACTCGTTGTATTTGAGCCCCAAGGGGACGTCGCGCATGACTTACTGGTTTTCACGGACATCGACTGTGGCTATTGCCGGAAACTGCACGAGGAAATTGAGAATTTGTTAGCCAATGGGGTGCGCGTCAGTTATGCCGCCTTCCCAAGAGCGGGTGTGGGCTCTGAGTCCTTTGAAAAATATGTCTCAGTCGTCTGCGCCGATGATCAGCAGCAGGCCATGACCGAGGCCAAGCAAGGCATTGATCCCGACCCTAAAACCTGTGCCAATGCAGTCGAGGCGCAATTTCGTTTAGGTCAGAGTTTGGGCATCAGTGGTACGCCCACTTTGATTTTTGACGATGGATCCATGCAGCCTGGATATGCCCCGTGGAACGAGCTTTTAAAGCGCATGAATCAAACGGGCTCATAGGCTACACTTGAATGTTTACGACAACTGAGTAACCGATTGTGGATACACGTTTCCCTCGCATCGAGCGGCTGCCACCCTATGTATTTAATGTCATTGGCGAAATGCGCCAGGCGGCGCGCGCCGCTGGGGAAGACGTCATTGATTTTTCAATGGGCAATCCAGATCAGCCAACACCAAGCCACATTGTCTCCAAGCTTGTTGAAACTGCTGAGCGCGATGACACGCATCGATACTCGCAGTCCAAAGGAATTCCACGACTCCGTCGTGCCATGGCCAATTGGTATAAAACCCGCTATGACGTCGACCTGAATCCTGAGACCGAAGTGATTACGACGATCGGGTCTAAAGAGGGCCTTGCGCACCTTGCCATGGCCACTTTAGGACCGGGTGATGCGGTGCTGGTTCCGAATCCAGCCTATCCGATTCATCCGTATGGGTTCGTGATCGCAGGCGCCGACATTCGGCATGTCCCCTTGGTACCTGGCCAAGATTTTTTTGCCGAGCTCGTTAAGCAAATCGAGACCTCCTGGCCGCGTCCAAAAATGCTGGTGTTGAACTTCCCAGCCAATCCAACGGCCATGTGTGTTGAGCTCGACTTCTTTGAGCGCGTTGTCGAAATCGCCAAAGCGCACGACATCTGGGTTGTCCAAGATCTCGCATATGCAGACATTTGCTTCGATGGCTATGTGGCACCGTCGATATTGCAGATACCGGGTGCAAAAGACATTGCAGTCGAATTTTTCTCACTGTCGAAAAGCTACAACATGCCGGGGTGGCGCGTCGGCTTTGCAGCCGGAAATCCAGAACTGATTGGAGCCTTGGCACGAATTAAGTCCTATCTGGACTATGGCACCTTTACACCCATTCAGGTGGCTGCGATTGCAGCACTCGAGGGCGACCAGCGCTGTGTCCATGAGATTCGGGATATGTACCAATCCCGCCGCGACGTGCTCTGTGACGGACTTGAAGCCTTAGGGTGGCCTGTTGATAAGCCGAAGGCGACGATGTTTGTCTGGGCGAAAATCCCTGAGGCATTCCGAGACATGGGGTCGCTTGAGTTCGCCAAAAAATTGATCTCAGACGCCAATGTCGCTGTGAGTCCTGGGATCGGGTTTGGTCAGTATGGGGACGATCATGTCCGCTTTGCTTTAATTGAAAATGAACATCGCACGCGTCAGGCGCTTCGCAACATCAAACGGATGTTGCGAGTGACTGACAGCGTGACACACGCATAGGACGCATTTTGAAACCGATCGCTGTTGGCCTCGCTGGCTTGGGAACCGTTGCGCAAGGGACCTTGCATGTTCTTGAAAACAATCAAGACGAATTGACGCGCCGGATCGGGCGCCCACTTCAGATTACCCATGTGGGTGCACGCCGTGATCGAGATGGGGTCGATCTCACCGGGATTCGCGTATCACGTGATTTGATGGATGTCGCGAGAGATCCAGACGTCGATGTCTTTGTCGAACTGATCGGTGGGACAGACTACGCGCGCGAACTGATTGAGGCGGCCATTGAGTCCGGCAAGCATGTGGTGACAGCCAACAAAGCATTGATTGCCGAGTACGGTAACCAGATATTTGAAAAAGCGCAGGCCAAAGGGGTCACCGTCGCGTTTGAAGCTTCAGTCGCCGGTGGTATTCCAGTCATCAAGGCGCTTCGCGAGGGCTTGGCCGCAAATCAGATTCAATGGCTTGCCGGAATCATCAATGGCACTGGTAATTTCATTTTGACTGAAATGCGCGATGCCGGGCGCGATTTTGAAGATGTATTGGCTGAGGCACAGGCCCTTGGCTATGCAGAAGCAGATCCAACGTTTGATGTAGAGGGCATTGATGCAGCCCACAAGCTGTGCATCCTGGCGTCCATCGCCTTTGGGATTCCACTCAATTTCAATGCGGTCTATACCCAAGGCATCTCAGACATCGATTTGATCGACATCGATTATGCCGAAGAGCTCGGCTATCGCATTAAGCACTTGGGTATTGCACGTCGAACAGATCAGGGTATTGAAATGCGTGTGCATCCGACCTTGATCTCGGACAAACAGCTCCTGGCCAATGTGCATGGCGTGATGAATGCAGTGCAGATCCATGGTGATGCGGTCGGTTCGACCCTCCACTACGGTGCCGGTGCGGGTTCGTTGCCAACAGCCAGTGCCGTGGTTGCTGACTTGGTGGACTGTGCACGTGCGTTGACATCGGACCCAACCAATCGTGTGCCGCATCTTGCGTTTCAGCCATCGCACTTAAATGATCTGCCGATTTTGCCGATGGCCGAGACCCTGTGTCCGTTTTATATCCGGCTGTCGGTTCGCGACGAAGTGGGCGTCTTGGCTGAGATCACCACAGTACTTTCGAAACACGGTGTTTCACTTGAGAGTATCTTGCAGAAAGATGGGGTCTCAGGTGAGCCGGTGGCGCTGATCCTATTGACCCATAAAGTTGTTGAGGGCGATTTAGAAGCCGCTCTCAAAACCATTGAAGGTGCGACCTTTGTGGTGGGTTCGCCTGTGGTGCTTCGTGTTGAAACCTTGGATGACACCCTATGAAGTTTGTCTCGACGCGTGGGGCTGCACCGACGCTTGAATTTTCCGAGGTCGTCTTGGCGGGCTTGGCCTCCGATGGCGGCTTATATGTTCCGGAATCGATGCCTCAGATTTCAGAGGCGACGTTTCGGTCATGGCAGGGTCTTCCCTACGATGATTTAGCCATTGAGGTGATGTGGCCCTTTGTTGAGGGCTCAATGCCGCGGGCAACCTTCGAATCCATGGTCCGTGATGCCTATGGAAGTTTCCGTCACACTGGGATCGCGCCCTCAAAACAATTGACTCATGACACCTGGCTGTTGGAGCTCTTCCATGGGCCGACGTTGGCATTTAAAGATTTCGCATTGCAGCTCCTTGGTCGATTGTTGGATTACTTCTTAGCCGAGCGTGGAGAGCGGGGCGTTGTCATGGGAGCGACCTCTGGGGATACCGGATCGGCAGCGATTGAGGGTGCACGGCACTCGGCGCATTTGGATGTGGTGATTTTGCATCCCTATCAGCGAGTCAGTGAAGTACAACGCCGCCAAATGACCACCGTGCTGTCTGACAACGTGCATAATCTGGCCATCAAAGGCAACTTTGATGATTGCCAAGCGATCGTCAAAGCATCCTTTATGGATCAGCAATTTGTCGCGCCGAATCGCTTGTTGGCGGTCAATTCCATTAATTTGGCGCGGATCATGGCGCAAACGGTGTATTACATTTATGCCGGTCTGCGGTTGGGTGCCCTCGATCGTCCAATTGCATTCAGTGTTCCATCGGCCAACTTTGGGGATGTGTTTGGTGGTTACTTGGCGCGCCAAATGGGCTTTCCGATTGCCCACTTTACCGTGGCAACCAATGCCAATGATGCCTTGGTGCGTGGCCTGGCTGGGGATCTGTCGCGGAAGCCGCTTCTGAAAACACTCTCGCCATCGATGGATATCGTGGTCAGCTCAAACTTTGAGCGGTTGTTGTTTGATCTGCATGATCGAGACGGCGCTGCCATGAACCAGTTGATGCAGGATTTTCAGACACACGCTGTGCAGTTGGCACCATCTGTGGTGGAGAAGGCTCGGGCACTGTTTTCGGCACATGCTGTCGATGATGTGACCACCTGCGCCACCATTCGTCGGGTGTTTGAGGAAACCGGTGAGCTCGTTGATCCGCATACAGCGACCGGAATCGAAGCCCTGTGTGTGGCGCCAGCGGAGATGACCAAGGTGGTCTTGGCGACGGCACATCCTGCGAAGTTTGCTGAAGCCGTTCAAAATGCAGGCTTTGATGAGGTGCCATTGCCATCCGACATGGCCGATTTGATGACGCGCGAGGAACGCTATACGGTTTTAGAGAACGAGATGTCTGACGTGCAGCAGTTCATCCGTTCCGTGATGGGTTGATGCACACCACACGAGAGATCTCACCCACTGTCTTTGCGGATGCACGATCGCGTGGTTTGAGTGCCGTTGCAGCACGGATCTTGGCAGGGCGCCTGAGTGAGGCCACGCGCCTTGATGCAGTCATTGCGCCTCAGCTTGCCAACATTCCACCGCCCTCGAAACTTCAAGATGCCGATCGGGCAATTGCACGTTTAGCGCGTGCGGTCACTGATCATGAATCGATTGGTGTATTGACCGACTATGATGCCGATGGATTGACCAGTCACGCCGTGCTGACGCATGCACTGGTCCGATTTGGCGTCGCAGAAGATCGAATCAGTCACTGGATTGGCCATCGCCTGGAGGATGGTTATGGGATCTCAGGCACCCTGGTGGACCGCCTCTTAGAATCAGGCGATCAGCCGACTGTTGTGATCTCCGCCGATTGCGGGTCGTCTGACGAACCACACATCGCGCGACTCAAGGCCGCTGGGATCGATGTGATTGTGACCGATCATCATCGGGTCTCAGACGCTGGCCCGCCGGTCAGTGCCTATGCGGTCGTGAATCCAAATCGTGATGATTGCGAGTATCCAGATCAGGCCATCGCCGGCTGCATGGTGTCTTGGTTGGTCATGAGCGGCCTGCGTCAAGCACTGATTGCACAGGGTGTGCTCGGTGAGTCCTGCCCCAAACTGGGTGATCTGCTGGATTATGTCGCACTGGGAACAGTCGCTGACTGTGTGTCTTTGGGTGACAGCGAAATCAACCGTGCCGTGGTCAACGCGGGGCTTCAGTACATCAAAGCACGGCGTCGGCCGTGCTGGGATGTGGCAGCAACCCACCTCACACGTGCAGATCGTGACATCTCCAGTGAGTGGTTGGCGTTTCAGCTGGCACCGCGCCTCAACGCGCGGGGACGGATTGATCACTCGATGCTCGGTTTTGAATTTTTATGGACCGACAGCCGTACAGATGCCGAGTCTGCATTTCTGCAGCTTGATGCGGATAACAAAACACGACGCGCGTTGGAAAAGAAGATGGTTGAGACAGCGAAGCCGCTTGCGCGGCGCAGTCGTGTGGCAGGCTCACATGTGATTTGCGTGGTCTTGCATGACGGACACGCAGGTGTCCAAGGGATTGTGGCCAGTCGATTGGTGGAGGCTGAAGGGGTGCCGGCGCTGGTTCTAACGCCCGGTTCGGAGCCTGGCACCCTAACGGGTTCAATGCGCTCGATTCAAGGCGTTGATGCCAAATTGCTGCTGGATGATGTGGTAAGCGAGGTGCCCCAAGCGATCCTTAGGTATGGCGGTCATACCGGGGCCTGTGGGTTGACGTTGGTCGAGGCGGAGTTACCGAGCTTTAGTGAGGCATTACAGCGCGTTTTCTCAAGCCGCTATCCATCGCATCCTGTTGCGCCGCGTTTCATCACTGACGGCACTTTACTGGTTGAGGATTTCAGTCTTGAGCGGGTGCATGAATTGGAGTCGCTTGGTCCCTTTGGTCGAGGATTTGAGGCGCCTGTCTTTGATGGTGTGTTTGAAGTACTCAGTAGCCGTCCAGTGGGATCGGATGGAACACATCTGAGCCTTGAGTTTTCAATCGATGGACAGACAGTCCGCGGGATTTGGTTCTCTGCACAACCCACCGGTCATCCAGCAGCCGCCAGTCCAGGTGATTGGTTGCAATGTGTCTTTGGGCTCTCGATCAATACCTACCGTGGACTTGAACTGTCTATCACAGTCCGCCATGGTGAGGTGGTGACAGAAGGAGTGATCGATGGGTGATGAGCAGGCTGGGCAGTCTAAAACGCTGGTGCGGGGTCTCTCGATCTTGCGTGCGTGCGCGACCAGTCGACATGGTCTCACCTTGGTTGAGATTGCGGAGCACACAGAGCTCGCCCCATCGACGGTGCACCGCTTATTGACCACTCTGGAGTCGCTGGAATTTTTATCGGTCGATACAGAGACGGGTCGTTGGCGGATCGCGGTGGCCGGATTCGAAATCGGCAATGCCTTTATCCGATCACGTGACTATATCGCACAACTTCGGCCGTTGATGACCGAGCTGTCCGAGGCAACTGGGGAAACAGTGAACTTGGCAATTTTGTCAGATGAGCGCGCGCTCTTCGTGTCTCAAGTTGAGAGTGGGCACATGATGCGGATGGTTGCACCCTTGGGTTCGCGTGCGCCGCTGCACGCTTCAAGTGCAGGAAAGGCCTTGTTAGCAGGCAGCAGCGACGAGGTCCGCGATCTCATTATTGATGGGCTTGAATACCCGGAACTGACGGTGCATACCTTGAAAACCCAAAAGGCATATCGCTTAGAGATTGAGACGGTGATCGCAGACGGATGCGCCTATGATCGTGAGGAACATGTGGTGGGTATGCAGTGTGTGGCGGCGCCTGTGTTCAATGAGATTGGCGAGCCGATTTGTGCATTGAGTATCAGTGGGCCGAGTGTGCGGATGGATGCTGAACGCCTTCGCAGTAATGCGCAGGCTGTCAGGCGCGCATGCGCCGAGGCCACCAATCTTTTAGGTGGACAACCACCGGCACATTGGCATGCCTATGACTGATGTCATCCTATCCGTCGAGGGGCTGAAAAAATCATACGACGATGTGATCGCGGTTGATGGGCTCGACTTCAGCATTGAGGCCGGCCAGTGCTTTGGGTTATTGGGCCCGAACGGTGCAGGCAAGACCACCACGCTGCAGATGCTTGAAGGGATGGAGTCACCCACCAGTGGTACCGTCACCTATCGCGGTGGACCCTTACCTCAAGACTACCAAGAGCGGATTGGTATTCAGTTTCAGGCGACAGCGCTTCAGGACTTTTTGACACCCTTTGATAATTTGAAACTATTTTCTCGGTTTTACGACGATCCGATCCCGATGGATACGCTGATCGAGAAGTTTCGGTTAAGCGAATTTCTCCACCGCGATGCCAGACGGCTATCAGGCGGGCAGCGTCAACGGCTTCTGTTGGCGATGGCACTGGTGCATAACCCTGAAATTGTATTTTTAGATGAGCCCACAACCGGGCTTGATCCACGTTCACGGCGTGATCTCTGGGAAGTGGTGCGCGATCTGAAAAATGAAGGCCGCACCTTGATTTTGACCACGCACTACATGGAAGAGGCGGAAATCCTGTGTGATGAGCTTGTCATCTTGTCGCACGGCAAAACCTTGCTTGAGGGCACCCCACGTGCGCTCATCGAGGCAGCCGGTGTTGAAAACCTCGATGCCTTGTTTTTAAACCTAACCGGTGAGCATTTGGTGAAAACAGAAGAGGTGATCTCGTGAGAGCATTGAAACGCTCACTGAGACGCACCGGTGCCATTTTTCATGCGAGAAATCTCGAATATCTGCGGGATCGCGCAAGTTTCGGTTGGAATCTGTTATTTCCGGTTTTAATTGTACTGGCTTTATCAATCGTATTTTCGGGGCCGCCACGGGCCTTATTCAGTGTGACGGTCATCGGTGATGGGATGGCTCCTGAGTTGGTCGAGTTCCCAGGGGTTGAGCGCATTGATGCCAACCAAGACAGAGCGCTTGCGCGTCTGTCCAGGCAGCAGACTGATCTGGTCGTCGAGGCATCAGAGACAGCCGTTCAATACTGGGTCAATGGGAACTCGGCCAGTGGTGCGCTGCTTGAACTACTCTTGAAGTACACAGAATCGCGCCCGCTGACGCGTGGTTTGGCCGATGGCGAGGCGATCCGGTATGTCGACTGGGTGGTACCAGGGATTTTGGGCATGAACATGATGTACTCCGCGCTATGGGGCGTTGGTTATGTGGTGGTCCGTTATCGTCAGTCCGGCTATTTGAGACGCTTGAAAGCGACGCCCCTGACTCAGTTTGAGTTTCTCTCCGCACAGGTGTTGTCTCGACTGATCGTGACACTCACGGCCAGTTTGATTGTATTTGTGGGGACCCATCTGATTCTCGACTATAAAATGGTGGGTAGTGCCTTGTTGTTGCTTTTGGTTGCGCTCCTCGGTGGATTGGCAATGATCACCTTGGGTCTTGCGATCGCCTGTCGGACCGAGAGTAAAGAATTTGCAGATGGGTTATTAAATGCGGTGACCTTCCCGATGCTGTTGTTGTCTGAAGTCTGGTTTTCACTCGATGGCAGCCCAGTGTGGGTACAAACAGTGGCTGCCTGTTTGCCGCTGACCCATGTGCTTGACGCGGCGCGTGCGGTGATGCTCGACAATGCCGGCATCCCTGAGATTTGGCCGTCATTGTTGATCTTAGTGGGCTTCTGTGCTGCCGGAATGACGCTCAGTATTCGACTCTTCAAATGGTGATGTCATGACACGAACGGCTCTGATTCAAGGTGGCTCTGGCGGGATCGGTCGTGCGCTGAGCGCGGTCATACGCGCCTCAGGTGAGTTTGATCAACTCATTGTCACGGCTCGCGATCCAGCCACTGTCGGATCGGACGATCCAAACACGCACGCAGTTGCACTGGATTTAACCTCGGATACATCCATTGAAGAAGCCGCAGCCTCCGTGCGTCAACTGACCGACCGCCTGCATTTGGTGATCACCACGGCTGGACTGTTAAAAGACGATGCGCTTGAGATTCGACCGGAGAAAAAGCTCACGGATTTGAATCGTGCGAGCCTCATGCAGGTGTTTGATGTGAACTGCTTTGGCCCCTTTCTTTGGTACAAAGCACTCTATCCCTGCTTACGGCATCGCGAGGCACTGACCATCGCCACCTTGTCCGCCCGCGTCAGTTCGATTGGCGATAATCGCTTGGGTGGTTGGCACAGTTACAGAGCCAGTAAGACTGCGCAAAATATGCTGACCCAGAATTTGAGTCTAGAGCTTCGGCGTACCAATCCACAGGCCATTGTCGTGGGCTTGCATCCAGGGACAGTCGATACGGATCTTTCAAAACCCTTCCAGTCAGGGGTCTCGCCCGACAAACTCTTCAGCCCGGAGCAGTCTGCGCAGTACCTGTGGTCTGTGTTATCAGCACTGACGGTTGAGCGAAGTGGTCAAGTGATCGACTGGAACGACCAAACGATCATGCCCTAAAATCGATCCATTGCGTCTTTAAAAGTGAACCTTCCGATCCCAATTTAAAACGTATTGGATTGAATCCGTGAATCGTGGAGTGTGGTGGTGGACCGATTATCCCGAGTACCTATTTTTGTTGCCGTCGCACGTCACGGCAGTTTCGCAGAGGCGGCACGTCGTCTCGGTATGACAGGGTCGGCGGTCAGCAAACAAGTGCAGCGACTGGAAAATGATCTGGGTGCACGTTTGTTTCACCGGACAACGCGGCAACTGAGTCTCACCGACGAAGGCTCTTTTTTGTTCGAACGCTCAGCACCTCTGGTGGAGGGAATAGAAGAAGTCGGTGAGATGCTTGCCGGTCGTAAAGCGAAGCCAGAGGGAACACTTCGTTTGTCTGCACCGGTCGCGCTGGCGCAACGCGTGTTAAAAGAACCTCTGAGTGCATTTGCGGGCAAATATCCGGATGTCCATCTACATGTTGAGCTGTCCGATCGATTTGTCGATTTGGTCGGCGAAGGCTTTGATTTGGCGGTGCGGATCGGACATCTCGAGGACTCGTCATTGGTTGCGCGTCGGTTGGCTGATGTTGAGATGGTGTTGGTCGGGGCGCCGATTTTATTGGCGGAATACGGATCACCAGACAACCTCGTAGATGTGTCCCGCATCCCTTTTATCCATTATGGAACGGATCGGACGCAGCAGCGTATGTTGTTTCAGCGGGGCACTGAAGAACCGGAGCAGATCACGACTGAAGCGCGTTTATCAACAAACAATGACCAAATGATGGTGTCGTTTGCACGGGCAGGGCTCGGTATGATTTTGCTGCCGCGATTTATGGTTGAGGAGGAACTCGGCAATGGGAAACTCCGCGAAGTCTTGCCCGAATATCGCCCCTATCCGGATCGCAAACTGTATGCCGTGTTTCCGCACGGACGCCATCTGCCGCTGAAGACGCGCGTGTTGATCGACTTTTTAGTGGAAGAGATGAGCCGCTGATTCCTCAAGCGGCTCATCCAATCAGGCCTCGTTGCGATTGACGTTGGCAAGCGCCACGGCTGCCATATTGAGGATCCCGCGTGGTGAGTTCGATGCAGTGGCCACGTGTGCTTCTTTGCCGAGTCCGAGTAACACCGGCCCGACAGTCACGCCACCACCGAGCATTTTCAACAGGTTCCGTGCAATATTCGCGCTGTCTAGATTTGGACACACCAGCAGATTGGCTGCACCGCTTAAGCGTGTATCGGGCAGCAGATCGAGACGCACTTTTTCATCCAACGCAGCATCGGCATGCATTTCTCCATCGGCCTCGATATCTGGATAGCGATCCATGAATAGTGCCGTAGCTTCCCGCACTTTGTTGGCACTCTCTGTCGTAGCTGAGCCGAAGTTTGAGTGCGATAAAAATGCAGCTTTTGGCTGGATTCCAAAGCGGCGGATTTCATCAGCTGCAAGTTTTGCAAGCTCACACAACTGCTCTGCAGTCGGATCCGGATTGACATGGGTGTCTGTTAAAAACAGCGTGCCCTGAGGCAGAATCAAAACCGTCAACGCACCAACGACTGGAGAGTTCTCTTTGCGGCCGAGAATCTCTTCGGCCAATTGCAGATGCTTTTGATAGGTACCAAAAGTGCCACACAACATTGCATCGGCATCACCGCGTTTCAGCATCATCGAGGCCACCACGGTGGTGTTGGCGCGTACCCGCGTTTGTGCCGCCTTGGGCGTCATCCCATGGCGTGCCATGAGCTTCGAGTAGTCTTCGCCAATGGGGGTGACGAAGGAATCATCGAGGTTGTCGACAATTTGGAAGTCTTCATCGGCACGGATCGCAAGGCCCATGGAGGCAATCTTGTCGATAATGACTTGGCGACGACCCACCAAGGTGACGTCGGCCAGGTCCTCAGAAATAATCAGTTGGCAGGCTTGCAGCATTTTACCGCCTTCGCCCTCAGCCAAGACCAGGCGACGTTTGGTTGCGCGTGCAGCCTCGAACATGGGCTTCATCAGCATGCCTGAGCGCCATACAAACCGACTCAGATCTTCACGATAGGCATCGAGATCCTCGATCGGACGGGTCGCAACTCCACTGGCTTGGGCTGCGCGTGCCACGCCGGGTGGGATCTCCATGATGAGTCTGGGATCAAACGGCTTTGGAATGAGATATTCAGCGCCGAAGGTCAACTGTTCGCCCTGATAGGTTGAAATGACCTCATCCGACGGTGGGGTGTGCACCATCGCTGCGATGGCTTCAGCACAGGCTGCTTTCATCTCTTCGTTGATGACGGTTGCACCGCAGTCAAGCGCGCCACGGAACAAGAACGGGAAGCATAAGACGTTGTTAATTTGGTTTGGATAATCAGAGCGGCCAGTGGCAATCAGTGCATCTGGACGCACTTCTTTGACAAGCTCCGGCATGATCTCGGGTGTTGGGTTAGCGAGTGCAAAGATCACCGGGCGGTCGGCCATGGTTTTGACTTCGTCTTGCGTAATGACGCCTGGGACAGACAGCCCCAGGAAAGCATCCGCACCCACCAACGCTTCGGCGAGTGTTCGAAGCTCCGTGTCGCGAGCATACTGCGCTTTGTATTGATCCATGGGTTCTTCGCGGTCCGGGCGCAACACACCGTGCTGATCACACACAATGATGTTTTCTGCTTTCACACCGAGTGTTTTCAGCATGTTAAGACACGCCATGGCCGCCGCGCCCGCACCCGAGCACACCAGTTTGACTTGGTCCATGGGTTTGCCAATCAGTCGCATGGCATTGAGCATGCCGGCACCGACGACGATCGCAGTTCCGTGCTGATCATCGTGGAACACGGGGATGTTCATTTTTTCTCTGAGTCGGGTTTCGATCTCAAAACACTCAGGTGCCTTGATGTCTTCCAGATTGATGCCACCAAATGAGGGCTCGAGCGCACTGACGACGTCACAGAAGCGGTCAACATCCGTGGTGTCGACTTCGATGTCGATGGAATTGATATTGGCAAACTTTTTGAACAACACGCTCTTGCCTTCCATCACCGGCTTCGAGGCCAGTGGCCCAATGGCGCCAAGGCCGAGTACAGCCGTTCCATTGGTGATGACGGCGACCATGTTTCCGCGTGCCGTCAGCTCCGCGGCCTTACTTGGATCCTCTGCAATCTCAGTGCAGGCATAGGCAACGCCCGGACTGTAGGCAAGTGCTAAATCACGTTGCGTGGCCAAGGGTTTTGTCGCTGTGATTTCTAACTTTCCGGCAGGTTCGGCGCGGTGATAATTCAGGGCAGCTTCACGGAGGTCATTCGACATAGAAACGATTTCCATTTTTGTAGGGGGTTGTTTTCGGCTAGTGTAACGCACTTCTGAACGTGCGAAAGAGGGACAGGATGCAGATTGGTCGAATGGGCGTCATCTTTGGTTTGGCGCTGGTTGTCGGATCCATCATTTCGATGTGGTTACCTGAGAGTGAATCTCAAATCGAGGAAGATCTGTTTTCTGAAATCACCTACCACACCGGTGAGCTCAAACTCATCACAGATCAATTGGTTGCACTGAGAGATAAGGTGGTCGGCAGTCAGCAAGCGCAGATTGATCAGCGTTTGCAAAAGGCCGCCGATTGGTTGACGGCATTTCGTCCCACCGGTGAGACACACGCGGAGCGAACCGCCTATTTGATCAGCCAGCGCGATGAACTTCTGGACTTGGTGGATGAACTATCCGCGCTTCGAAAATCGTTGATGGACTCGAATCCATCGGCCACCGAGTGATATCCTGATTTTTTGAACGGAGAATGCCCATGAGCACCCGACTTCGGTTCTCATATGCGGAGCTACACCAAACCATTGCCGAAGCGGCAACGCGCATTATTGCCAGTGATTTTCAGTTTGATGTCATCCTTGCGATTGGCGGCGGCGGATTTATTCCGGCGCGGATTTTACGCACCTATGTCGAAAAGCCACTCATAGCCATCTCGCTTGCACGCTATCACCCCGATGAGCCACCTTCGGCACAGCCGCACAAGCTGCAATGGGTCGATGGCGTGAACAACATGATCACAGGCAAGCGTGTGTTGTTAGTCGATGAAGTGGATGATGAACGAACCACGCTGGCCTTCGCCATTGGCGAGTTGTTGGCCGAAGAGCCCGCTGAAATCGGTGTGTTTGTGATGCACAACAAACTGAAAACCAAACAGGCCGAGTTCCCGGATTGTATTTCTCATGTGTTTGTCGGTGCTGATATTGAAGATGTGTGGGTGGATTATCCCTGGGATGCCCGAGACATCAATGCCCACGAGCGTGATGCCGCAGCGGGTGGCAAGGTTGAGGTGGATGAGGCTGAGGCGCGCGCTGCCTATCGCAACTGACTCAGCGCATCAGGCCCCGAAACCAGGGGTCTGAAGGCAGACTGGCAAATCCATAACGCCGAATCAGGTAGGCCAACAGCGTTATCAGTGCAGTCAGTGCGATGTAGAGAATGGCCGCCCCACCATAGACCGCAAGATCGTAACTTCGGGAAAATACAGTGCGCGCATGTCCCATCAGATCGAGTACTGTGATGGTGGAGACCAGAGCGCTGGCCTTTAACAGTAAAATCGATTCGTTCGCCAAGGCAGGCCAGGACGCTCTGAGAGCTTGCGGGAAGAGCACGCGATGATATTTGAGCCGCTCCGATAATCCGAGTGAATCAGCGCCCTCAGATTGTCCTTTCGAGAGATTTCTCACTCCGCCGGTTAAAATATTGGTCTGATAGGCGGCCGAGTTCAGTGTCAGCACCAAGAGTCCGACCCACCATCCGCTGGCGAGAAAGAGCCACAGGCCCGATGCTTGAATCCACTCAAATTGTGCCAAGCCGAAATACACCAACCACAGTTGGATCAGAAGCGGTGTGCCTTGGAAGATATACACGTAGGCGCCGATCACTGATTTGAGCCAACCGGGTCCGAGAATCTGCAGGCGGGTCAAAAGCCTGGCAAGCCCGAACGCCAGTATCAGAGACAGCACAACAAGCTCGAAGGTTGTGAAAAATCCATCAACAAATCGTGGGCAATGGGGGCTGATTGATCCTGGAAGAGACTCCGCGATCGGTGCACACAGACGTTCTCCAACGGCAAAGTGCCAACCCTTGAACCAAAAGTAGAGACTTTGAATGAGCGATTCGAGCATCAATGGTTCCCCACGATGGCGGTTTTCGCCTCAATGATTTGACGGCCTCGATCCGACACATAGGTCATCAGGAGATAGAGTGCGGCCGCGGCCAAAAAGAACAAAAAAGGCTCACGTTCTGTTTCGCCCGCGACCTTGGCTGTGCGTAACAGCTCGTCAAATGCGATCACCGCCACCAGCGAGGTGTCTTTTAACAACACCAGCCACAGATTCATGAGCCCAGGCAGTGCAAAGCGCCACATCAGCGGCACATGGACTTGGCTCAGGGTCTGCCATGTATTCAGACCAAGTGCTCGTGATGCTTCTAAGATTCCGGATGAGACGTTGAGATAGGCACCTTTGAAGACCTCAGAGGCATAGACGCCAAAGATCAAGCCAAGTCCCAACGCGCCAGCCCAGAATTTGGGTGTACTGATGGTGAGTTCGCTCCCGAGTGCATTGAGGAGCGCATTGATGAAGAGATCCAAGCCAAAAAACACCACCAGAATGATCAAAAATTCAGGTGTGCCACGAAACAACAACGTGATGCCATGGGCAATGCCGCGAAGCGGTTTGATGGGCTGTAATTTTAAGAATGCCAACAAGGCCGCAATCAGAAGCCCAATGAGAAGTGCACCAAGTGCCAGAATCACGGTCATGATGGCACCAAGGAGGAGGTCATCCCCCCAACCTGTGGCGCCAAACGCAAGTTTTTCCAGTGATTCCATCAAGAAAGCGCGGGAGCAAGCCTCCCGCGGTCTATCTTAGTAGATGTCAGCAGAGAAATATTTTGCATTGATCTCTGCGTAGGTGCCATTGGCACGAATGGCGTCGATCGCGTCGTTGAATGCTTGCTTCAGTGCGTCTTCACCCTGACGGATGCCAATGCCGATTTGGTCATTGATATCGATCTTCTCACCGGCGATGGCGAAACCAGAATTTTCACTGAGCCAATCCATGGCAGGATAGATATCAGACACCATCGCGTCTAAGCGACCGGCTGCGAGATCCGCATAGGCGGCTGTCTGCGTGTCATACAGTTTGATATCTGCCCGGCCCATCAAGTTGTCTTCAGCCCATTGTGAGGCGATGGTCGAGCGCTGTGCGCCGACAGTTTGACCAGCGAGTTCATCAACACCTGACACCCCACCCGTGGGTGCAATGACAGCCAGGTAGTTTGAGTAGTATTTATTGGTGAAGTCGATGGTCTGCTTACGCTCATCTGTGATCGACATGGAAGCAATGATCGCATCGTACTTATTGGCGACCAAGGCCGGAATAATCCCGTCCCAATCTTGGGCAACCAGTTCGCAGTTGGCCTTCATCTCTTCACACAGCGCGCGCGCGATATCAACGTCAAAGCCGATAAGTTCACCGTTGGCATCGACACCATTGAAGGGAGGATAGGCGCCCTCTGTGGCGATTCGAAGTGGATTGGGTAGATCACTTGCTGAGACGCCAAGCGCCATGGTGGTCAAAGCGAGACCGGTGATAAGTTGTTTGATCATGATGTGGAGTTCCTTGTTCTTGTAATCCGTTGGTCAGTCTATCAAATTCGGCCACGCTCACCAGGTTCCGGTGTTTTCCATGCTGGCCCAAGGTTCTGTCGGTGGGAGCGCATCGCCTTTTTGCAAGAGCTCGACTGAAATACCATCTGGACTTTTGACAAATGCCATGTGCCCATCGCGTGGGGGGCGATGAATCACATAGCCGAGATCCGATAAATGCTGACAGAGCGCGTAGATATTCTCGACTCTGTAGGCCAGGTGTCCAAAGTTTCGGCCACCGGTATAGGTTTCTTCATCCCAATTGTAGGTCAGCTCCACCAAGGGTGCTTTATCGGCCTGTGCCCGGTCTACGTCATCTGGGGCTGCAAGAAAAATGAGTGTAAATCGACCTTTTTCACTGTCGTAGCGTCGGGTCTCTTGAAGTCCGAGGCCGTCACAAAAAAATCGCAGTGCGGCATCGATGTCGTGGATGCGAAGCATGGTGTGAAGGTACTGCATCAAGAAAACTCCTAAAAAATGAAATTAGTGATTGCACATTCGGCAAGGGCCTGCATATATCCACCCAACAACCCGTGATTCAAAGGAATACCCATGCGTCTGTTGCTACTGGCCAGCTTACTCTGTGCATCGCTTGCGTCCGCGCGTGAGACGCCTGTGGTCGTTGATACTGCACGCATCGATTCAGTCATTCAATCAACATCGCTGACAGCCCGTGTGGTTGCAACGGAAACGGTGCTGGTTCCTGCAGATACCGAAGAAACCATTCGGCAAGTCAATGCGCGCATTGGCGATCGGGTGACGAAAGGGGACTTAATCGCGACTCTTGAAAGTCAAAATGTACGCCTTGAGGTGCAATCGCTTGAGGCGCGCCAATCCTATCTGGAAGAGTCGCTGGCCCTGTTTATAGAACAAGAGCGTCTTCGGACTGCCCAAGTTGAGCGGGCAACCAGCTTGAATACACGCGATTTACTCACGCGCGACGCACAAGAACAGGCCGAACTGAACCTGATGACGACCCGTGCAAATCGAGTACGGACTGCGTTTGAGCTGAAAGATGTGGAGCTCGATCTCGCCGATGCACGCAAGCGCCTCGCGCAAACAAATGTATATGCGCCAAGTTCCGGGCGAATCCTCTCCGTGTCCGCGCAGTCCGGTGGCTATGTTCGCAAGGGCGAGACCTTGTTCGAGATTTTGCCAGATGGCGCACTTGAGTTAGATGCCGAGATTCGGGTAGATGCCTATGAGAGTCTCTCGGTGGGCCAAGTATTGACCGCATCCCTTCGCGGCCAGTTGGTGGATGTATCCGTACGTGCTTTGTTGGCAGAAGAAAACCAACGGACCGGTGCACGGACGGTTCGATTTGCGTTTACCGACGCGCCACCGGCTAACCTGGTCGTCGGTGAAGCCGCGCGACTTGAATTACCAGTCGGCGACGGTGACTCTCAGGTCACTGTTGCCAAAGATGCCGTCATGCCGGTGGCAGGGGGTCATCGCATTGTCGTTATTGAGGACGGAAAAGCGGCACCACGCTCGGTGCGTCTTGGTCCGGGTCTTCCAGGACGCATTGCCATCCTTGAGGGTGTTGAGGCAGGCGATCAGGTGGTTGTGCAAGGTCAAGAGGGATTGCGTCCAGGGCAAGCGGTTGTGATTGTGGAGACTGACGCATGAATGCATTGATCCGCTCAGCAATTGCCCATCCGATCGGTGTGTTGGCTGTGGTTTTGGCCATGGTGCTCTTTGGGATTGCTTCGTTGCGAAGTATTCCGATCCAACTGACTCCAGATATTGATAAGCCGATTTTGCAAGTGCGAGTCAGCTGGCCGGGTGCATCGCCGCAGGATGTGGAACGAGAAGTGGTCTTGCGTCTAGAGCGGGAACTCAATGGTCTCAACGGCGTACAAAGTATCGAAAGTGACAGCCGACGTGGATCTGGTCGTGTGACGCTCACCTATAATGTGGGACAAGACATGGACGCGGCGCTCGTGAAACTGCTGAGTCAGTTGTCGCGTGTCTCAGGGCTGCCTGCCGAGGCCAGTGAGCCACGGGTGCGGACGTCGAATTCTGATGATTCTCCGATTGCCCGGATGGCTTTGGTTGCCAAACCGGGCTCTGCAATTGACATTGATACGCTCTCAAACTTTGTTGAGGACACCATTGTTGAGCCCCTGACGCGTATCCCAGGGGTTGCTGAGGTGACCTCAAGAGGCGGTGCTGAACGCGAAATCCGTGTGGTCCTCGACATGGATCGAGTGGCTGACTTTGGCTTGTCAATTGCTGATATCGCAACTGCCATTCGAGGGTCCACCGCAGAAGTCACCGCGGGAGAAATCACAGAAGGCAGACGCAGCTTTACGCTTCGTACAGAGGCTATCAGTTACACTCCAGAGACGGCACGGAATCTCGTGCTTCGCGCGGAATCGGGGCGCAGTGGGATTTCTGTGGTGCGCCTCAGTGATGTTGCTGAGGTGGAACTTGGTTTTAAAACGCCCGACAGCTTTCGGAGGTTAAACGGTCAACCGGCCATCACCTTTGCTGTTCTTCGGGAGCCTCAAACCAATGTTGTCACCACGCTTGAAACCCTCAATGCCCGTGTCGATCAATTAAATGCTGGGATCTTGGCCGAGCGCGGTCTGGATCTTCAGGTGGTCTACGATGAGACCATTTATATCGGTTCGGCCTTAGATCTGGTGCAAAACAATATCTTGATCGGAGGTGTGCTGGCGATCAGCGTTCTGCTGACATTTTTACGCGCATTCTTACCAGCAGCCGTGGTCATGATCGCGATCCCTGTCTCCATCATTTCAACCTTCGTGGCCATCAGTGCGCTCGGGCTTTCAATCAATGTCATTTCATTGGCTGGCCTTGCCTTTGCCGTTGGCATGGTGGTCGATGCCTCGATTGTGAGTCTTGAGAACATCTACCGACTCAGGCAACAGGGTGTGGAGCTGACACGCGCCGCCTATTGGGGTGCACGCCAAGTCTGGGCACCCATCCTTGGCTCAGCGCTGACAACTGTGGTGGTGTTTATCCCTATTTTGATCCTAGACCTGCCTGTGGGTCAGTTATTCCGTGATATTGCCGTTGCCATCAGTGTGTCTGTTTTGATCTCGGTGGTGGTCTCTGTGACGGTCATTCCTGCACTGACCTCAAAAATCCTCAAGCGCGTGGATCGGCCTGGAGAATCTGTACGGATTCCGGTCATTGACACCATTGGCCGCGGTTTCACCCAACTGGTGTTGGGCTATGGCCGGGTGGTGGTGCACTCCACCGGCAAAGGAATTTTGGTAGTGGCTGTTTTGATTGCAGCGTCCATCACAACGCTTGTTGTGATGATGCCCCCCTTGGATTATTTGCCTGATGGCAATCGGAACTTTGTGTTTGGTCGGATTTCGGTGCCGCCTGGCTATACGCGGGAAGCGACGCTTGAGTTTGCCCAGTCCATGGAAGATGTGGCACGTCCCTTGTGGGAGGACCCCAATCCACCAACGCTGCCACACATCGATCGATTCTTCTTTGTCGCCTTCAATGGCGGTGCCTTTGCCGGCGCAGCGACCGAAGATGCCAGTCGGATTCGAGAGCTGATCCCGGTCTTGGTTGAACCGGTCGCCAAAGCGCCAGGCGCGCGCGCTTTTGTCACCCAAGCATCCTTGTTTGGACGATCAGTCGGTGGTTCGCGTGCGATTTTAATCGACGTGCTTGGGCCTGATTTTGAGTCGGTTGTGCCTGTTGTTCGCGACATCAGTCGTGAAGTACGCACGCTGTTTCCAAGAGAAGCGGGACACCAGGTCCGGATCAGTCCGTCAGAGAATTCGACGCGTCCTGAGGTGGTGGTCCGTCCCGATCCCGATCGTTTGGCACGTGCGGGCCTCACCGCACGGGATTTCGCACAAGCCTTGGATGTGTATAACGACGGGTTTCGGATTCGAGAGATTCCTTTTGAAGGGGATTTGATTGAACTGGTGTTAACGGCACAGACGCGCGAGCAGTCAAAACTTGAGGATATCCAGGACATCCCGATGATTGCGCGCGATGGCTCTCTGGTCAAAATTGGACAGGTGGCTGAGGTGGCGCTTGAGTCGGCACCAGACCAGGTAGTCCGGAAGGCGGGCCAGCGTGCGATCACGATTCAATTGCGATTGCATGAATCCGTACCTTTGGAGGTGGCCATTAACCAAATTCGTGAGAATCTGGTGGACCCCTTTAATCAGAGCAATCAGACCGGTGTGCGTATGCAACTTGCCGGCGCCGCCGATGAGCTGTCCAAGGCTTGGGATGCGATGCAGGCCAATGTCTTGCTGGCGATTGCTGTGATTTATCTGTTGTTAACGATTTTGTTGCGCAGTTTCCTGCTGCCCTTGGTGATCTTGGTGACTGTGCCGATCGCGGCCACCGGCGGCATTTTGGGGCTTGCGATTCTCAATACAGTGGTTGAACAGCCACTTGATATGTTGACCATGCTGGGTTTTGTGATTTTGACAGGTGTGGTGGTGAATAACGCCATCTTGATGGTCGAACAAACGCTCTGGCACATCCGGCAGGATCGGATGCTGGTACCAGATGCAGTGCTGGAAGCCACCAAGAACCGAATTCGACCCATCTTTATGTCAACCGCGACCAGTCTCTTTGGTCTGGTGCCCTTGATCATTTTCCCGGGCGCAGGCAGTGAGCTCTATCGTGGAATCGGTGTCGTGGTCTTCAGCGGGCTTTTGCTGTCGACACTGTTGACTCTGTTTTTCGTACCGCCCTTGTTGGCTGCCTTGTTAAAGCGTCACATTCCAAAGGCGCCGATTGGTGATTTGGATACATTGGAGGCGCCGGTCTCGCAAACTGCCTGACGCGCGGGCCGATATTCGTTAGACTTTCGGGCTTTTCAAACGAACTGAGTACAACGATGGACACGAATGCGAGAAACGCCCTGATCTCTGACTTGAAAGAACGCACCGACGTGCTTCGGGGGTATCTTTGACTACGCTCTAAAGTGTGAGCGTCTCCAAGAGGTCAATCTCGAGCTCGAAGACCCCGCGGTCTGGAATGATCCTGCAAAAGCCCAAGCACTGGGTCGCGAGCGCGCGAGTCTTGAGTCTGTCGTCAACACCATTGATGCGCTTGAGCTCGGTGTCAGCGATCAACAGGAACTGACCGAGATGCTGCTTGAAGAAGGTGATGAAGACGGCCTCGCTGAGGTCGATGCAGAGCTTGAGCGATTGGTCGATCTGGTCTCTGGACTTGAGTTTCGGCGGATGTTTTCAGGCGAAGCCGACGAAAACAACTGCTACCTGGATATTCAAGCGGGTTCGGGAGGCACTGAGGCGCAAGATTGGGCCAACATGCTGCTTCGGATGTATCTCCGATGGAGTGAGAAGAAAGGCTTTAAGGTCGAAGTGGTCGAAGTCTCAGAAGGCGAGGTTGCTGGCATCAAGAGCGCTACCATTCATGTGCAAGGTGAATACGCATACGGTTGGCTGAGAACTGAGACGGGTGTTCACCGTCTGGTTCGAAAGAGTCCATTTGACTCCGGTGCACGACGCCATACGTCCTTTTCATCGGTGTTTGTCGCGCCTGAGATCGATGACAACGTGGATATCGAGATTGATCCATCTGACCTTCGGATTGACACCTATCGAGCCTCAGGTGCCGGTGGGCAGCACGTCAACCGGACAGACTCCGCGGTGCGGATTACGCACGAACCCTCAGGTATTGTGGTGCAGTGTCAGAGTCAGCGTTCTCAGCATCAAAACAAAGATTTTGCCATGAAACAGCTCCGTGCGAAGCTGTACGAACGTGAGATGGATGCGCGGCGTGCTGAGGCACAAGCGCTTGAAGATTCCAAAGCAGATATTGGTTGGGGCAGCCAAATCCGATCCTACGTATTGGATTCCAGTCGCATCAAGGATTTGCGCACCGGGGTTGAATCCTCAAACACTCAAGCCGTCCTCGATGGCGCCTTGGATCCCTTTATCGAAGCCAGTTTAAAGCAGGGACTGTAATGACAGAGCACACCGACTCACCCGAACTCGAGGTCGACGAAAATCAGCTGATTGCTGAACGTTACAAAAAGCTTGCGCGGATTCGTGAACAAGCAGGCCCTGATTTCCCCAACGATTTTCGACGCACACATGTGGCCCGTGTGCTCATCGATGCGCACGGTGACGCCGAGAAAGATGCACTGGCAGAGGCTGGGATTGAGGTGGCTGTCTGTGGCCGGATCATGTTGCGTCGGATTATGGGCAAGGCAAGCTTTTTAACCATCCAAGATGTTTCAGGACGCATCCAGCTGTATGCCCGTAAAGCGGACTTGCCAGAGGGGGTGTACGATGATTTTAAGACCTGGGATTTAGGCGATATTGTCGGCGGCCAGGGACGTCTTTTTAAAACCAACACCGGTGAGCTCTCTGTTCATCTGACTTCGCTTCAGTTATTGACCAAATCATTGCGCCCCTTGCCTGATAAGCATAAGGGGCTGACTGATACAGAGCAGCGGTATCGTCAACGCTACGTGGATTTGATGACCAACGATGAGACCCGCCGGGTCTTTACCATGCGCTCAAAGGTCATCGCATCGATCCGTCGCTTCTTTGAGGCACGCGATTTCTTAGAAGTTGAGACTCCGATGTTGCAGGTGATTCCAGGTGGTGCGACCGCACGCCCCTTCATCACGCATCACAATGCACTCGACATTGACATGTATTTGCGAATCGCGCCTGAGTTGTATCTGAAGCGTTTAGTGGTGGGTGGTTTTGAGCGTGTGTTTGAGATCAACCGCAATTTCCGAAACGAGGGTCTGTCAACGCGGCACAACCCGGAGTTCACAATGCTCGAGTTCTATTGGGCGTATGCGGATTACCACGATTTGATTGCGTTGACGGAGGTATTGATTCGCCAGATTGCCAACGAGGTCTGCCAACGTACCACCTTTAAGTTGGAAGACGGATCGGACATCGATCTGGATGCACCCTTTGACCGCCTGACGGTCAAACAGGCAATCTTGAAATATTGCGATCAGGCCACCGAATCGATGCTCGATGATCTCGAGTCTGCTCGGACGCTTGCGCGCGCGCTCAACCTGAAGATTGAAGACACCTGGGGTCTTGGTAAGGTACAGATTGAGATTTTTGAGGCGACGGCTGAGTCACAACTGATGCGTCCAACCTTTATCACAGCCTACCCAGCGGAGGTCAGTCCGCTGGCACGGCGGAATGACGACGATCCCTTTGTCACGGATCGGTTTGAGTTTTTCATTGGCGGTCGTGAACTGGCCAATGGATTCAGTGAGCTGAACGATGCGGAAGACCAAGCCGCTCGCTTCCGTGCGCAAGTTGCGCAAAAAGACAGTGGTGACCAAGAAGCCATGTTTTATGACGAGGATTATGTGCGCGCACTTGAATATGGCCTGCCGCCGACAGCCGGTGAGGGCATTGGAATTGACCGGTTGGTGATGTTCTTTGCAGAACAGGAATCGATTCGTGATGTTATTTTGTTCCCTGCGATGCGACCTGAGGCCTAATCAATGGCGACGCTGATCCGGCACCCTGTCAGTGCGCTCGGATCAGGCGTGAGTTATTCCGTCACTGAAATGAGCTTTGGTGAATCAGGCCCCGTGGTCCTGATTCAGGCGGGGTTGCATGCCGATGAGTGCCCGCCCTTGCTTGTCGCCGCACGACTCGCCGATAAGTTGGCGGAATTGGAGGCCGAGGGGGCACTTCGCGCCGTCATTCGGATTATCACGCAGGCCAATCCAATCGGTGGGTCACAATGGCTGCGTGGTCATCATGTGGGTCGATTTGATCTCTCCAGTGGGCGTAATTTCAATCGTGATATGCCAGGGCTCGCCAGCCAGACGATGAAGGAGCTCAAGCGTCGCCTGAGTGATCAGCCTGCGCACAACGTGGAGGCAGCTCGGACATTGTGGACAGAGGCCTTGTCTGGATACGTGGTGGAGTCTCCAGTCGATGCACTTCAGGTGGTCTTGCAATCCAGAGCAGTGGATGCCTCCTGGGTATTGGATCTGCATTCAGATGACGAGGCTGAACCGCATCTCTACGCCTTTGATTCCTCAAAAGAGGCGGCCTGCGATCTTGGTCAACGCCTTGGTGCATCGACCGTGCTTTTGGACAGTCCGAGCGAGGCCGCATCCTTCGATGATGCTGTTGTTGCGTTTTGGGCCGAACTGGACGCCGCCTTCCCAAATGCAGGATTTCATGAGCCAGTGTGTGCCATGACAGTTGAGCTGCGTGGCACCCGCGATGTCAGTGAGCCGCTCGCGGCGCACGACTCAGATGCGTTGATTGATTTTTTAATCGGGCGTGGACTGATTGTCGGTCAAGCGCCTGAGGTTTCGGGAGACATTCAAGTGCATCCACTCAGTGGAATGGATCCTGTCACCAGCCCAGACTCGGGGTTACTGTTATGGCATACCGCACTTGGAGATGAGTTTGAGGCAGGCACTTTGATTGCTGAGCTGTATCGTCCGGATCGCCCCAATGCAGCTGCTCTCGGTATCCGCGCACGCGTTGGAGGGCGTTTGATCGCAAAACGTGGGCACCCCTGGGTGCGCTCAGGTGATGTGATTGCCAAGGTCTCAGGCAATCAGCCATTGGCATGGCGCACCGAACATCTGCTCGGTGGTCGGCGATGAATCCGTGGATCGCACATCTCGAAAACCAGGATTTGCAGTGGATTGTCGATCAAGCACGCGGCTTGTATCTCGATCCAGGTGTCAGCGTGATGTTTCCAAGACCCTGTTTGATCCTCGATGGTGAGTTGAATTGCCAAGGCCGCGTTCGCGGCAGCGGTGCATTACTGGGGTTGGCGGAATGGTATCTCGACGCATCTGAGCGGGCGCTTTGGCAGGTTGATACCGCGGTCTGGGGACTTGAGTTACCACTTCGCGAGCAGCATCGCGAAGATTGGGCGATCGCGCTGGCCGTTGGGCTCTCTGCTGAGACCCGCTTGCTGTTACCGGAAGCCCATGATTTGGCGGATGTTGAGGCGGCTACCTTGAAATTCCGGTATGTTTTGAGCCGTCTTGAGAGTTCGTACTAAGGAGCATCGTGGTCGAGCGTCATCAATCAGAAACTGACAGCCTTGGGCTTCCGCGTCCAATGTGGTGGCTTTGGCCTTTTTTGGCGCTGTTATTCGTCATTTGGGTCATCAGCCTGTGGGCGGTCCGCGTTGCTGAAACTGAGACAGTGTTAGGTGTTGTGACGACTCATCGAGGCCTGGGTTCGACCGCACGTGCTGAATTGTCGGTACTGATTCCTGAGGCTCTGGAGGCACGACAGCTCGGTGAAGTGGTGTCTTTGGACTGCCCTTCACATCAACTCAAAGCACAGGTGTTTGCTGAACCCGGCGAAATTCTGTCGGTCCAAGATATTCGCGATTTAGTCGGCTCCCGACTGCTGGCTGAGCGATTGTTTGCAACCGGTGTGCGAGTTCAATCTGTTGTGACCGATGCTGAGGACTCGATTCCGGCACCCGGCGAGCACTGTGATGTGACCTTGTTAAGCGGGCAGGCGCGTCTCCTGGAACTCCTGGGGCGCCGATTGGATTCATGACCGCAACACTCGATGGACTGATTGCAACCGGAGCCACCTTTGAGGCGATTGCTGATGAGGCACGAGATCTCGGATATCACCTCAAAGAACGTCAACTCAAGCCGCCAAAGGTCGGCGCTGTCTTCATTGATCAAAGCGGGCGCATTCAGCGGGTAAGAAAGCGTTGGTTGGGTTGGGTGATGGCGGTTGATGGCGCGTCGCGGGTGTCTGTGTTTCGGTGGGCGAGCCCGTATGCCAGTGGCATGGTGCTTGAGCCGGAGAGTCCTGATCCTGAGCAACCCGTGCAATGGTTTGCGCTCACCCTCGTTGTGATTGCCCGCATCTTGTTGGTGATGTTGACCGGGATCTTGTTGCAACTCGAGGTCGCCATGGGTCCGTTGTGGGTATTGACGGCACTGATCTTGGCGGCTGCGACCTATACATCGATTACCTTGATCCACCGCGCGCAATGGCCTGATTTGTTGATGGCATTGGATGTCATGGCACCGGACTGGATCCCGAGATTATCGCGTGATGTGGGTGGTCGCCGGCTTGCAATCGCGACTGTCCTTGCCATGGTAGGACTCGATCTTGTACTTGATTTGCCAGCTGTCGTCTGGATTGTGGTGCTTGGTTTTGTGGTGCTGGATGTCATGCCCACGCGGCACTTTCAGCAAGCACGTGCGCTGACCGCGACGCCGAAAGTACTGACACGCGCGCACCCGCGACGTCTGGCGCGTCACTTAAAATGGCTGTTATCCACCCAGGGTGTCGGTGTGACGGTGTTGTCTGTGCGTCGACCTGAAACCTTATTGGATGCTGCTGAACATCTGGTGGATGCCGGTGAACCGATCACGGTACTCGGCCCTGAGGCTGAGTTTCTACCTGGCACCTTAAGAAGTAACTTTGCCTGGGATGTCAGTGAGGTGGCTGACTATCACTTTGCCAATTTGATGCAATTGGTGGGGTTGCCCCATTGGCGGACACGCTTCGGTGGCAGTTTGGAGTATCAGATTGGTCGACATAATCAAGGTCTCTCCTCGTCGGAAGCTGCCTGTTTGCAAATCGCACGTGCACTGGCTCAGGGTGCAGAAACACTGGTTTTAGTCGATGCACTTGCACCGCTGTCTGCACAGCGACAACGTGAAATTTTAGACAATTTGAGCCAAGCACAGTGTCGCATCTTGGTCTATTCAAGTGTCTCGGATTGCTGGGAGGATCAAGCGGTTGAGCTCGATTGATCCGAAGCAGTTTCATTTAGAAGAGGGCCAGGTTTCAGCGGGCCTCGCCCGCGACCGTCTGTGGCAGGTTCGTGCAGGAACAGGCCGAATTCGTTTTGTCGTAGACCAGGTCGTCGTGGGCGACATGCCGATCCCAGAAGGTGGCTGGTTCCTCGTTCCAGAATCGAACCATTTGCGCGTGCAATTGGTGGCTGAGTCCGCCATGACCTTTGAGAGTCGTCTGCCGCTTGGATTGATTCCGCGTCTGGGTGATCTCGGTCGCTCACAACTTGTGACTCCGATTGTCGCCATGATGCGCGCGCTGCAAATTGACGACACCTCGGTTGACTGGAACGTGAAGCTTGCCCAACCCTCGTTTAAAAGTTGGTTTGGAGAGGCTTTAGATTCTGCGATTGAGGGCGACACACCGCTGTCCCCTGACATCGCAACACCCTTGGTGACCGACCACGCACCTCGGACCATTTTGGAGGTCGAAACCAGTGAAGACCACGTGCGCGTGGTGCCTGTCATGGTGTGCGCAGCCTGTCTGGCGATTGCGGCTGTCATCAGTTGGTATGCCGCATTGATTGTGCTGGATGCACCTGGATTCGCACTGGCGCCTGAGTCTCTGCTGGTGGTTTTAGGATGTGTGGTTTGGAGTCTCGCGGCGGCCTATGCGATCCAAGAAACTGCGCGGTGTTATCGAGATGTGCTCCCCGTCAGTCTGGCAGCAGCCATTGTGTGTGTAGCGGCCCTCCTGTTGGTTCTCAAACCGATCTTGGCCCTGTCCTATATGGTCGCAGCGGCCTTGATCGGCTTGGCCTACTGGATCTACGTCAGACGATTATTACCCGGTCTTCCAGAAATCGACGCCCCGATGCGTTGGCTGTCGGCGCGGTTGGCTCGCGAGGGTGTGCAATCGGTGCGTCAACGATTATTCAAGGTGTGGGCCGAGGCCAGTTACTGGGTGATCGCCAGGATCGAATTGGTGGCTGAATACAGTCGTTTCAGTCGTGCCGTGATGGCAGCAACACTTGTGATTCCAGCCATGGCATTGACCGATGTAGAGCAGCCGACTGTGCTGACAGGGTTGGGTCTGGCGGCTGTTGTCCTGCTCGAGCGGATGCGTGCTGCGATGCCTGTCAGTGCTGATCAATCCGCATCGCGAAAACCTCAGATCTCTTTTCAACCCATCAAGCTCAGTGGTGAGGTGGTGTATGACCAGGTGGTGTACCGCCGCCATGCCGGCGAGCGTCCACTGTTTGATCAACTGTCCTTTGAGTGTGCAGACGACAGCTTAGTGCGGATTACCGCACCCGAAGGAGCCGGCCTTTCGACGTTGAAACATCTCCTTACACGGCGCGTCACGCCCGAGCGCGGTGCGGTTCGCATTGGCGGCATTGATGTGGCTCGGTTATCACCTGAGGCCTTGGCCGCCTCTGTGGTGATGTTGGATCACCCCGCAGATGCGTACGCGCACACCGTCGGCGAATGGCTCTTCATCGAACCTTCGATGGAGGCAGCGACCCTCGAATATCACCTGGATCGGCTCGATGCCAGTCGCTGGATTGAGTCACTGCATCAACGCTTAAATGCGCCCATTGGTGCCCTGGAGACCCTCGCCGGACCACACGGTCTGAATCGATTGAAACTCGCGCGCGCACTGGCGCGCACAGGACAGATTATTTGGTTCGATCATTGGTTGATTGGATTAAGCCCTGACATGCGTGCACATGTGATTCAAAGCCTTGTTGAGCGTGCGGGCACTCGATTTGTTGTCGACCGCGATGGCTTCTTGCAAGCTGAGGCGACCGTGCATTGGGATCTCGGCAATGCTTGAACAACAGTGGCTATTGGCTTCGCTCACGGAGCAGGAATATCGGCACTGGTGTGAACACGGGCAGGTTGTTCGCTTAAAGCCAGGGGAGACATTGATTGGAGCCGATGATTTTCCGGATTTGTATCTGGTCTTAGAGGGCCGCTTTGTGGTCAACCGTCATGAGCGCTCACCCGGGATTGTGGGGTTGGATGAGTTTTTGACTGGATGGATGACGGATCGGGAATGGATGGCAGACCAACCCATGACGCTGTTTATGCTCGATTCAGGGCGTTTTGGCCAGGTGTTGTCGATTGACCCGAGACGGCGACGTATTTTTCACCAAGGCCTCTTGCCGCTTTTAGCAGGTCGATTGTATCGAGACCTCGAGGTGACAGAGCGTCTTCCAGGACTCCTGTCTCAAGGATTTGAACGCGGCGTGCAGCGGTTTGAGAACCTACGGACTCAGTTTGAGCGTTCTGGTCGGTAAATCCCGGCGTTTTTAGAGTTTTCGCGGCATTCCACTTCGAGCACAAACGCGCGCCCGTCGGTGTGCTTTTGAATCCAGTCATCGACATAGTCAAAGACAAACTCAGCGGTCCGTTCCATGCTGACGTTTGGCAAGACTCTTAGATCGATGATTTCTTTGGCGTGCATCGATTCAAACAGCGCCATTTCTGGATCGTCGGCATTGATCAGTGTGGTGTGATCAAACCAGTGGCTGAGCCAGGCTTTGATCTCTTTGAGTTCACCAAAATCGACGCCAAACCCAGCATCTGAAAGCGCATGGCAGCCAAAGGTGATGGTGAAACTCCGCGAATAACCGTGGATGTATTTGCAATGACCACCATGCCGCCACTGCCTGTGGCTGCAGGGATAATGATCGAAGGTTTTGACTGTGCGGTATACACTCATAGCAACAGTATACGAGGATTGAAGTGACGCATGCAGTGGAATTCCCCAGAACATCCAAAAATGACTCTGACGCAGGGTCAAACACGACCGGTCAACCGAATTTTTTGCATTGCTAAAAACTATGAAGCGCACGCGCGCGAGATGGGTGGAGAGGTGGATCGCGCACAGCCTTTTCATTTTCAAAAAAGCTTTGATGCCCTGAGCTTCGGTCCGGCGGTTCGTTACCCTTCACACACTGAAGATTTGCATCATGAGGTGGAGTTAGTTGTCGTACTGGGTCAGGGTGGCCGCGATGTGACTCCGCGTGAGGCCAAAGATCTGGTCTTTGGGTATGCCTGTGGGATTGATTTCACGCGCCGTGATCGGCAAGCCGAGGCGAAGGCAGAGGGACGTCCCTGGGAGATGGCGAAGAACTTTGATGATGCAGCCGTACTCGGGATGGTCGCGCCGGTTGATGAGGTTGGTCATTTGGAGGCTGGAACAATTCAATTGTCAGTCAACGGCGCGATTCGTCAGCAGGGCGATTTGAATCAAATGGTCTATGACGTTTTTGAATTGATTGCTTACGTATCACGCGTTCAGATGCTCAAGCCCGGTGATTTAATCTTCACGGGTACCCCATCTGGGGTCGGTGCGGTTGAGCGGGGTGATGAGTTGAGGTGTCAGATCGAGGGCTTGCCAGAACTGTCAGTGCAGATGGTCTAGGGCAGCCGGACTCCCATCCGACGCAAGAATTTTTTCTCAAATGCCCAGAAATATCGGAACTGCCCAAACGCGGTTCCGACGATGATCAACAGGCATTGGTAGATCGGAAAGATAATGGCGATGCGAAGCGGCCAATACAGCCAAGGATTCATGTGCTCTGGATTCAAGGCAAAAAAGTCCAATACCGGGCCTGCCACATAGACCGCCGATGAGCCGGTCAGAGCAAACACGGTAAAGATGATGACGAGATGAAAAAGCGACTCAGCGTGAAAGGTGTTGAGTAACTTCTGCATAAATGTGTATTCCAGAATCAGTCCGTTTGATTTTTTTATTGTGTCAGGCGCCGTGCACGATTCCGTGCCGCCTCGGCATTGGCCTTGTCACCGGCTGCATCATAACAGTATCCGAGCAAGAGCTCACTGATCGGATCGCTCGGGTTCAACTCACGTACGCGAAGCGCCGACGCAATCGCCTCGCGAGGTCGCCCATCGGCGACCAGCAGTTCGGCCTTGAGTCGATGCAGGCTGTGCTCGTTCGGAAGTGAACTAATCGCCGGTTCCAGTGCATCGAGCGCGTCTTGAAACGCTTTTTGACCACCCAGGGTTCGTGCTTCAGTCACTTGATCCAACGCAGGCTTGGCTGCATTGAGTTCCGCGCGTGCGCGCTCAAAGTCTGGACTCATATCACGTCCACCGGCTGGATAGCGTGCAACCACCTCACGAATTTGTGCCAACCGCTCTCGACTGATGGGGTGTGTCCCAAGCAATTTCTGCGCGATTGAGTTGCCGCCTGCGCCGAGCTCGGCCAACTTCTCTTGCATGCCGACTGCGCCTTCTGGATTGAATCCTGAACGCACCATCAAATCGACACCGATCCGATCGGCTTCGAGTTCATTGGCTTGGCTGTATTGTCCCATCAAAATGTTTTGGCCGAGTCCAATCAGGCGATTGGAGCCGGGTTGAGTCCCAGGTTCTGAGATGCCAATCTCGATGACCTGCGCGGCCAGCCCGACGAGGGCACCGAAGGTCTCACGCCCTGTCCCGTGCAGTTCAAGACTGTGCGCCATTTCGTGTCCCAGAACAGACACCAACTCGGCCTCGGTTTCAACGGCCAGGATCAATCCATAGTTGACCCCCATTTTCCCACCGGGCAACGCCCATGCGTTGATGGAGGCATCATTGACCAGTTTTATTTCCCAGGGAAAGGGTGAGTTGGCAGTCTGTGCCAGGGTTTGAATGAGTGAGTTGAGATAGGTCTCAGTCACAGGCAGTGACTGTAAATCGCCCCCGGATTGGGCCAGCGCGAAGGGGTAGTTTCGTTCGCCTTTTCGAATTTCTTGCTCTGGATTGGTCACAACTTCGACGACTGAATCAATCGGGTCGTTGATTGGGTTTTGACAACCGCTTAACAGCAATAGAGCGACAAGCGTAAGCGCTCGGGTGGATCTCATAGTTGTTTCACCGGAATCGCTTCGACGCGGTTACTGTTATTAATCCCTGCATTATTTTTCAAAAGCGCTTGTTCCGCGCGATAACTGGAGCGGACCATGGGCCCTGAGACCACCTCAAGGAAGCCACGCTCGAGGCCCCATTGCCGATACATCTCAAATTGTTCAGGTGTCACGTAGCGGTCAATGGGCAGGTGATTCACGGTCGGCCGTAGGTACTGCCCAAACGTCAGGATGTCGACGCCGTGGGCTTTACAATCATCCATCGCTTGCTGGATTTCATCATCGGTTTCACCAAGGCCAAGCATCAGGCTCGTCTTGGTGAGCACATCCGGGCGATGCGTTTTACTGTGAGCCAAGACGGCGAGCGTTTGTTCATAACTGGCTCTGGGATCACGGACGGGGTGCGTCAGCCGTTTGACGGTTTCAACATTTTGCGCAAAGACATCAAGCCCTGATTCAACAAGGGTCTCGACATCTTGCATCTGTCCTTGGAAGTCTGGTGTGAGCGCCTCAACCGCCGTGTCGGGCGTTCGTTGTTTGATCGCACGCACAGTGGCTGCAAAGTGACTGGCTCCGCCGTCTTCCAAATCATCGCGATTGACACTGGTCAGTACCACATATGAGAGCCCCATCAGGGCAATGGATTCGGCCGTATTTTTCGGCTCTTCCAAGTCAAGCCAGCCATTTGGATTCCCAGTATCGACAGCACAAAAACGACAGGCACGCGTACACACCGAGCCCATGAGCATGATGGTGGCAGTCCCCGCGCTCCAGCACTCTCCGATATTTGGACACATCGCCTCCTCACACACGGTCGACAGGCGATGGGTTTTGACTATTTTTTTGACCTCCTGATAGCCGGTACCACCTGGGCTCACAAACTTCAGCCATTTGGGTTTATCACCGCGGGGTGCTGGCTCATCGGTGCGCCGTTTTTGGCCATTTTTAATGGCCGTGACGCCCACCGCATTGGTGATTTTGTCGCCGCTTTTGACTCGTTTGGAGTGTTCTGTCATGCCGCTTCCGTTGATTGCTTGGTATAGCTTGCCACAGGTGGGCAACTGCACACGAGATTGCGATCGCCAAAGACATTATCAATGCGCGCCACAGGCGGCCAATAGCGATCGGTTTTCAATGCATCCACGGGAAAGGCCGCTTCAGTGCGTGAGAATGGGTGATCCCATTGATCGGTTGTCAATGCTTCAACAGTGAAGGGTGCATGACGAAGCACCGAGTCGGCAGCCGTCACTTGGCCTGATTCAATCAGGCGGATTTCATCGCGGATTGCGATCATTGCATCACAGAATCGATCCAGCTCAGCTTTGGACTCACTTTCAGTCGGCTCAATCATGAGCGTGCCTGCAACAGGCCAACTCATGGTCGGTGCATGGAATCCGTAATCGATCAGTCGTTTGGCCACGTCATCGACAGTCACATCGGCTGATTCTTTCACCACGCGGGTATCGAGAATGCACTCATGCGCGACAAAGCCGTTTGCATCGGTATACAGCACCGGGAAATGCGGCGCCAACCGTTTGGCCACATAGTTGGCTGCCAAGATGGCGTTTTCTGTCGCTGATTTGAGACCGTCTGGTCCCATCATCCGAATGTACATCCATGAAATTGGCAAAATCATTGCCGAACCAAAAGGTGCTGCGGACACAGGACCCACGGGCGTATCTGCGTCAGTCAGTGGGTGTCCTGGCATGAAGGGCAACAGATGCTCAGCGACGCCAATTGGGCCAACACCCGGACCGCCTCCGCCGTGGGGAATGCAAAAGGTCTTGTGTAAATTCAGGTGTGAAACGTCGGAGCCTATGATCCCAGGGCTTGTCAGTCCGACTTGCGCATTGAGGTTGGCGCCGTCTAAATAAATTTGACCGCCCTTGGCATGCACCAAATCACAGGCTGTTTTGACATCGGTTTCGAACACTCCGTGGGTCGAGGGGTAGGTGATCATCAAGCAGCTGAGTTGATCTCCGTAGGTCTCGAGTTTGTCCTTCAAATCGTCCAAATCGATGTTGCCGTCGGCATCACAGCCGATCACAACCACCTCGAGCCCGACCATCTGAGCACTCGCTGGGTTGGTACCGTGTGCTGAGGAGGGCACCAAACAAATGGTGCGATGCGTGTCGCCACGCGAGGCGTGGTAGCCCTGGATGGCAAGAAGGCCCGCGTATTCACCCTGAGCACCGGAATTCGGTTGCAAGGAGATGCCGGCATAATCGGTGATGTCACTGAGCCATGCACAGAGTTCATCGATCATGCGTGTGTAGCCCTGTTTTTGCGCATCCGGAGCAAAGGGATGGATGTGTGCGAATTCAGGCCAAGTAATGGGCGCCATTTCACTTGCAGCGTTCAGTTTCATGGTGCATGAGCCAAGCGGTATCATCGCGCGATCCAGCGCCAGATCACGGTCAGCAAGCTTCCGCACATACCGCATCATTTCAGTTTCTGAATGATGCTGGTGGAAGACGTCTTGGGTCATGAAGGCAGTCTTTCGAGCCACGGACTCTGGGATGGCATGGCTGACTGATTGAGGCTGTCGCGATGCGCCAAAGACAGCGAGTAATGTGTCCACTTCGTCTGTCGTTGAGGCCTCATCCAATGACACCCGAATGCAGGTGGGGGATGCTAGAAACACATTGAATCCAGCATCCAAAAGCTTGTGTTGTAGGGCGCGCGCATCGGTGACCTCAATACTCAGCGTATCGAAGAATGTTGCATTGACGGACACACCTTGGGCGGCGAGACCTGTGTACAGCAGATGGGTGAGGCCATGCACACGCTCGGCAATTGCTTTCAGACCATCCGGACCGTGGTAGGTGGCATAGAGGCCTGCGATATTGGCTAATAACACCTGTGCGGTACAGATGTTACTGGTGGCTTTTTCACGGCGGATATGTTGCTCGCGCGTCTGCAATGTCAGCCGATACGCTGGGCGCCCCTCGGCATCAATGGATTGACCCACCAAGCGGCCTGGAATACTCCGCTTGAGTTTGTCGGTCACGGCAAAAAACGCAGCATGTGGACCGCCATTGCCCATGGGAACTCCGAAGCGTTGTGTGGAGCCAAGACAAATATCCGCCCCGAATTGGCCGGGTGCCTCGAGCAGTGTCAGGCTTAAGATATCCGCCGACACCACCGTGAAGAGACCGGCCTCTTTGGCTTTTGGCAGCAACGTACCGAGATCGACGATTTGCCCATCGGCACCTGTGTACTGAACCATCATCCCAAAGGCGTCATCAAAGGCCGGTGGATCGAATGGATCAAACTCAATCAGTTCAAAACCCAAGGGCGCGGCGCGGGTCTCAATGACCGCGCGCGTTTGCGCAAAGAGGTTATTGGCCACATAAAAGCGTGTTGATTTGGATTTGTGGCTCCGTTCACAGAGTGTCATGGCCTCAGCGGCCGCGGTGGCTTCATCGAGTAAGGAGGCGTTGGCCAGCGCCATCCCGGTCAGTTCAACGACCATGGTTTGGAAGTTGAATAAGGCCTCGAGCCGCCCCTGAGAAATTTCAGGCTGGTAGGGTGTGTAGGCCGTATACCACGCAGGATTCTCCAACACATTGCGCTGGATGACCTGAGGCGTGAGTGTCTGGTAGTACCCCTGTCCAATCAATGTGCGAACCACCTGGTTTTCATCAGCGATGGCACGCAGTGCGCTGAGCGCGTCTTGTTCAGACAGTGCCTCAGGCACCTGGAGTGGTCGTGTCCGCCGGATGGATTCCGGAATCACCTGATCGGCGAGCGCATCCATGGACTCAAGACCAAGTGCATTGAGCATGCGGGTTTGGTCATCCGCTGACAAACCAATGTGACGATCGCGAAAGGTCAATTCTCTGGACACGGGCACTCCTTATTACAGTTCTTCTTGGATAAAGGCTTGGTAGGCGGCTTCGTCAAACAGGTCATCAAGCTCGGTGGGGTCGCTCAATTGCATGCGGAAAAACCAGCCATCATTCTCTGGATCCTCATTCACCAATTCAGGCCGCTCGGAGAGTTCTGCATTGGCCTCAATGATGGTGCCGGTGACCGGTGCATAAATGTCGCTGGCGGCTTTGACGGATTCAACGACGGCCACTTCTGCACCCTGATCGGCTGCTGTGTTGTCCTCAGGTAATTCCACGAAGACCACATCACCGAGTTGCTCCTGCGCATAAAAGGTGATGCCGACGGTTGCTGTGTCGCCCTCAATTCGGATCCATTCGTGTTCACGGGTGTATTTCACTGTCATGGTGCGTTCCTTGGTTTCAAAGTGTGCGTACGTAACGCTGTGGTACAAAAACAGAATCAGTGACCTTGCAGGGAAGCTGTTTACCACGGACTTCCGCTACGAGTTCAGTGTCGAGTGTACTGAGATTTTGGGTGACATACCCCATGGCAACAGGACCACCGAGGCTCGGTCCAAAGCCACCTGAAGTAACAACGCCTACCGGATGTCCGGCGGTGTCAAAAAGAGCGGTCCCCTCACGGAGCGGAGTCCGCCCGTCGACTGGGGTCAGCCCAACACGTTTCCGGGGTGCGCCCTGTTCAATCTGCTGACAAATCACGTCAGCGCCTAGAAATCCACCTTCAGTGCGACGTCTCTTTTGGATCGACCATAATAGATCGGCTTCAATGGGTGTCGTGTCCGTGGTGAGATCCTGGCCATAGAGACACAGGCCAGTCTCGAGACGGAGTGAATTCCGTGCACCCAGGCCCACCCAAGTCGATTCGGGAAGTGCGCTGAGTGCCTGGGCGAGTGTGTCCGCATGCTCGCTGGCAATTGAAATCTCATAGCCATCCTCGCCGGTATAACCACAACAGGAGAGGACGATCGAGAGACCCTGCCAGGTGGTCTCGAGTGCACGCATGAAGGTCAATGTAGACGCCTCTGGGATCAGTCGAGCCAGTGCCGTGCGCGCCTTCGGTCCTTGCACGGCGATCAACGCATGATCTGCGTGGTAGACCATGCCGACGGATTCCGGCAGATGCGCTTCAAAATGCGCCATGTCGTCCCATTTACAGGCGCCATTGACCACAAGAAACCAATGATCCGTTCCACGACGGGTGAGCATCAGATCATCGAGGATGCCACCGTTCTCGAGTGTAAGTTGGGAATAGCGGATTTGGTCAGGCTGCATCTCATGAAGTGATGCAGGTACCAATCGCTCGAGGGCATCTGTGGCACCCGGTCCTTCGATGCTCAGTTGGCCCATGTGTGATACGTCAAACAGGCCGACAGCCTCACGGGTGTGCAGGTGCTCACCTTTGACACCCAAGGGGTATTGAATGGGCATGGAGTAGCCGGCAAAGGGTGCGAACTTCGCGCCGAGTGATTGATGAAATGATTCAAGTGTTAGCGAATGTAATTCGGTCATGCGGCCTCCAGCGGCGTTTCAGTGCATGACCCATCTGTCATTGACCTGAGAGATTCGCGACGTCCGCTTACTCCTTCGGTGAGCCGAAGCTACTTTCCAGATTCGATCTGTGTGCGATTGCGGTCCGTGGGCCTGAGAGTTTCCGGGTCGGTTGCTCCTTCGGCGCGGGCATCCCCGCTCTCCCTCAATCACATGTCGAGAACTTTGTTTCACCTCGACGATCGAATCGGTATTATGAGCGACTCGCCTGTGTCTCGCAATGAAGGATCTGCCAATGTACGCAAAGACCTCCGCAATTTCTGATTATGATCATGCACTCTGGGAGGCGATGGCCGCCGAAACAGAGCGTCAGGAAGATCACATTGAGCTGATTGCTTCAGAAAATTATGCGAGCCCACGCGTTTTGGAAGCCCAAGGCTCTGTTTTGACGAATAAGTATGCTGAGGGATATCCCGGCAAGCGCTATTACGGCGGCTGTGAGCATGTCGATGTGGTTGAGGAGCTCGCCATCGAGCGCGCCAAGCAGCTGTTTGGCGCAGCATATGCCAATGTACAGCCACACGCGGGGTCGCAAGCCAATGCGGCCGCATATTTGGCGCTCTTAAATTCTGGGGACACCATTTTAGGCATGTCGTTGGCCGATGGTGGACACCTGACGCATGGAGCGTCAGTGAACTTTTCCGGGAAGACCTATCAGGCGGTGCAATATGGCATCGATGCCGACGGGTACATGGATTACAACCAAATTTCGGATCTCGCCGAAGCACACAAACCAAAGCTCATCTTAGGTGGTTTTTCAGCCTACTCACGGATTGTTGACTGGGCCAAGATGCGTGAAATCGCCGACAACGTGGGTGCCTATTTCTTGGTTGATATGGCGCACATCGCAGGCCTTGTGGCGGCAGGTGTGTATCCCTCTCCGGTGCCGCATGCGCACGTCGTCACAACCACTACGCATAAAACGCTGCGCGGCCCGCGCTCAGGTCTGATTCTGTCCGGTGTCGAAGATGAGACACTGCATAAAAAGCTGAATTCTGGGGTATTCCCAGGAATGCAGGGCGGCCCGCTGATGCATGCGGTGGCCGGGAAAGCGGTTGCCTTTAAAGAAGCGATGGAGCCTGAGTTCAAAACCTA
>CAJXNQ010000003.1 GCA_913057215.1 uncultured Gammaproteobacteria bacterium
GATGAAGAAAAAGCACAGCTCCCTGAGAGTGATGAGGCCGAATTGGAATGGCTGGATGATGCAGAGCGTGAATTTGAAGAAGAGCTAGAGAATCAGCGAGAAATATGGGGAGACTATGCTCGGGTTCACGGCCGAGCTGGCAACGTCGCGACGATTTTTTTATTTCTTGAAAAATTTAGTATTGAAGCTTTGCAGTTCGTATCTGAGCAAACTAACAATTCTGTAGAGTTCAACCCAAGACCACGCCGATCTCTTGTAGATGAAAGACTCCGCTCTCTTAGGGAAGACTATGGCATTAAATTTAACTATACAGCCGAAGTAGCTGATACTTTATTTGCCCTTCGAAAAGCGAGAAACCTCTACATGCATGGACGCTGGGATGAGTTTGATACTATACTTGCAGGGAGGAAATCATCAGATCTGATATATGTCTGTAGCCAACTAATCCATATGGTTTGTTTTGCGATTACAAAACATGCACAAGGCTAAATATCGAATCCAGAAGTATTGGAATTATTGAGCTTGATCTAAGATCTTTTTCCTCCGGAGGCAAAAGTTAGAGATTCGAATCCTCTCGAGAACGTCACCTTATACTTGACCCTCCCTAGACTGGGCAAACAAGTGGATTTAACGCTCAAAATTTTTAAAAAAACTTCATTAAATCATAATCTTAATCAATGGAGGCGCGTACCGGAATCGAACCGACGTACACGGATTTGCAATCCGCTGCATAACCACTCTGCCAACGCGCCTTTGTGGAAGGCCGCGAATACTACAACCCTCGGCCAGTTGCTACTATCTCAAGGCAGCGTTGGTGCGTTGCGCTCCATTTGCTCGGCTAGTTGATTACCCTACTCAGCGGAGTCTATAAAATATTTTTGGTGGGCATTGTGGTGGGTCCATGTGGATCAATGATACCAAATATATGAAATATAAATTTATTTTTATAAATGATGGCGGAGAGAGGGGGATACATTCTCGCCTCCAACAAGTGATGTTATCTCGCCTTAACCCATACTCCGAGGCCGGCAGGACGAGCACTTCAGGCCTCTAGAGGTTTCGCAACCAATCTGCAAACATTGCTTCATCGAGCTTTGACTGCGCCAATAAAACAATTTGATCGCCGATTTCTTCAACATTCCAAGCGATGTGAACTCCATTCAGATCAAGAATGAGATCCATAACCTGAAAGGCGGTGCGTTTGTTTCCGTCGTTAAAGCAGTGCGCCTGAGAAATCGCTGTGGCATATGCGGCTGCTAACTCATAGACATCGTTGATCAAGCCATAGTGGAGCCGATTTTCAACGCGACCGATGGCGCTACTGAGCGATTTATCTGCAGCAAGACCTTGGAGCTCGTGCTCGCCCAAAATCAGATCGTGAACTTCTATGATTTGATCTGGAGAGATCAGTACAAAACTCATTTGTCTGTCAAATACTCCAACACGGGTTCAGTGATCGCTCGGCGTGAATCCATGCTCTTTTTAATCTCTTCGGTCGAGGCCATTCGATGAGATTCATCTGAAATGGCTTGAGCGGGCACAAAGTACCCAACTAATGTGGAGTTTTTTAACACTGCAACGGGCTCGCCATTGGACTGTTCGATCACCTTATGTGGCTCGCGCATCTCAGTCATTGATGCAATATGCGGAGTTAATAACCGAGTCATACAAATCTCCGTTTGAATACCAGGCTCAAATATACATTAAATCGCACATTTAACAACATAAAATAAAGCGACTCACGCGGCTACGTGTCCGGCACAAGATGCATATTCAAAGTGCTTCAGGAAGCTGTCCTACGCCTTTAAAACCGGGTTAAAAACAGCCACAAGCTCAGAGCCACCCTCCGCATCCGGCTCAAACGGAATCACCAAGGATCGCCGCGCTTGCTCGTCGTTAATCGCATTCAGGAGAAAATCACCGTCGTTCGTTGATTCACCCTGAACATAAATTTGTGTCACCAATTCAGTCGAAGCTGTCGTGATTTTGATGTGAATATGCGGGGCACGCCCGGGATAGACGACGGGTTTAATGGTCCGAAATCGATAGCCGCCTTGGCTATCCGTACGCGTTTTCCCAAAGCCCTGAAAATGCGGATCGATACCACCGCCTGCACGCGGATGATGGTATGCACCAAAGGCATCGCATTGCCAAATCTCAACCAATGCGTCGGCGATTGGCGCGCCCTGCGTATTGGTGACACGCCCGTACAGGTTGGTGATCTCTCCAGATGCAACACCATCGCGTCCCTCGACAAAAGTCAGATCTGCATCGCTGTCAAGCGGCTGCTTTGTCGGATAGAACGGGCCAAGGCTCTGTCTCGGTGTCAGCGCGCTCACCGACTGGGTCGCAGAAATGAGAGCCATACCGGTCACGCCGGATAAAAATGTTCTACGCGATACTGTCATGACGGATCCTCCAGGCAGAGATGCTCGGCGCGCCAGCCGTTGTAATATTTTTGATTTGTTGTCTTTCCCGAAATGCAAGCGCCTTCTCAAGCAATTCAAATCGAAAAAATCGATCAGCGGTAATACAAACTCTGAAAATTATCGCTAAGTATTTGAATCAGGGGTTTTTTATTCATTCTTGAAATGAAATTGATTTAGTTGACTTTGGTCTAAGCTTAGTAATAATTCAGCTAAGGGAAGGAATCCGAAATACCTAATAACGCTTCAAAGTGGAGGATTTCAAACATGAAAGCGGAAACTGAAAAGACTTCAGAGTTAGGCACACGTCAGGTGAATGCAGATCTCACACCTGTCGATCACACACGCCGTGGATTGCTCAAAGCAACGACACTGGCTGGTATTGGATCGGTCATGTCGATCCCATTCGCAAAGTTTTTCCCAGAATCTCTGAGCCCGATTGGCTTTGCCAATGCGTCAGACATGGCAGCTTATGAATTCAAAGACGGGCTGACATTACTCAACGATCGTCCTGTGAATGCGGAAACACCTGCGCACCTGCTAGACGACAAGGTCACACCGGCAAACCGTTTATTCATTCGGAATAACGGAGGCGTCCCACAGCATGCATTAGATATGAATGCAGAGGGTTGGACACTGACAGTCGATGGCGAAGTGAATAATGCCCTGACACTCAGCATGGACGACCTCAAAAACCGTTTTGAAGTCGTCGAGCGGCAATTGATTCTCGAATGTGGCGGTAACGGACGCTCGTTCTTCCAGCCCGGCGCATCCGGGAACCAGTGGAGCACCGGTGCGATTGGTTGCCCAATGTGGACAGGTGTCCGTCTGCGGGATGTGCTTGAAGCGGCCGGCGTAAAGTCAAGTGCAGTCTACACCGCGCACATTGGCGCCGATCCGCATTTGTCCGGTGATCCAAACAAGCTCCCGATTTCTCGAGGTATTCCAATTGAAAAGGCGTTGGAAGCTGATGCTTTAATTGCGTGGGAAATCAACGGCGAGCCACTGCCTGCCATTCATGGATTCCCTCTCCGCTTAGTAGTGCCAGGCTATCCTGCTTCGGCTTCGCACAAGTGGCTCAACCGCATTTGGATTCGTGATCAGGTGCATGACGGGCCGAAAATGGGTGGATACTCATACCGGATGCCAGCCTATCCGGTTGCACCTGGTACTGAGGTCCCAACCGAAGACATGGAAATCATGACAACGATGCCAGTCAAGTCGCTGATCACCAACCCCATCACGGGCACCATGGTCAATGGACGGACGTTGGATATCCGTGGTCATGCATGGGCTGATGGTGAAGTGGCCGCTATGCATGTTTCACACGACTTCGGACAGACGTGGCAAGAAGCAAATCTCGAAAAACCCCGTAACCGGTATGCGTGGCAGCACTTCAATGCCACGGTCTCATTCCCGATGAAGGGATACTACGAGGTTTGGGTTCGTGCTACGGATACTGAGGGGCGTACACAGCCTGTGACGACACCTGGCTGGAACCCACGTGGATATGGAAACAACATGATCCACCGGATCGCAGTTGGCGTAAGCTAAAAACCATCTGAGGTGGGCACACTCGTGCCCACCGATTGATTCATCAAAAGGAACGACCAGCATGAAGCAAATCCTATGTGGAACCTTGGGCGCTGTGGTACTGGCCGGAACTCTCAGTGTCACAAGTTTGAATATTGAGGCGAATACGGTTCCAAACCCAATGGCAATTCCGAACCCCATGGGAATTCCGAATCCTATGGCGCCGACTCAATCAAATGCGGCAAACCCCACCGAGTCTGAGTATGAAATCAGCGCTGAATTTGGTGGACTGCCCGTCTCAGAAGGAGTCGACACCACCTATTATCTATGCACGGCATGTCATTCGGTCCAGACCTTTGCCCAGCTCCGCGTGACCGATGAGCGCTGGGACTACTTGTGGGACTGGATGATCAAAGAGCAAGGGATGGCTGATTACGGCGAGGAAAATAAAGAAATCATTCTCAGCTACGTGAAGCGTCACTTTTCCTCCGAACGATAAAGGATGCGTCTGCCTGTCCCAACCCCAACTGGGACTTGGCTGATACAAGCCCCGCCTGCTTCATTACCTCGAGCGCTTCAGAAAGTCAGAGCCAACACATTTTTGATATACTTAAGCCTGCAGAGCCTTCAGGGACAACATGAGGTTAATCAGGCACTGGTTCACTCTGCATTCTGGGTTCATGGTGTGATATGAGGTCAAGCCGTGAATCCATCTTCCTCGTCCGCCAAAGGCTGCACGCAGGCCCAGCACACATCAAAGGTGCCGGGGTTTAATTCTTTGCATGTGGGACAGGTCCACTCCTTGGCCGCCGGTCGATTGATAAATTCCATCAACAGCTTTTGAGCGCGCTCGCTGTCTCGGCTATGTGTGAGCCAAATCTCTGGCCACATCTCGACGAATGGCAGTTCACCTAAACCGGATTGCAGACTCTCATTTTTGATAAATGCATCAATACCCTCAGCACTGAGCAACTTTTCGACGACCTGTGCTTCAATCAAGTCGCTGGCCGTAAAGAGTTTGACGTGCTCGCGCTGTGTCGTCATCGCCGAAGGACCACCAGCCAGCGCCAAAAATTCAGTAACTGAACCAAGGCCCCGGCGACATAGGTCAGTGCAGCAGCACGCAGTATGGTGCGAGAGGGTTTCAGCTGGGCGTTTGAAACATACCCTGTACTCAAGATTGGGAGCGCCTTATTGAAACTCGCATCCAGCTCGACAGGCAAGGTGACCAACTGCACGGCAACCCCATACCCAAGCACCAAAAAGGCGCCCGCAAACGACAGAAGCCCCAAATGCGGCATCACAGTTAAACCACCAATGAAGGGACTCGCCGCTAAGAGCGCCGAGCCAACGATTTGGGCACTCTGCGCGGATTGCGCAAGCCGATAGCGAAGCAAAAAGAAGGGTTCGCGCCGTGCATGTTGAATCGCATGCCCGCACTCATGGGCGGCAATCACAATTGCGGCCAATGTCCGCCCATTGAATTTATCTTCGGTCAATGCGACTTGACGGTCTGTTGGATTGTAATGATCGCCATGTTCTGTCACGACAACATCGACATCCTTTAGATCAAATTTGTCGAGTAAATGCCGTGCAAGCTCACCGCCGGTTCCTGGAAAGTTCGGCTCAGGATGACGGTTGTACTTCTTCAGTACGTAGGACACCCACAGATTCGGGCCGAACAAAATGGCGATGATGAGACCAAATAACAACACCCAGAGCATTGTGATTCCTCGGTAAGTTCACACGCTCGTCCATGAGCACAGATCCCTCTCATTACCTCAGGACGGATGCCACAAATACAACCCGACACTCAGCCACTTAAGAATACATGACATTCTCAGGCGTCTACTAAAACATGCATGCCGGCTGCATATCCTGACGACCACGCCCACTGAAAGTTATATCCACCCAAATGACCGGTTACATCGACCACTTCCCCAATGAAATAGAGATCGGGATGCTCACGACATTCCATGGTTTTTGACGAGAGATGCCGCGTGTCAATGCCCTGTAAGGTCACCTCAGCGGTCCTATAGCCTTCAGTGCCCGCCGGTCTCAGAGGCCACGATGACAATTGCATCGCAATCTCAGACAGCGTCGCATCCGGAATTTCGGCGATCAACGTCTGAGCCCAAGCCGGCCAGAATAGCGCTTCAAGCTCAGCCACCAGCGCTTTAGGGAGTTTGCTCGCAAGCACTGTCCGAAGTAAATTTTTAGCGTGGTGTCGTTTGGCTTCGATGAGCCAGGTTTTCACATCAATACTCGGCAAGAGATTTAATCGGATCTCAGTCCCAGGCACCCAATAACTCGAGATCTGCAAGGCCGCCGGGCCACTTAATCCACGATGCGTGAATAACAGGCCTTCACGAAAACACACATCAGCGGTTGACAGTTCTGCATCCAATGACAAGCCCGCCAAGCGAATACAGACCTCTTTCATGGGTTCGCTGAATGTAAAAGGAACCAGTCCCGCTGAGCGCGGTAAGACACTGAGATTAAATTGCTCTGCAATCTGATAGCCAAGTCCAGAGGCGCCCATGGTCGGAATCGACAAACCGCCGGTCGCGACCACAAGCGCACGGCTGACAAAGTCGCCTTGATTGGTTGTGACACGAAAACCAGGCTCAAGTGCTTCGATCGACTGGATATCAACGCGGGTATCGATGGTGACCTTGGCATCCGCACACTCTGCTAATAACAGAGCCAGGATGGCTTTCGATGATTCATCACAAAATAACTGACCGAGCGTTTTCTCGTGATAGGCAATCCCGTGTTGTTCCACCAACTGGATGAAATCCCACTGTGTGTATGAGCTCAGCGCCGATTTCACAAAATGTGGATTGGAGGAGAGATAGTTTTCAGGCTGGATGTCGAGATTGGTGAAATTACACCGCCCACCACCCGACATTAGAATTTTCTTGCCAGGCTTGTTACTGCCCTCAAGCACCCGGACGCGGAGCCCCCGATTGGCGGCCGTAAAAGCACAAAACAAACCTGCGGCACCGCCGCCGAGAATCAATACGTCAACAGTTTGACTTGACATCACATGACCCCAACACGGTCAGATCGCGTTGCAATTAAGTTGTTACGACACCCAAGCATTGGTGATCCTATTTGAGGCGGCATTTACGATTGCACTCGACACTACGATTTGGAAAATAACCCAGATCGCACCTACCGAGACACATCAAGCACGACAGGTTACCCTTCAGTCAATTCAATCGGGAACTTGTGTGTATGGCCATCAACAAAGCCAATCTCATCGTCACCAATGCGACTTGGGGAGACACCGTCAATCCACTCGCTGACATCTTGGCGAAAGACGGTAACCGGTACTCGGTCGATGTTGATGTGTGCCCTCTCAGTCAACTGGAACTCACAAATGATGCTCGACAACGCGCGGTATTGCGTGAGCTTGCGGACTGGGATGAGATTAATGATACCCGACCACTTCGTGTCATTGCAGCCAATCCCTATGCTCCAGAGGCACTGGAGAAATTTGAGCAACTGGTCTCAGCACTCAAACTCCGCAAGGATCGCATCCGTTTTGCTGCGATCGACAATGATACAGGGCTCTTACTCTCGGAAATTGTGCGTTTCATTGGCTTAAGTGACGCACAACTGACAGACATTCAAACACCAAAACTACCGGGCAGTGTGGTCGACCTGTCCAAGCAGATCTCAAATCACAGTGAGGCGAATGAACTGTGCCTTGTGCTTGAAGAGGTTGAAGAAGTCGGCGGTTTAGCTAAACGGTTGCTTTCCGATCGCCAACGCGTCATTCGGATGCCGATCTTCCAGCGGATCAAACATAGTCCAGACGAATTAAAGTTGAGCGAAACGCCAAACTTTATTTTGATTAACGATGCATTTGCGCTCGCCATCGCAATTCAAGGACTCAAGCGGCTCGCAGTCGACATGCAAGACATTGTGTGGGTCGGTACCAGCTCGTCGCTTGAGGTTGCCGTTAAAAGAGACGCACCGGGTTCAAAATGGCTTGGGGTCAGTGACTTGCGACACGATGTCATCTTAGACCAGGTGTCTAAATATTAGAGGGGTTTAGACCATGTGGTTGATGCAATGATTGGATCACAACGTCGATGCTCCGGCTACTGCGCTGCAGAATCACGACACTGCGCAGACACACCCAAAACCGACGCTGCAATCACGCATGTGAATTGGAAAGAACCTTCGCGGAAAGAGAGCTTTGTTCGTGGATCCGATTATTTTTGTTAGACTACGCGAACCAATTGACCGCGGATTCACGTGAGATAACGAGTTAAAAACCAGGTCATAATTTGGCGCGACCAAAGTAATCTGCGCTGAAGCGCGCTGGTGCAAGTGCCGGGACTCGAACCCGGGACCTCTCCCTTACCAAGGGAGTGCTCTACCAACTGAGCCACACCTGCATGGGTGCGGAATTATTAAGGGCTAAGTGCACCAAGTCAACATGCAACGCCAGATACCCAGACACACGATCGATGATCTGATTGACCGACTCAGCGCATTCGATTCAATCATTGATGTCAGGGCACCCAGCGAATTTATAGAAGACCATATCCCGGGCGCGATCAACTTGCCCGTGCTGGATGATCATGAGCGCGATGAGGTGGGAACACTTTATAAACAAGTGAACCCCTTCACAGCCAGAAAACGAGGTGCGGCACTGACGGCTCAAAATATCGCCCGACACCTCGAATCCCTCAGTGATCGCGATAAAAACTGGACTCCACTGATCTATTGTTGGCGAGGCGGCCAGCGCTCAGGATCGATGGCGCTGGTTTTCAATGAAATCGGCTGGCCCGTGACTTTGATTCAAGGGGGGTATAAAGCTTACCGCCGCCATGTCATTGAAGCGCTTGAGACGCTCTCAACCGCCTTTGAATTTCGCGTACTGACAGGTCCAACTGGATCAGGCAAAACGCGCCTCCTCCAGGGCTTAGAGGCGCGCGGAGCGCAAGTCCTTGACCTTGAAGGATTGGCAAATCATCGCGGCTCCTTACTGGGCGAGGCGCCGGAGAGTGATCAACCAAAACAGAAACTGTTTGAGTCGAGGCTCTATGCCGCACTTCGCAGGTTTGACCGCAAACAGCCCGTTTGGATTGAATCTGAGTCATCCAAAATCGGGGAGATTCACCTACCCAACCAACTCTTTAAACATCTCATGCAATCCAAAGGCATACGGGTTGATTGCGCCCGCGCCAGCCGAGCTGAATACCTATGTCAGGACTACCAGCACCTGATCGACAATCCTGACAAGACACGGGCACTGATCGAAAAGCTGACCTTCCGGCATTCTCGTGCACAGGTCGATCTGTGGCGGCAACTCATCGATGATCAGGCCTGGTTGGAATTGGCGGATAGTTTGTTGGACGTACACTACGACCCTGCTTACGCACAGTCACAAAAACGACTTCAAGTGATCGCAGACTGTCGGTTAGAGCGCCCCGGAGAGCTCAGTGATGCGGTCTATAACCAACTGATGGATGCCTCGTGAGTACACGACACCTGCAAAGCCTGACCCAGTTTAAACACCTGTGGCTCTGGGTACCGGAGCCGGCATTGAACACTGAGTGTGCTCGATGGATGCAATGGCTCGAGGCTCATCCTCCAAAATCGAGGGTGCAGCTCTGTGAGTCAGACACACCCCCTGCGCTTGACTCGGTACAGGACCCTCAATCGTTGCTGGTGCTACTCGCGCATCCAGAGTCCTTGCCAACCCATGTTGAAAAAGCCTGCCAAGCCCAATACCCACTGGTGATCTTGCCGAAGATCACGCATGAGCGAGCGCCCCGATGGGTTCGCAGCCAACTGAGCGAATTGGCGCTGAATTATCGAACACGGATTATTGGACCCGACACCCAAGCAGTGGTTCTACCGCATCAGGCGTTTGCAACGCCACCCGGTCACTTTCCTATCCTCACCGCGCCTGACATTGCTGCGGGCTCCATTGCTGTGCTGACACAATCACCCTCAATCACCAGTTGCATCCGTGACTGGGTGATTGGACGCAATATTGGCCTCTCCCATCTCATTTGTGTGGGTGGTTCGAGTGACGTCAATATCGCGGATCTTGTTGACACACTGATCCAAGACACGCATTGCCGTGCATTGGTGATCCAAATTGACAGACTGCGCATTCCGGCGCGATTTATCAGTGCATTACGCAGTTGTTCGCGCCACAAACCGGTGATGGTGTTGCACACCGGCCGCGTGCGTGATTTTCAAACCGAACAAGACCCTGCGATCGATACCTTTCTCGACCGCGAATTGCTCTATCAGGCTGCAATCAATCGGGCCGGTGCCTCAAGCCTCGACACCTTGGACGACCTCTTTCAAGCCTTGGAAAGCCTCACCAAACGGCGCACCCATGATGGCCATCGTTTGGCGATCATTGGCGCTGGAGATGGCCTTGAGGCGCTTGCAGCAGATCACCTCTATGCAGCCAACGAGGGTGCAATCGACTTCACGGTACGAAAAGAACCACGGTGGTTTGATGCGCCCGAGCAGTTCCCGAACGATCCCGAGACCTTGGATCAAATTCGAGAATCCGCCGATGGCGTGCTGATTCCACTGGTGGCTGAGCGACTCATCCACGCCGAGGATATTGAGTTTACGAATTGGGCAAACACGCTCAAAACCTTTGAGCGCGCACTCAATCGGCCGATTTACCTCGCAGCCCCCGGTTTGGTGGTCGGCAGACGTCTACGAAAGGCGCTCGATCGCGCCGGCCTTGCCGTCTACACCACCCCCGAGCAGGCGCTCAATGGGTTTTTAAGCCTTGCCCGGCATGAATTCGCCAGCCGCCTGGTGGATGCGCATGTCGAGGCCAATGATCTGGATGCACTGGCCGAGGCCGAACAAATCCTCAAATCCTTTCTGCCGGCCCCGGTGCAACTCGATGCCAGCCAACGTCGGCAGGTCGCAGACGCAATCCCTCACATCGCCAACCAAGACATGCCACAGGGAAGCCTCACACGCGTGGCTTCCGGGATTGCTCGGGACCCTATCTTTGGTCCTGTCATTTATGTACATGAACCACCGGGGCACTTCCCAAAGCTTGCATTAACTTTACCGCCGATCAATCAAGCCCTGGCTGAAGATTTATTACATCGATCAGCCTCAGGTCGAACGCTTGAATCCACAGACCCCGAAGGATTTGCAAAAGCTGCACTGGTGCTTGTGAATTGCTCACGACTCTTAAGCCGCGTGCCGGAACTCGCATCTTTAAAAATCCAATTGAGTGTTGCGCGCGGTCAGGTCCACAGCTCACTCAACGAAATCATACTGGCCGAACGCGTGGTGCCAGCCATCACACCCTATCCAGAAGCATTGGATCGCGCTGTGACACTCAAAACAGGACAAGCCGCACGACTGCGTCCGCTACGACCTGAAGATGAAACCGCACACCGCGTGTTTTTATCCAAGTTGTCACGCGCCACGCTTCGATTCCGGTATTTCTCGGACAAACACAGTTTCAGTGCCCGGGAATTGGCCGCCATGACCCATGTGGATTATTCACGCGAAGTGGCCCTGATTGTGACACTGCCTGGAGATCCCATCGATGAGACGCTCGGTGTGGTACGCGTCATCTTTGATGCCGATGGGCTCAGTGCTGAATTCGCCATGGTCGTTCGCGATGATTTACAACGCACCGGTGTCGGCCAGATGCTCCTACAAGCCGCAGTTGATCTCGCCAAAGACCGTGACGCGCGGATGATTTATGGCGAAACCATGATTCAAAACAAAGGTATGCAAGCGCTTTCCAAACGCGTTGGATTTAAAATCAAAACCGATTTTGATGCCGAATGCGTTTGGATGACCTATCTGATCAGTCCACCCCGAGACGCCTGGGAGGCCAGTCGTCTCGAGGCGCTCACGGGCTGATTACAGTTTCTCTGAAATCTCAGACAGGACCGTTGGATCTTCAATGGTCGATGGCATGGAGTAACTCTCGCCATCGGCTATTTTCCGAAGGGTCGCACGAAGGATCTTTCCAGATCGAGTCTTCGGTAACCGCTCAACAATCACTGCTTTATTAAAGCAAGCGACCGCACCAATCGATGCACGCACCGACTGAATCAAGGCAGCCTCGACGGTCTTCGGGTCCTCAGTCACACCATCTTTGAGCACCACGAGACCGAGCGGCAACTGCCCTTTCAACTCATCAGCCACACCAATCACCGCACACTCAGCAACCGCCGGGTGTGCTGCCACGATTTCTTCCATTTCACCGGTTGAGAGTCGGTGTCCAGCGACGTTGATCACATCATCGGTGCGACCCATGATGAAGATGTACCCCTCATGGTCGATGAATCCGCCATCGCCCGTGAGGTAATAGCCTGGATAGGGATTGAGATACGACTCCTCAAAGCGGGTGTGATTCCCCCACACGGTCGGTAAACACGAAGGTGGCAATGGCCGTTTGATGACCACACTGCCCTGTTCACCGGCTTCAACAGGCTCACCGTTCGGGTCCAAAATCTCGACCTTAAACCCAGGCGTTGGCATGGTGGAGGAGCCCGCTTTTGGTGTGAAAGACTGAAGCCCTCTGGGATTTGAAGCAATCGCCCAACCGGTTTCAGTTTGCCACCAGTGATCGACAATCGGCAGATCCGTCAGTTCATCCAGCCAATGATAGGTTGGCGGATCCAATCGCTCTCCGGCTAAGTACAGTGCATCGAGGCTCTCTGTGTTGTACTGCTGAAAGAACGCACCGTGCGGATCTTCTTTTCGAACGGCCCGAAACGCTGTGGGAGCAGTGAATAACACCTTCACCTTGTACTCTTCAACAACACGCCAAAACGCGCCGGCATCGGGTGTTCTAACTGGCTTTCCTTCATACAACACCGTTGAGCATCCGAATAAGAGCGGTGCATAGACAATGTAAGAATGCCCAACAACCCAACCGATATCACTGGCCGCCCAGAACACCTCACCGGGCTTCATGTTATAGATGGCTTGCATTGAATAGGTCATTGCCACCGCGTGGCCGCCATTATCTCGGACCACGCCCTTGGGCTTACCCGTCGTTCCAGATGTGTACAGGATATACAACGGATGCGTTGCACTGACTGGCACACATTCAAGGGGCTCTGCCTGTTCGAGAACCGTTGCAAAGGAGTAGTCACGACCCTCAACAGGTGTATAGCTGGCCTCTGGGCGTTCCAGCACAATCACGTGACTCGGAGCGTGGTCAGCCATCTCGATGGCTTCATTCACAATCGGCATGTACTCGATGACTTTGGAGACTTCGATGCCACAGGTTGCCGTGACAATCACTTTGGGTGCTGCATCACTCAATCGAACGGCCAACTCACTGGCTGCGAATCCGCCGAACACCACGGAATGAATGGCACCAATCCGGGCACAGGCAAAAATTGCCACCAGCGCATCGGGAACCATCGGCATGTAAATCACCACCCGATCACCGGTGGTCACCCCCATAGACGCCAGAGCACCCGCAAACTTCGCCACCCGAGCCTGGAGCTCGGCATAGGTGATGGCTGATTTGGTCTGCGTCACCGGTGAATCGTAATAAATCGCGACCTGATCACCGCGACCAGCCACCACATGACGATCGATGGCGTTGTAGCAGGTATTCAATGTGCCATCGGGATACCATCGTTCGATGCCTTCGATGTCATTGGCAAGGCCTACCTGAGGCGGTTGCACCCAATCCACAAGTTCCGCTTTTTCAAGCCAAAAGCCCTCAGGATCCTCAATTGAGCGAGTGTACTCGGTGTGGTAATTCATAAAGCATTCCTCAAAATCTGCGCACAATGTGACCTATTTTTAAGACACTGTCTTTAAGACGTTTCGGTGGTCAAACGACCGATTGGATGTGGCCTTAACCCCAGTTGTTGCCATTGGTCCAGAAGTGACGACAGCTGGCTCGGCTGAATCGCGACCAGCAGCGGACCGGCTGTTTGTGGATCGAACACGACCGGATGAGGGGCGCCTCGAACCAGACTTCCCGCATAGTCACGATTGCCCGGCATCGCGGTCGATTCAACGCCCGCGTCCAAAAGCGCATCCACCCCGTCAAAACGCGGAATATCGTGATCCCACACAAACTCAGTCTGTTGCCCATCGAGCATTTCCTTCAAATGCCCCGCCAAACCAAAGCCTGTCACATCAGTCATGGCAGAGACCTCGAGTGACACAGCCACTTGCGCCGCCGCATCCAGCGAGATCAACGCCTGCTCGATCCATGCATCAATCCAGACTGAGGAGGCTTTGTGTGCGTTCATCCCAGCCATCAGGATTCCACTACCGAGTGGCCCTGAAATCACCAATACGTCACCCGGTTGCGCACCCTGCTTACTCACAGGAGTGGCTGTTTTTCCCTCGACACTGACCGCAATCAACGCTTGACCGAGCGCCAAGCTGTGTCCGCCATCGAGCGTCACGCCATACTGCTTCGCAGCTGCTTTTAAGCCGGCATGCACCAACCGAAATTCATCGGCTTCAAGTCGTGGATTGGCGGCCCGTGATACACCGATTAAAGCCAAGGCACGCTTCGGACTTGCACCCATGGCCCACACATCTGAAACCGCATGGCGCATGGCCAAACGGCCCATCAGGTAGGGGTCTTCCAGAACATAGGTCAGGGCATCCAATGATCGGTATCGGGTGCCTTTTTTACCCCGACTGCCGACAGCATCCTCAAATCCACCCCCGAGTGCACTCTCAAGCGTCAGTCCCGGGAGTTTCGCAGCACAGCCCTCACAACGCATGGCCTGGTCCGACTGCATCGGCGGCAACCGAAAACGCGCCATAAAGGTTCGATCAATGCGGTCTTTCATGCGCCACACCCAAGCACCTGATACAGCCAAAGGACCCTTGATACCAATGGCCGTCCCATCACCCCGATTGAGTAACGTCAGCCACCGTGTTTGCGGTCGAAATGCAGCCACCGTCTGGCCGGCCAAAATGCGGGGAATCGCGCGCGCTAAATACTGACCAGCACGCACCGCCATCACTCCAGATCGTGGTCGGCTCGTTTCGAGTTCGGCAATATCGCCACAGGCATAGAGTCCTTCACAGCCACGCACAGACAACCGCGCATCCACTGCCAAAAAGCCACTGTGCGCGCGCGGGAGATCTGAGGCATCCAACCATTGTGGACTGACCACGGGTGTTGCCACCAACACCACATCTGCGGCCAACACTGTTTCATCGTCTAAATGCACTTCGCCGGGTGTGGCCTTGATCGCCGGATTGCATTCATAGAGCTCGATGGTGTGTGCACGCAATGCGTCACGGATCTGCTGAGCGGCCGGTTGTATTGACGGATCGTCCTCAAATGGGCGTTTGGTGACCAAGCGGATCGTCTTCGCAGACCCGTGGCGTGCACGCATGGCAAAGGCCAGCTCGATGCCCGCTGCGCCACCACCGACAATCACAAGACTCGTTCCCGCCTCCATGGCTCGGTCAATGGCTGGCAAGGCCTCCAACAGTCGACCCAGCGGCTTCACGTAATAGAGCGCATCGTGTGAGGATTCAAAGGCATGGGCAGGCGATGCGCCGGTGTTGATGACGGCAACATCGTATTGAAGCGGTGGTAACACCGCCCCATTGACTGAGGGTTTGATGAACACCTGTTGGTGTCTGGCATCAACTGCAGACAGTTGGCCGCGGATAAGCCAGGCGCCCGCCTGCTTGGCAAGGCGGCCAATATCAATAAAGAGTTCGTCGGCTGTGTATTGACCGGCGAGAAAACCGGGCAACATGCCGGAGTATGGTGCGCGCCCGGAGGGGTTCACCACAATGAGGCGAACGTTGGGGTCTGGATGCATTGCGTAGTGGCGGATCACGGCCACATTGGCGTGACCCGCCCCAATTAGGATCAGTGTTCGAACAGGTCTCGGGTCAACCGATGACACGTGTTGGCTCACGCATGGTCACAAATTCTTCCGCTGCGGTTGGGTGAATGCCAATGGTGGCATCAAATACAGCCTTGGTTGCACCTGCTTTCACAGCCACAGCAAAGCCTTGCAGCATTTCACCGGCATCGGGGGACAACAGATGCAACCCAAGGATGCGATCGGTGGCATCTTCGACAATCAGCTTAAAGACGCTCTGCTCACTGCGGCCACTCAAGGTGTGTTTCATTGGCCGAAACCGACTCACATAGACACGTGCTCGGATGCCCGCCTCGATGACGGCCTCCTCAGACAGGCCGAGCGTTCCCACATTGGGCTGGCTGAAAATCGTCGTCGGCAGGTGATCGTAATCAACAGATGCCGAAGGCGCCTTGCCAAATAAGTACTTGGAAAGCGCCATGCCCTCGGCTAAAGCGACCGGAGTCAGCGCCACGGTGCCTGTCACATCGCCAACGGCGTAAATCGAAGGCTCATCAGTTTGGAAGTTTTCACCAACCACCAGAGTGCCATCCTCCCGCGTTTGCACCTCGGTATTTTCAAGACCCAGACCAAAGGTGTTGGGTACACGCCCCACTGCCATCAGCACTTCATCGGTGACAAGCGCGTCGTCATCGGAGTGATCAAACACCAACCCAGCGTCCGTTTTCTCGATGCCATAGAGCCGATGATTCAAGCGGACCTCGACACCTTTAGTCTGCATTTCTGCAATCAGGGTCTCGACAATCTCGCGGTCAAATTCTTTCAACAGATTTGGCCCGCGATACGACAAGGTTGTCTGCACGCCAAGACCTGCAAAAATCCCCGCAAATTCAACTGCAATATAACCGCCGCCGACCACCACGATGCGCTTGGGCAGTGTGTCTAAATCAAAGATTTCATTGCTGCTTTTGGCATGCTCAATCCCAGGCATGTCTGGCATCCGCGGCCATCCACCGGTGGCGATGAGGATCCGGTCTGTATCAAGCACCTGATCATTGACGGCCACTTGATGGGCATTGAGGATCCGCCCACGTCCTGTGATGAGCTCGGCGCCTGAATTCTCGAGAAGCTGATCATAAATACCGTTCAAACGGCTAATTTCGCGTGTTTTATTGTCACGGAGCGTTGGCCAATCAAAGGCCGTCTCAGTGGTTTGCCAGCCATAACCCCGTGCATCCACCAAGCTTTCCTGAAATCCCGATCCAAACACATAGAGCTTCTTCGGGACGCATCCGACATTGACACAGGTCCCGCCCAGATAGCGATCCTCGAGCACACACACCTTGGCACCGAAGCTGGCCGCCATCCGCGCTGCGCGGACGCCCCCGCTGCCAGCGCCAATGACCACGAGATCATATCGACTCATACATTCCTCATTTCATCACCACGATGGATTTCGCAGTTTGTTCACCAGTTTGCATCCGTTGATAGGCGGCATTCACCTCATCCACTGCATAGATCTGTTCAACCCCATGATGTACGCGGCCACGCTGCAATGCAGGCCACACAATGGTCTCAAGCTCCGCAAGCAAACGTCGCTTGGTTGAATTCGGTTGAGTCCGAAGCGTCCGACCGAAGAGTGTCACATTTCGCGATAATAACTCCACCAAGTTGGCCTCGGTTTTCACACCACCCAGTAAGCCAATGAGCGCGATCCGTGCCGAATCAGCGGCCAATCTCAAGTTCTGATCCAAATAGCCACCACCGACTGGATCCAAAATCACATCGAATTTCAGCCCTTGGCCTCTGAAGTAAGCAGCCCAATCGTCCGATCGCAACACGCCGTGTTCCGCTCCGCGCGCCAGACTGTAGGCCAATTTCTCGTCTGACCCGCACGTCACATAGGGGACGGCCCCTAAAAGACGTGTCAGTTGAATGGCGGCCACCCCAACACCTGAGCCGCCCGCATGGATCAACACCCGTTCCTTGGGTCGAGTCCCGGCTTGATCCCAGAGGTTAAATAGCGCCGTACACCAGGTTTCGCAGAGACCTGCCGCAAGCGCCAATTCCATACCGTCCGGTACCGACACCAAGACCTGCGGACTGCAGGTCACCGCGTCGGCCAATCCTCCACCGGGTAGCAGCGCACAGACCTTGCGGCCGAGCCAGGCACGATCGACACCGTCGCCGACTTGATCGACCACACCGGCACACTCCAACCCAAGTACAGGATGTTCAACATGGCCGGGGTATTTACCCTTGATTTGCAGGAGATCCGCGCGGTTGAGGCCGGCTGCCTCAACGGAGATTCGCACCTCGCCGACCCCAGCATCGGGCATCGGAACCTCTGTCCAAACTGCCTGTTCGGCAGACGTGTCAATACACAAGGCTCGCATCAGTTAAACAATCCTCTCATCACAAACACGCCACTCCGGCGCTCACCAAGGATGGCGGAGGTGAATTCTGAACGGACCGCACAGTTTGTGCAAAAAAAAGCCGGCATCCTGCCGGCATTTAAGAATCAGATCCGTCTGATTACTTATTCATGAGCTGCTTGGCTTGGCCAATCCAGTCATCACGTGTGATCCGACCGGCGAACTTCACGACGTGCGTCTCGAGTTCTGTGATCTCACGTGCAGTGAGTTTGGCAATTTGCGCATAGGTGGTAATGCCCGCATCTTGAAGCTTCTTCTCAAGCCCCGGTCCCACGCCTGAAATCAGCTTGAGATCGTCTTTACGAGGCGGCGTCTGCGCAATCGCTTTGGTCGCCGCTGCACGTGTTGGCTTGATTGATTTTTTTTTGGCTCCGGAAACCGGTGCCACGCCTGGAAACATCAACTCCATCGCCTCATCGACGCTCAACACATCCATGCTGAAGTCAAAATCCATCATGGCTCGGTTCAGAGCCAATGAATCATCAATCATTTGGTTAAAAAAACGGTGCTGTTGGGCCAGCATCGTTTCGGCCTGTTTGAGTGTGTACATCGCAAGCGACGTATCCATCTGGTACATACGAAGTTCCTCATGTGACTGATCGTGCACTGCACAATTTTGTTGACACTACCATATTTATGTTGCATTGCAACAACTATCCATTGGTTGAATTCCCAGCCCAATCTGAGACACTTCGTTCTACAAACCAAAAGCAGGATGTCTTATGGGTTCAGAACGTCAATTGACGCATCTTGAGCATACGGAAAATGCAAGATGCAACCGATGCGCACTACACGCGCTCTGTCTGCCTGGTATCGCAGGTTCCATCCAGACCTCATTTGGCCCAGTGGTCAGTGATGACCTGATCTTATCGAAAGGTCAGACGCTCTATGAAAGCGGAGACACCGCTGACGACCTCTACGTCGTAAAAAGTGGCGCGTTTAAGATCATGACCCCCTTGTGTGGACATGATGCACACGTCTCAGGATTTCGGCTCCCCGGTGATTTGGTGGGTGCATGCGGTTTGACCTGTGGGCAATATGCCTTTACCGCCCATGCACTGGACCGCTCGACCGTGTGTCGTCTGCCAATAGAACGCTTTCGAGATGCATCGCTCTTGCAACCCTCATTGATGCAAGGTCTGTTGCAAGCACTGTCGAATCAGGCCGCACAAGCCCAACGGCAAATTACACGCACCAACCTTCCCGCGTTGGCACGTTTATCGTTGTTTATCAAAGATCTCAGTTCGCATCATAAAAAGCGTTCGTTATCGGCTGTTGAATTTGAACTACCCATGCCACGCACCGACATCGCTGACTTTTTGGCACTCGCGCCTGAGACCATCAGTCGACTGATCAAAACACTTGGCCAAGAGAACATCCTGACGATCGAAGGCAAAACCGTACATATTCACAATATGGACGCACTGGAACGCGCGTGCGAGACCATGGTCTAACACCGGGAATCCCCTTCTTCGGTCTTCTCGGGGGGATGGTGGCTGGTGCCGCCAATGACAATGCGGTCAAAACCGCCTTTGTCATCGCAGTGACAGTCTTAAACTGGGAGTTCTTCGGAATCTCGCCTGTGATCCTCGCCAATGTCGCGGCTCTTTTATTCATCTTGCCCTTTATTTTCTTGGCCAGTCGCGCCGCCCATCTGGCCAACACGCGCCCCCCAAAACAATGGCTTCTATTTTTGAAGCGCCTCGAGATTCTGCTCACTGGGATGGCACTTGTCGCCATCTGGAGTGAGACAGGATGGCTATTACTGCTGGTGCTCTGTGGATTTGGGGTGCAGTCGGCATTGATCGGCCCACTCAAATATGCACTGATCCCCAGACTTTCGACCGGGGATCGGCTGGTCAGCTCAAACGCTTGGATGGAATCTGGAACCTTTATCGCCATTTTGATTGGCACCCTGTTTGGTGCGGACTGGATGGTGGATCAACCCGAACAACTGATGGCGCTCTTAGCACTCCTCGCTGTGACAGGCTTGGCAAGTCTGATGGTCTTACCCTCACTTCCACCCACTGGTGATCAAGACCGTCTTCCGCTGCCTCAACTGATCCACAAACTGCGCCAAGACCGCAAAGCCATGGCAGCGATTTGGTGCTTGAGTGGATTTTGGGCACTCGGCTCGGTGTGGCTCACCCATCTGCCGATCCTCGCGACTGAAATCTGGGTCGTCTCCGCTCGATCCGTGGGAACGCTTTTGGGCCAATTTGTCATGGGCGTCGCCTTCGGCGCACTGGCGGGTGTGTTACTGCGCCGATTGCCCCAATTTCTGCGTGTCGGTTTAGGCGCGTCGATCTTGGTTGTGGGAACCCTGATGGTACAAACCTATGATCCAGAACTCGGTCAGCTCGGTCTGTTTGTCACCGCGGCAGGCGGTGGGTTTTTGGCGTTGCCACTGTACACCAGTTTGCAACAAGACCAGCATGCAGTTGCCGATCGGATCGCCGTCAATAACGTCGCCAATGCCCTGATGATCGTGGCCGCAGCGATCGCCTCAATTGCAGCGCTGACACTCTTGAATCTGAGCCTATTGCATTGGCTCCTGGTGTTGGCCTTTGGACAGTTGTTCCTCTGCCTCTACCATCGCAGCAATTTGCGCCTCAGCCAGTGAATGCGGAGGTGGTGGCATCTGTAGGAAGAAGCCATCGTTGGCAATGCCCTCCAAGACTTCGGTGGCCGTAACTCGAGCCAGTGTCCGCTCAGCAGTCAACGGCAACACCATGACCGACTGCAGTTCGCCGAAAGACTGCAGTAAGGCGTCAGGCACATCCTTCAATCCATTTTTTTGATCAACGTAGAGATACATCTCTTCTTTTTTTGAGCCTTTAAAGATCTCAACAACACGCATTTAAAACACTCCTTCCAAGACATCGGCCCGCCACCCGTCGGGTGTCCAACCACGCCCATCGAGCGAGGCCACCAGTTCACGTTTCCGAACCAAAAATTCAGGTGCAATGCCAAGATCACGCGCTACAGCCTCGCACGCCTGTTGTCGTTCTTTCAAAGCATCCTTCAGCTTTTTCGATAACGGCGGTGGCGGTGGGTTGATTCCACCGGCTTGGCTGGCCTCTTCAAGTACGTCTCGAATCTCTCGACCGTATCGATCGGCCTGCTGATGGCTGAGCCCAAAGGTTTGCACCAGATGATGGTCACGTTCAACCCGTCCACTGGCGGCCAACTGAAAGACCGACTGATCACCCAAGATGTGTTTTCTGGGTTTATCCACGCGCCGAGCGGTGTCTTCACGCCATTGCACCAGATGCACAAGTCGACTCATGCCCTCAGGTGACAATCGCCAGGCATTGCCAAACCGGTGCACCTGGGTCTCAATGTCGCCGTTGTCAAAGATACGCTGATTGCGTGTTTGGATCCGACGCATCTCCTCAGCCATCCACTCGAGTCGACCCTTGGACTCAAGCTCGGAATACAACACGTCATAGAGTGGCTCGAGCACTCTGACATCTTCACGGGCATAACGACACTGCGCCTCGGTCAGTGGTCGCTGCGTCCAATCAGAACGGGTTTCGTCTTTTGAAATCTCAACGCCCAGTTTCGCCTCACAGAGCGCTGACAAACTGAGTGACATCTCTGGCGCCAACAGCGCATGCGCAATCTGCGTATCAAACACCGGCGTCACGATGGCACCGGTTAACTGATACAACACCTCGTAGTCCTCCTGTGCGGCATGCAGCACCGAGACGGTGGTTCCACTCAAGACTTCACCCAAGGGCTGTAAATCCAGATCAACAATGGGGTCGATGAGAAATGACCGCTCGCCTCCCGCCACCTGAATCAGTCCTGGTCGCGGATGAAAGGTCGACACACGGACAAATTCGGTATCAAGTCCAATCACAGGGTGCGATGCGATCGCGTCAATCACCTCGGACAATCCAGCCTCAGTCTGGATCAGTCCTGTCATGGGTAGCGCACCTCAGTTCTCGAACTCAACGCCTGTGACAAGGTGGAGATATCCAGATGATCCAACTCACCACCCACAGGGACACCCTGTGCGAGGCGTGTGGCCCGCGTGGTTTTCGGCAATTGCGTCACGATTTGATGCGTAGTCGCCTCCCCCTCAACGGTGGATGCTAGGGCAAGTAGGCACTCGGTGGGTGCGTCCTGATGAACGCGCGCGATCAGTTTCGACAAACCAATTTCTTCAGGGCCGAGCCCTTCAAGCGGGCTTAAAAGCCCGGTCAAACAGTGATAACGCCCCCGAAAAAGACCCGCCTGTTCGATCGCCAGAATATCGCTCGGTGAGGACACCACACAGAGCACCTGTGCGTCACGGGTGTCATCTTGGCAAATCCCGCAGGGCTGTGATTCGGTTAAATTACGACAAATCTCACAATGGGTAATGTGTGTCAGGGCTTCTTGCATGGCCTCAGCGAGCTGAAGACCGCGCGTTCGGTCGCGCTCAAGCAAATGCAGCGCCATCCGCGTCGCCGACCTTGGGCCAACGCCTGGTAGACATCGAAGGGCTTTTTCAAGCGTATCGAGGCGTGGGGTTTTACTCATGAAAACGGAAATTTAAATCCAGGCGGCAGATTCATGCCCTGAGTCAAAGCACCCATCGAATCCTGTTTAAGGGCTTCTAATTTCCGATTGGCATCATTGATGGCGGAGGCAACCAATTCACCGACAATGGCCGGGTCGTCTGTAAGGACATTGGGGTTGATCTCGACACCTAAGCAATCGCCCTTGCCATTGAGTCGGACCGACACAAGCCCCGCACCGGCCTCTCCAGTGACTTCTTTTTCCAGTAACGCATCCTGAGCTTCTTTCATTTGCTCAGTCATTTTCTGCGCCTGTTTCATCATTTCTTTCATCGGGCCATCAAACATCTTGAACTCCACGAGGTTTCACCGACTCAACACGTACTTCGGCGTCAAATGTATGGGTCAACGCATTGACAAAGGGATCGGCTTGAAAGGCGTGGCGCGCACGTTCAACGGCCTGTGCATGCAAGCGCTTGCGATACTCTTCGGGCGTTTCACCGAGACTATCACGAGTTTCCAGCACAATTGCAGGGGTTTGACCAAAATGCACAGCAAAGGCCTCAGCGATCCGTCGTTGGTGTGTGTCGGTCAACAATCGCTCGGTATGGGGTTGCACACACAACGTCACCGAATCTGCACTGGCCTGCTTGAGCTGCGTTTGATTGATCAGAGAACCCGTCATCCCGTGGAGTCCCAGGGCATCGACCTGCCTAACCCACTGCTCCGGGTCAAAATCATGCTGACTAAGCGTCTCTGTCTCAATCGATTCAGGGGCCACGGTCGTTGCAGCCTCGACTGCAGGTGGCTCTGGCTCTGGCTCTGGCTCTGGCTCTGGCTCTGGCTCTGGCTCTGGCTCTGGCTCTGGAAGCGTCTCAACCGGCGACACTGTGTCAACGGCATCGGGTTTGGCAGAAACAGACTCAACAGGCTCAGGATCTGAACCACTCTCGTCGGCTTGCCCGGACTGCGTCGCACTGGAGGCCATCTCACCTGAGCGCGCGGGACGAAACGCAATCATGCGCAACACCATCATCTCGAAACAGGCTCTGGGATCTGATGCGGTTGGTAGCTCGCGATAGGCATTGAGACTGAATTGGTAGGCCAATTGCACAAATTCAGGCGCCATCTGTTGTGCAAGCTCACCAATGGCGCGTTGATCGGAAGGTGCCAGATGCGCCAGCGCATCGGACGCAGCTTGATAGACAGCCACCTGGTGCAAGAGGTCTTGTGTTCCAGCGACCAAGGCCACCCAGTCAGGTGCCTGACGCGCCAATTCCCCTAACAATGACAGTGCCTGTCGACTGTCACCCTTGGCAACACAGGTCATCACATTCGGTAATTCAGAGACACCCTGAATCCCCAACATGTCGATCACATCATCGGCTTTGACCGCACCCTCACCATAGGCAATGGCTTGATCCAACAGCGTCATTGCATCGCGGACAGATCCACGACCGGCTTTCGCCACATGCCACAGCGCATCGGTCTCAAAACCTAACTGCTCTTCAGCCAATACAAACTCGAGGTGCGCTGCGATCTGATCAGGCGATAAATCGCGTAGATGAAATTGCAAACAGCGAGACAGCACCGTTGGTAGGAGCTTGTGTGGATCAGTCGTGGCAAATAGAAAAATCACGTGCTCAGGCGGCTCTTCTAAGGTCTTCAGGAGTGCATTAAATGCCTCCTTACTGAGCATGTGGACCTCATCAATGAGATAAATCTTGTAACGCCCCTGAGACGGTGCGTAGGCGATATTTTCAAATAAATCGCGGACATCATTGACGCCGCCATGGCTTGCGGCATCGACTTCAATCAGATCGACAAACCGCCCCTCACCAATGGCGTGACAGGCATGACAGGTGCCACAGGGCGTGGAGCTCACCCCAGATTCGCAATTTAAACACCGCGCAACGATCCGCGCGATCGTGGTTTTACCAACACCACGCGTGCCTGTGAAAAGATAGGCATGATGCAGTCGCCCTTGATCAAGCGCGTGCGACAGCGCCTTGCGGACATGATCTTGTCCGATCAACTGATCAAAGGTCGTTGGCCGCCACTTCCGGGCCAGAACCGTGTGATTCATGCATGCCTCACTACAATGGAAGCGACCCTTGCCAGCCACACCCCGGCACACCGAACATCTGCTGCCGCTGCTCCCTTCCGGGCCTGACGGGGTTCACACATGCTGAGTTGCGAGGGGACCGACAAGAGCCACCATCGACGTTCGGGCGAACCCGAGCGCGCTATTGTCATGGCAACCACGCCTCCGATGCAAGTTTGATCGCCATCGCCGAGCACATCAAAACCACCAGCGGACGCACCAGTGCAATGCCCCGGCCGAGGATCAACCGTGTGCCGAGAAGTGCGCCTGCGATCTGTGCCGGAATCATGACTGCCACCGCCGACCAGACCACCAGATCACTCCACACGAACAAACAAAACGCGGCGAGATTCGTCATCGCATTGAATAGCTTCGCGTGAATCGTTGCGTCCCTGAGCGCGAGCCCCATCACAGCAATCAGAAGAAGAGCGAACAGACTGCCGGTCCCGGGACCGAAAAAACCATCGTAAAAGCCCACCGCCATGATCCCAACGATGCCAAGGAGCGGGAACTGAAGTGTGCGTTCAGGCCGATCTGTGGGTAGCCTAACCAACCCAAAATACGCAGAGGCAGCCAACAATAACAGCGGCACCGCCCATTCTAACCAATCCGAGCCTGCAGATTGACTGAGCACATAGGCGCCTACAAGTGAGGAGACAAAAGCGATGAGGGCAAATGGCCAGAGCTGTCTCAGATTGAGATGACCGCTTTGCAACAACTTCAAAGACGCAGTCAGTGTGCCCGCGAAGGCTTGGCATTTGTTGGTGGCGAGCGCGACGGCTGGAGGCATTCCAGCAAATAGAAATGCCGGGATGGTGATCAATCCCCCACCGCCGGCTAAGGTGTCGAGCACACCCGCAAGGAAGGCGGCCGATGCCAAGAGCACCAGCCACTCAGGCTCAAGTATCAAACACGATTCCTAAACGCGCCCCAACCTCTCGATAGGCATCGAGCACCCCGCCCAAGCCTTGACGGAAACGATCCTTGTCTTTCTTTTCACCGGAGTGCACGTCCCAAAGGCGACATCCGTCTGGACTGAATTCATCGCCCAGCACGATTTCGCCATGAAACCGACCGAACTCAAGTTTAAAATCGACCAAGGTTAAATCGGCTGCCAAAAATAGCTTTGACAAGACCGCGTTCACTTCGAGTGTCAAACGGTGCATGACGTCCATTTCGTCCCGCGTGGCCCAGCCAAAAGCCTCCACATGATGCTCAGTGATCATTGGGTCATGTAGGGCATCGTTTTTCAGAAACAGCTCAAATAATGGGGGGTCGAGCATGAGCCCTTCCTCAACACCCAATCGCCTGACCAGCGACCCAGCGGCGCGATTTCGAGCGACACACTCAACCGGAATCATCTCCAACCGCTTCACCAACGCCTCAGTTGGGCTGAGTTGCTTCACAAAATGCGTCGGAATGCCGGCTTCACCGAGCTTTTGCATGATAAAGGCATTGAACTGATTATTGATCGCACCCTTGGCTTCAAGTTGCTCGATCACTTCACCGTCAAAGGCCGAGGTGTCATCACGAAATGCCAACACCAAAAGATCCGGATCCTCCGTCAAATACGCGGATTTGGCTTTGCCTTGGTACAAGAGTTCGGTTGTGTTCATTGTTGTCCTACGTTCATCCAATCCAATCCATCGGCTTGACTGGCGACGATGCGCTCGATCGTCGACCCATTCAGTGCCTGATCCAAGGCATCGCGCACCAGTTCAGGGGTGTTATTGGTCTCACTGACATGGCACGCAACCACCGTGTGGAGCCTTGGATCCTGAACAGCCTGCACCAGTTGCGCAGCCTGTCCGTTATTTAAGTGTCCGTAATCACCGCCGACGCGCGTTTTTAAAAACTCCGGATAGGGTCCAGCCCAGAGCATCTCACGATCATGATTGAACTCAACTGACAAGGCATCAAGCTCTTTAAACGCAGCCACCACCGCTTGCGAGACCGAACCCAAATCGCTCAGCACACCCAACCGCTGCCCATCACTTTCAAACACGCATTGCACCGGTTCACGCGCATCATGTGGCACCGTCACTGGCTGTACCGAGATGTCACCCACCTGAAACGCGCCACGCATTTCCACCGCATGCGACAGGTTGTGACCACGGACTTCGATCCAGGTGCCTCGGGAGGCATACACCGGGAGATCATGTTTCGAGGCCAGGGCGGCAACGCCACCCCAGTGGTCGCTGTGCTCATGCGTGACCACAATTGCAGCCAGTGCGTCTGGCTCTAATCCAAGCCGCGCCAGCCGAGTCACCGCATCCCGATACCCAAAGCCGCAGTCCAGTAACACATGCGTATCGTGATGCGAGATCACCGTCCCATTGCCACGGCTGCCGCTTCCAAGCGACGCAAATCGCACTAGTAAAGCCGCTCTCTGAGCTCGCGAACCAACTCATTCGCACCGCCAATCGATGCGGCTTGACCGGTTGGGACCACCTTCAAGGTCAGCTCCCCATCCGCCTCACTCATCTGCACTTGATATGCACCCACAGGATCTTCAATCGTCGTCGCAATGGCTCGGTTCAGTGCGCTCATCGAGGCAAGACGGCGCTCGGTTGCCTTTCGAACATAGCGAATGTTCAACAACCCTTGTTCTAAATCGCCGCCATCAATGGCCGCGCCGAGATCGCGAACAGCATCCACTGTCACTCCAAATACACGCGGAATCGAGGCATCAATTGACAATTCATCCAGCCCCTCGACACGCTCGACACGCATCCGGTTACCCACAGCCAATAAGCTCAGCGCACGCGATACCGCCTTACCCTCGTCTTCACGGCGTTCGAGATGGTATTTCAATTCGTCGAGCACCCGTCCAGTCAGAACAGCATCAAATGACCCGCTCGCCGGGGAGAGACGGACTTCACTGGTCCCAGGACGGAGCCCCGGTTCCAATTCGAACCTGAGCGCAACCGGTCCGACTTCAGGTGCAAAATGTCGAATGATGCGACTGCCTGAATGCGTATTGACCCCCTGGAACACCGATGATTCGATGCGCTGCACACCATCGGCCTTTTCAGACACGCTGACGGTGAGCTTATTATCCGTTAAAAATCGCTCCATTTCTGGCCATACCGCACTCGGGCTGTCTGGGATTGATAGCCAGTGCAGTGAGCCAATCTCATACCGCCGAATCGTGGGTAACGTCAAAGTCCGCAGGGCCGCCTCGGCACGCGGCGCATCAAAGGATCCGCCATAAAGGCCGGCAGTAGGCTCATCAACGCCTGGAATTTCCAGAGACTCATTGACGCGCTCATCGGAGAGACCCTCTGGCACTTCAAGCTTTGGTTCAACATAGGCCGCCTGATAGTCAAGCTGTCGGTCCCGAATGGCCGCCTGCTCTGAGCTGCTGCAACCGACCAGCGCCAATAATCCGATGCACACGATGATCTGCTTCATAGGGCAATCCCAGCTTGCAGACAAGCATCTCGAACCTGTGCCATGCCGCTCTCGGTGAGATCGACCAGCGGAAGTCGACAGTCCGGACGCATCAAACCCATCTGAGCCAGCGCCCATTTTGAGGGAATCGGATTGGGTTCGGCAAAGAGTGCTGCGTGCAGACCAAGAAGCTGTTGATTCAGTGCCTGAGCACCGGCGCGATCGCCCGCGATCGCAGCCTCAATCATCTGCGACATCAATCGCGGCGCCACGTTGGCGGTCACTGAAATATCGCCGTCGCCGCCGAGTAGACACAGCTCCATGGCCGTGGGGTCATCCCCCGAGTACACCCGAAAACCATCGGGTCTGTTGGCCAGTAAAAACTGCGCGCGCTTCAGATCCCCGGTTGCATCTTTAATGCCGACAATATTTGCGGTCTCCGCCAACTCCAAGGTGGTTTCATCGGCGATATCAGTCACGGTTCGACCGGGTACGTTATAGAGAATAACCGGCAGATCGGTGGCGGCCGCCACGGCCTTGAAGTGCGCAATCAGGCCACGTTGTGGCGGCTTATTGTAATAGGGAGCCACAGACAGGATGGCATCTGCACCGGCGCGGGTGGCAGCCTCTGTCAGCTGACAGGCCTCGGCTGTGGCGTTGGAGCCCGCTCCTGCAATCACCGGAATACGGCCTGCGGCATACTCGACAGTGGCCGCAATCACCTGTGCATCCTCATCATGCGACAAGGTTGCCGACTCACCGGTGGTACCCACCGAAACAATGCCGTGTGTACCGGCATCGACATGAAAATCAACCAACCGTTGTAAGGCATCAAAATCCACGTCGCCGGATTCTAGAAATGGAGTCACGAGCGCAACAATGCTGCCTTGGATCATGTTTGGGAACCTACCTGTGTATGTCAGCCTGCCATAGTACCGACCGACTGAATCTATCGGCAAGGTTGGAAAAGAGAAAAAAATCCGCACTCAGAGGATGGACCACAAGGAGAATACGATGAGCATCGACATTGGAAGCACCGTTCCTGCCTTTGAATTGCAAGCCACCGGCGGACATCAGATCACACAGGCTGATCTCACCGGGCAATACACCGTGTTGTATTTCTACCCCAAAGACAGCACACCCGGCTGCACCACAGAGTCTCAAGACTTCACCCGCCTGCATTCCGAATTCCAGGCCTTGAACTGTCAGATCTTTGGTGTCTCACGGGATTCATTGAAGAGCCACGATAACTTCAAAACAAAATATGAGATGCCCTTTGAGCTGATTTCAGATCCGGACGAGACCTTGTGTACGCTCTTTGACGTGATGAAGCTCAAAAACATGTACGGCAAACAAGTGCGTGGCGTTGAGCGTTCCACTTTTTTGATCGACCCGAACGGCGTTGTGGTTGAAGCGTGGCGAAAAGTGAAAGTCCCTGAGCATGCTGAGACCGTTCTCGAAAGCCTGAAATCTCGGACTTAACCCGCCTTTTGAATCTGAAAGCGAAAGGGATCCGCGCCGTCTTGCAGCAGCAACTGGTGCCCCGCTCGCGCACAAAACGCAGGAATGTCTCGACAGGAGACCGCGTCGGTTGTTGTGAGCTCGATGACCTGACCGGCGTCTAATTCAGCCAAGGCCACTTTGAGTTTTAAAAGTGGCAAGGGGCATTTCAGATCGGTGCAATCCAATGTCTGCATACGGCTTCCTGTTACACTGCCAACAGTATACGAATTCAAGGAGACGCATGCGACGCCTACTCAGTGCTCTGCTGGTTTTTTTAAGCGGATTCGCAGTCCCTGCGCTTGCGATCACGGCTGAACAGTTGGCCACGCGCGATGGCGAGGTGGCCTTTGGTCAGGCATGGCTGCGTAATACGCGAGGCGCACTGGGTGAGCGAATCGATCCATTCTGCGTCGACGTACTTGAGACCTGGCTCACACGACTGAAGAATCATTACACCCTCGGCACCATGCCCTTGACTGGGTTGTGTTTAAATGCGCCGATCTTCAATGCTTTTGCCGCGCCCGGCGGCATCATTGGTGTCAATCGCGGGATATATCTCGATTTAACCCAAGAATCTGAAGTCATGGCGGTTCTCGCGCATGAGCTTGCCCATTTGTCACAACGGCATCACTACCGAGGTCTCAAAAATTCAGAGCGTGTCAGCCCAGGCACGCTCGCGACCCTCGCCGGTGTCGTAGCGGCCATCGCGACACGTCAGGGGCAAGCGGCACAGTCATTGATCATGGGCGGGCAAGCCGCAAATGTCAGCCAAGCCTTATCCTACTCACGCGACTATGAACGTGAAGCCGATCGCATTGGTGTGGCCGCGCTCGATGCTGCAGGCTACGATCCAAATGCCATGGCGTCCGTACTTCAGGTATTGGCCGATAAGCAATCACGGATGACGCGCGAACTTGCGTTTTTAAGCACCCACCCGTTGGGTATTGAGCGCCAATCAGATCTTGAATCACGTCTGGATCAAATGCCTTTGGATACGCCACGGCCGCCTGTGTTGAACAACCAAGATTTTGCACTGTTTCGGTGTGTGCAGGTTGAAGGGCTCGATTTGAGCTTTGCCCATGCGGCCAGCTTTGATTGTGAATCCATCCATCGTGTGATGCAGGCGTATCGGAGTGCCGAGTACCAAGACGCATGGGAGGGATGGCAGAACCAACCGGCGTCTGTTCGAAACACACTGACCGGCTTGGATCTCACCATCGCCTTTGCTATCAAGGCTGCTCAATTTGATACCGCGCGCGATGCCATCGAAACCATGGAGGTCTTGTTCCCGTCATGGGTCACGCCCACCGTGGCCCGGCTTGACTTGGCGTTGGCCGAGGGCGCCACAGATCTCCCACGGGCGTTTCGCGAGCAGACCGTGGAGCGACCCGAACGCCTCGAGCTTTGGCGTGCCCTCTCACGCTTTGCAGAGGCCACCCGTCAGCAACATTTCTTGTTTGAAGCCCGTGCCTGGGATGCGCTCATGCATGGAAAACTCGAAGCATCGCGCACACAACTCACGCGCGCTCGGGATCAATGGCCAGACGCGCTCGATGCTCGACCACTCGAGCGACTCGAAGAAACGCTCAGCGCACTCGAGCGCGATTGAATTCAAGCATCCGATTGAGTGGGATCAGGGCCTTGTCAGCCAAGGCCGGGTCGACACGCACTTCGCAGCGCGCATCCCAATCTGTTAACAACTGATCGAGCCGACTCAATCGGTTCATGGCCATCCAAGGACAGTGCGCACACGACTGGCAGCTGCCGCCCGCCCCGCGTGTCGGAGCCTCGATCAATTGCTTTTCAGGCACGCGTTGCTGCATCTTGTAAAAAATGCCCTTATCAGTTGCCACAATAAACGCCGGATGTGGCAGCGAGACGGCCGCCTCAATTAACTGTGAGGTGGAACCAACCGCATCAGCGCACTCAATCATTTCTGCGGGCGATTCTGGATGCACCAAAAGCCCGGCCTCGGGGTACTGCGCTTGCAGGGCTTGAAGATCATGCATCCGAAACTCTTCATGCACCACACAGGCCGCATCCCAGAGCACCATGTCAGCCCCTGTTTGTTGCTGCACATATCGCCCCAAGTATTTATCGGGCGCCCACAAAATTCGCGCACCCTCGCGATCCAGCTGATCCACCACGTCAACCGCGATCGATGAGGTCACCACCCAATCCGCACGAGCTTTAACAGCCGCCGAGGTGTTTGCATAGACGACCACGGTATGGTCGGGATGCGCATCGCAAAAGTCTGAAAATGCGGTGTCCGGGCACCCCAGATCCAAACTGCAGGTGGCATCGAGTGTCGGCATATACACCTGCTTCTCGGGGCTTAAGATCTTCGCGGTTTCACCCATAAAGCTCACACCAGCAACGATCAATCGCTTCGCCTCAGTCCGCGCACCAAAGCGCGCCATCTCCAAGGAATCGGCAACCACTCCACCGGTTTCTTCCGCCAATTGTTGTAACAACGGATCAACGTAATAGTGTGCAACCAAGACGGCACCGCTTGATTCAAGCTTCGACTTTACACGGTCATACAACAACGCCTCAGAGGCCTCACTGGTTGTCTGATCGGCCAAGGCGCGTTCAAGATAATCGCGCACATCGGATCGCGTGGCGATGTATTCATCGGCAGTGGCAGTCATGGCGTTTTCTTCCGTCGTGATAAGCGTGGTTTAAAATCATCGGGCTTTCGTTGCAGCCACTGTGCGAATGATTGAATGTCAGGGTGTGCCCTTAATAAGTCAACCGTCGCATAGTCCACACCCAATTCACGTTCACTCAAACACCGATGTACATGCTTATGACAGGCCAAGCACAACCAGGCAATTCGCGTGCGTAAGGTGGTCCGTCCATAGCGTGCAATGATCCGTTGATTCCGATGCAATCGTTTGGGAATCAAATGATGCTGTGTCAGCTTGGTCTGTCGATAACAGAGCTCGCATCGACCGGGATTGGGTGGGATTTGACTCATATCGATCTTTTAATTAATTTCACATTGATTAATAAATTTCGAATAATATTCTGTATTCAATTCGAAATCCGTGTATTCTTCGTCAAATGAGCATTGACGACACAGATATCAAAATCCTCAAAGTCCTCCAATCAAATGCAGATTTGAGTAATCAAGCATTGGCTCAAGCCGTTGAGCTGTCGGCATCAGCCTGTCACAGCCGCGTTAAAAACTTAAAATCCAAAGGGCTCATTCGGCACATTCAGGCGAAGGTGAATGCCAGCGCACTCGGTTTTAATCTGCATGTCTTTGTGTATCTAAAACTCGACAACCAAATTCGCGACACACTGGCCTATGTCGAGGGTGCTGTGAAAATGAATCCCAAAGTACAGGACTGTTTCCGCATGACCGGTGAATATGATTACAGTCTCAGGCTTCTTGTCAAAAACACTGAAGAGCTTGAGTGGTTTTTGACCCATGAATTGAGTCGCATTCCACACGTCGCCGCCATTCGCACAGACGTCGCCATGAAATGTGTCAAACAAGACACTGCCGTCGCCCTTTAACGATCGCGTGCACACCGAAATCCGATATAGACCACGGCTGTATCACGGGGCTTCGTGGCACGATCATCCCGGTGCATGCGCCGCGCGCCGTACCACCAACTGCCACCCCGTGTCACTTTTTCGCGCTCCGATCCACTGTCCACCCACTCCCACACATTGGCACCCATGTCATAAAGTCCATTGACCCCTTGACGCGTGGTGCCAACAGGTGCAGGCCCAATGCCCCGCATCAGCTGGTCTGAATAATCGATCCGACTCGGAACACGCCCACAATCACTGAGACAATTGGCGCCGCGCGGCGAATCGCCTGTCGGATAGGGATAGGTGACATCGGTGGCAAAGCCGGCGGGCGGGTTCAGCCGACGCTCAGTATAGGCCGCCTCCATCCATTCGGAATCAGTGGGTAACCGTGCGCCACGCCACTGACAAAACGCCTGCGCCTCATCAAAGGTCAAATGCACCGCCGGCTCATTTGGATCCGGAGTCTGTCCAAATGGCGTCTTCCACGTCCAACCCGCTTGTTGTTGCCAGCCCAACGCATACACTTCCCCGCCGCCGGCACGCTCTGCTTGGCTGACAAAGCCGGTCTCATCTGCAAACTCGGCAAACTCAGCAATCGACACTTCGGTGCGATCGATTTCAAACTCACCGATTGCGACTATCTCTTGGGCGTTCGACACCTGACTGGTCGAACCAATCAGGACAGCCAGTAAACACGCTTTGAAAATCATGCCATTCATCCTCACCACTTGACTAAAGGGTTGGGGCAACAACAACGAACCCAAGTCACAGGAACGGGTTACAATGCACTGATGAAGATCCAAGAACGTCCGATACATCTTGGGTCTACTGACATAATTGGAGAACGCATGGGATCGGAATTTAAGTGGATCATGGGTAGTATTTTCAGCGTTGTGATTTTCAGCGCTGGTCTTTTGATTTACGGCATCATTGATTCCAACACTTCGCATGCGCCGCCACCGAAAGAGACCAAGGATGCCGGTGGAGCGATCATTAAGATTGATCAATGGGAATGTATGAGCGGGACAGATGCGCGTGGCAATCCATATCAATACTCGAAAAATATGCGAAATGGGGCTTCTGGGCCTGCATCACTGGCCTGTAAAAAGGAATAGGAATAAACAATGACGTATCAGGTGTATCTATCAGGCGAAATCCACACCGACTGGCGCGATGCCCTTATAAACGCCACATCAGATTTGGATGTCGCCTTCACGGCACCGGTGACGGATCACCCCGCATCCGATGCAGCCGGTGACTTCTTAGGGCCGGTTGAGCCGGGGTTTTGGCGAGACCAGCAATCGAGCGGCGTTAATGCAATCCGCACACGGCATGATATCGACCACGCAGATTTGGTGGTGGTCCGCTTTGGTGACAAATACAAACAGTGGAATGCTGCCTTTGATGCAGGCTACTGCGCCGCCAAATCGATTCCCTTCATCACCTTGCATGCCGAAGATCTTGTGCATCCATTGAAAGAAGTCGATCAGGCCGCCTTGGCCTGGTGCCGAACCACCGATCAGGTGGCAGAGCTCCTGCGGTACGTCCTGACTCAAAAGTAATCCATGGAGCAACTCCTCTGGTACGAGTACGCGGCCATTGCACTGATATTTGTGTGGAGTGGGTTTGTCAGGAGTGGGCTTGGTTTTGGGGGCGCCGTCCTTGCCCTGCCATTTTTACTGCTGGTTGTGAACGATCCCGTCGTATTTCTGCCCATCATTGCCGTCCAACTGGTGCTGTTCTCAAGCCTCATCATGTGGCAAAGCACCCAAGGTCAGGCGCCCGATCAACCACCGAGTATTAACTGGCCCTACTTAAAGCGCATTCTCAGCATTATGATTGTGCCGAAAATCGCCGGCGTCATCGGGCTCTTGACGTTGCCTGCGGTCATCATGAGCAGTCTCATTTTCATCATCGTGCTCGCCTATGCCATCGGCTATATCATCAACCGCCCAATTGCCATCAACAGTCGCTGGCAGGAATATGGGTTTCTAGGCGTCGGCGCTTACATTTCCGGGACGTCACTGACAGGCGCGCCGCTGATTGTGCCCGTGGTGGCCTCCAAGGTGGCCAAACACGAGCTCCGCAATACCCTGTTCGTGTTGTGGTGGATCCTCACCGTGATCAAACTGATCTCATTTGTGATTGCCGGGATTGATTTGCAGTTGATCCATCACCTGTGGCTGTTGCCCTGTGCTTATATTGGACACATCCTGGGTCAGCGCACGCATGATTATCTGGTCCGCCAAGAAACGCCGACGTTTTTTAGAGTGCTCGGTGTGGCCTTGGTGGTCGTGAGTCTCACAGGACTCGCCAGACAGCTGCTTTAAGGAGTGATCACCGGATAGATGGCCTCTTTCCAGGGATGCTCGGGGTGATCCATCATCAGATCGACAAAAATTGGTAACAGTGAGCCGAGAATTGCAGAGCCATCACCGACCTGAGCCCGGTTAATGGCTCCATTCCAGGTGGCACCACCGTGGATCATCTGATTACGCAGGACATACAGTCGATCAAATAATTCATTGAGGACCCGTTCTGTATCCTTTTCAGACAGCGCAATCTTGGCTTTTCTCACCGATGCATCCAAGCGCTCTTGCCAATCTTCATGTCCATCGACGCCGTTGAGATGATTCCAAAAAGGACCAAACACATACTGGTTTTCCAGTACCAATCGAATCTCATGCGGAAAGCGCGTCCAGACGACCTCATAAATCCGATCTTCAGTATCAAATGCCAAGAGGGTCGACAGAAAACTTTTAAACCGGCCTTTTTCAGACACGTGATAAGCGATCCCGATGTCTTGAGAATAGGCTGAGTTGAAGGCGATCCACAAAAATACGAAGGCCGCATCTGGATCCTCTTGCTCTTGAGCAGCTCGCGTCAGCCAGCTGATCGCACGGTGCACGCGAAGGCCGAGACTGTCTGGAAACGCATCTCGCAGCGCCCGTTGCTTGTCTTTCAATGCAGTTGTTTCAGTTAATGTCAGCACAAATCACCTCAAGGGTGACTGTAGCTGAGCACGCGTGGAAAACCTAGTCAGTCAAACAACGCGCTTGGGTTTGATATCGAGTGAGCTGATACACATTGGGGATCACACATTTCGGCGGTGCAGGCGGCAACGGAACATGTCGCGGATTACGAGCGATTGATCGCGGCTCGATCGCTGGAATCCGACCGGTTCGATATTGGGGAATGGTTCGAATTTCGTAATCAAGATCACAGGCGACCCGAATCCGGACCGGTGTGTAGGGGTTGTTGTCGTGGTCATAATGATAGCTTCGACAGCCTGCATGAGCCTCAGGCAGCCACCATAGAACCAGAATACAAAGACACCATCGCATGGGGTTGTAATCGACTGTAGATCACAAAACTTCAGGACGACGGAATGGGCATACCGATTTCGTGCGTGGCCTGATCTAAAATCTGCACGGCCGTCTCAGACTGCATCCAACCTGCATCAATCAGCTGCTGCAAATAATTCCGAACCGCGACGAGTTCATCCGGGTGTTGGGTCAAATAATCGATCAACTGAGCCGGTTGTAAATCACGCCGCGTCTGAAAAGTTGCTCGGAACGCCTCAGACACAACCGGCTTCTGGTTCACGCGGACCGTGTGGGGCAGGACCACCCGAAAGGCCTCTTCCATATGACGGATGCGCTCACTGGCACTGTAGCCAAAGGCACTGGCTGACAGCAGACACAGCACTGTCATCAGCCAACGCATCAAGACGCTCCCCGCATGACAATCAAACGATGCGCCCAAAACCCGGTCACCAAAATCACGGCAGATACAATCACCGACCACAGACTCCCTGTAGACAGTCCAGTGATGGCTTGGCCGGTGTTGCATCCTAAGGCCAAAATTCCGCCGATGCCCATGAGCGCGGCTCCCAAAAAATACCGTGCGTGGTCGGCTGCACTCTCAAAGGTTTGAAGCGCCCACTCGCCCCGGACAATCGCCATCAGTGCAGAACCCACCAGGACCCCCAACACCAAGGTCACATTGAATGAAGGCTCGAGCCCGGAAGCGAGCTGCATGTAGGTCATCGCCTCACCAATGGGCGCGACAAAGCTGAGCGACATCGCGGGCATCGGATCAAAATCATCGGCACCAATGACCGATGTTGTCGACCAGGCGCCTGCAACCAGCACACCCACCGCCAAACCACCGATCAGACTCCGATTGAGACCATGGCGGAGCGCGAAAAATCCAAGAATCACGGTGGCGACGATTAACAAAGGGACAGTTGCATCCTCAACCCACATAAACACTGACGTTTGCGGCAGCGACACTGCACCCATCGCTTGCAAGTCAACACGTGTTTGCGCAAATAAGCCACGAAAGGTGGCGTATGCAGTCACACCGATGACCAGCAAACCAAACCAGGCTCTCAGATTGCCACTGCCTGCCAAGACCAAGAGTCGTGCAGGACAACCTCGGGTCAGGATCATGCCGATGCCAAACAGAACAGCACCGATGAGCGTCGTCACAAGCGATAAGCTTGCTGGGAAATACACCATCCCCTCTTGACTCAAATGACCATCAAGCATCATCCATTGCGTCATCGGAATGGCAATCAAAAGTGCACCCAACCAACCGGTCAGCGTCTCACCACCGCGCCCCTCGGCAAGATCGGTTACACCACGTCGAACACAGAAGCGTGTCGCTTGTGCGACGAGCCCGTATAACAACCCAATCACCAAACCGACCACTACAAAGAGGGTGCGTACGTCCCATGCATCCATCACATCGTCCTCGTTCATCGCCAAAAGCGCCCCAAAGCCCTGAGCCGCTTGATCCGCATCAAGTCATCCCGAAGTTGCATAGCACGGGTTTTGAAAACCTCGCACACTGAGAGCTCAGGATGATTGAGACCTCGCAATGATTGCATTTTTTGAACAATTTTCCACTGGTGAAGTTGCCGCCCTGCTCGGTTTGATCGCTGGATTGATGTTCGGCGTCTTTGCACAACAAAGTCGTTTTTGTTTGCGCGCGGCCTGCATTGAGTTTTGGCGCTCCAAGCCGGCTGCCAAGTTCTCGATCTGGCTCTTTACCTTCTCCACAGCACTGATTCTGACCCAACTGCTGATGCGTGACGGATGGCTTGAAACAACCAGCGTCCGACAGTTGGTCACCACGGGGTCGTTGTCGGGAGCTATCCTCGGTGGTTCCTTGTTTGGCATCGGCATGATCCTTGCCCGCGGCTGTGCGAGTCGGCTGTTGGTATTATCCGCCACCGGCAACCTCCGCGCATTGGTGGCAGGCTTGGTTGTTACTCTCGTCTCACAAGCCGCGCTCCGCGGCGGTCTGTCACCGGCCCGAAATGAGCTGTCGAGTTGGTGGCTTATTGATGCCAGTCAACGCAACTTAGGACGCTACTTTCCGGAATTTGGCGCAATAGTCTTTGGCATCTTGTTATTTGCGGCTGCCGTCTGGCTCGCTCGGAAACATCGCGCAGTCGCTTGGCATCAGTTTGGCGCCGTGATGGTCGGTGCCTCCGTGGCACTCGGGTGGGCACTGACGGCGTGGCACGCCAGCTGGTCATTTGATGTGGTTGCCGTGAAAAGTGTCAGTTTCACAGGACCTTCGGCAGATACCTTGATGGGGCTGATCAATGTACCCACGCTCCCGCTGTCATTCGATGTTGGGATCGTTGTTGGTGTCTTTGCCGGAAGCTTCCTAGCTGCCAGTGCAACCGGTGAATTTAAAATCCAAGGATTTACGGAATCCACCGGATTGTCACGCTATCTCATTGGTGCCACCTTGATGGGCTTTGGCGGCATGTTGGCAGGCGGGTGTGCCGTTGGCGCCGGTGTGACAGGAGGGGCAGTCTTGGCACTGACCGCCTGGGTGGCCTTGCTGTTTATGTGGTTGGCCGCCGGACTGACCGATCGATTGTTGGATTACAAATCAGAATCGGAGCAGCCGAGCGCCAAACCACAGGTTTTGAGCGCTCAGTCTTAATCAATCTGCGGAATGGGTCGCGGCCGGCCGGTCTCATCCAAAGCAACAAAGGTAAACATGGCCTCTGTGACTTTTTCACAGGTATCCCCGTCTCGTGGACGACGCCATGCCTGCACTTCGATGGTCATGGACGTCCGACCCACCGACTGAAGTTCTGCAAACAGCGTGACTTCATCACCCACATACACCGGTTTTAAAAACTGAATACCATCCACGGCGATGGTGGCACTGCGCCCCCGCGCAACCCGAGCGGCTGTATTCCCGGCCGCCAAGTCCATTTGTGCCATCAACCAACCGCCAAAAATGTCCCCGGCGGGATTGGTGTCGGCCGGCATCGCGATGGTCCGAATCGCCGGCTCAGCCTGCGGCATCTCCGAGTTGCCTGCCTGCTCGTCTACTCGGTTCACCATAGCAAAACCACCACCATCAGAAGCAGATAGAGTCCGGCCAGCCACATCGAGGCGACAATAAAACCATGCAGTATCCGCACTGTGAAACGTTGTAACTTCGACACATACACCTCGCGCAAACAAAAAGCATGCGACTTCTTGGCTTGAAAAGCCAGCCCCTGAAAAACCTGTCTTAAGACCCCATCTCAATCACACCGACCATTCAAGGAGCGCGATTTCATGCAATTGACCGACAGCCAACTTTTCTTAGATGCCCGATCACACAAGAAGTTTAAAGACACACCGGTGTCACTGGACACCCTTCAATCAGTCTATGAACTCACCAAAATGGCACCGACCGCGAATAACTGTTGCCCGTTACGGATCGTTTTTGTCACCTCAAAAGGCGGATTGAGTACGCTTGCTGCATCAGCGCATGGCTACAACAAAGAAAAAGTAGAAACCGCGCCTGCGGCTGCGATTTTGGCCTATGACATGCGCTTTTATGATCATTTCGCGGAACTGGCACCGCACTTAAGTCAACCACCTTCCCAAGCACAATGGCCAGAAGACCGGATCGAGAAGATGGCGATCACAAGCGCCAATATTCAGGCAGGATTTTTCTTGATCGCAGCGCGTGCGCACGGACTGGATTGCGGACCGATGGCTGGATTTGATGCAGAACCCATCGAGCAAGCGTTCTTTGACGTGCCAAGCTGGCGTTTTGGTTGGGTGGTATTACTCGGCGAGGGTGACCCAGATGCACTGTATCCCCGCGCAGACCGCCTGGCCTTTGAGACCGCTTGTAAGGTTGTTTGATCAGTCAGGCATCTGACGCTGAAAACAAGCCCGCGCTCGTATCGCGGGCTTGGGTGTTTCAACCAACCCAAAAGATGACTCAAGCAGCATGCAGTCGCGAGGGGCACGCTCGGCAAGCTCTCCGTCTGCCAACAGAAACTCAGCGCGCGCCGGTCGCCCGTACGCTTCATTGCCAACACCAAAGGTTTCATAAATCAAGATGCCGCCAGGCTCCAACAGCGCGAAGATCTCTGCCAATCGCGGTCGATAGAGATAATTCGACACCACGACGACGTCGGCATACACGTCTGTCAGAGGCCAGACAGGTCCTTCAAGGTCCAGACACTGAAATTGCACGCCCTCCCAGTCAGCGAGCGTCTCTCGCTCTGGGTTGTGATCAACTGCAAGTACCGATAATCCGTGTGCTCTGAGCAACTGGGTGTGTCGACCGGATCCACAGGCGATATCGATGGCTCGACCGTGATGCGGAGCATGCGCGGTCAGCATCTTGGAAATCCAAAGCGACGGAGACATCAACGGCATTATGACAGCCACCACCACACGAGCAGCCCGCCGACCACAAAGCCTTCAATCCAACACGCCACCAGCAGCCAAAGTGGGCGTTCAGCAAACCAATTCAGAAGACTCCACATACTCATCGAGTGCGTTGACTCCGTTGATCCCAGACTTTGAAAAACGCATCTCGAGCAACGGGATCAAGATGTACAATTAAAGCTGGACTTAAGCGAATTGGCTTCATGGGCCCACCGGCATTTGAGCGATTCAAAACGGCTAAACGCACCGTCGGTGACAGTCGACTCTGGCCCTCATCACTCACAACATAACTGAGTAGTTCTAAAGCAAGATCCCGATCATCGGCTCCACGAGGAATAAAACCGGTTCTTGGGATCGCCAACTGATAATCGTTGAACCTCAATATTTGCACATCAGGAGCTACTTCGAGCAGGGGCGTCACATACGATTCGATGACGTTATAGGCCAGGGCTGACTCGCCAGACACCACTTGATCAATCATCTCACCTGAACAACAGTTTGGGCGTAATTGATGCCGCCCCAACTGATCAATCAAATCCCAGAACTGCGTATCTTGTAATAAATCTTGCTGGCTCAGTAAGTATCCGACGCCTGATTCCCTTGGATCATACAGTGTGGCCGTCAGCGCTTTGTTTTGATGTTTCAGCCATTGAATCAGCGCAGCACGTGATCTCAGTTGATCCACGTCCTCGCCAATCAAGCGCCTGTTGACGAGCGTCACAATGGGTTCGAGTGCCCATTGAACCAGCTCACCCCGCCAGTTCGTCGAGCTCGTCAATTCGTCCGACAGAGATTGCCCAAAGCCGTCATTAATCAACCGCACTTGGAGATCAACAGCAGACGACATCACCAAATCAATCTCTTCGGACAATCCCGCACGTACTGCTTGATCAATCTCACGACTTGATGCCTGAATATAGCGGACTGAACGATCAGAGCCGTTTTGTACAAATCCCGCTAACACAGGCTGAATGCGCGCAAAATCTCCCGTGCCAAGGACTGTCACCTGTTGATTCCCTTGCCCCACAACAAAGTTCCCTTCAGGTGTCAGTCCGTGCGCCAGAGTGGCGGTAAACATTAGGAAACAGGCAGTGAGATAACGCACTTGGCTCCCCCATCTGGTCGATCTGAGATTGTAAGCTCACCATTATGCGAACGAGCCACACGATTGACGATCTCAAGACCAAGTCCCACATGACCGTCCTCAGAAGCCAACTTGACAGCATCCAAGTCGTCTGAGGGGAATCCCGGACCTCGATCGAGAATTGCGATGCAAATTTTGCCAGACACTATCGACACTTCAACATCCACATCGGTCAAGGCCGGAGTGTGCCGAATCGCGTTATCGAGCAGACAGATCACTGCCTCGCGAATCGCAACACGATCTGCATACAGTGAGGGCACCGATTCGCTCGCATGCAGATGAATCGCCACTTCCTTGGCTTCAGCAGTCGGGTCCATGGCTCGGACGATACCCTGTAAAAGCGCCATCAGATCAATCCACTCCTTGGCGCCCACCAACTCTCGATACGTTAAACTCGCGCGCAACAAGAGTTGAGTCACAAGCTTACTTGCGTACCGCGCACGCACCGTCAGATCATGCGCCTCAGCACGATGCGTCTCCGGAAGCTCACGTTCCAATAACTCAGAACGCGTCATAATTGCCGCGATCGGCGTTTTAATTTGATGTGTTGCCTCGGCGATAAAAGCACGGTTTTCGGCCAGCAAGCCACGATGCTGATCAAAAACTCGGTTCAATGTCTCGACAAGTCTTGAAATCTCCATCGGGACGCGCGCTTGAATGGGACTGAAATCATCCGCCTTCCGGACTTCAAGATCTGCTGCAATACCGACAACTGGCTTGAGGGCATGCCGTAAACTGGCCTCAGCCCAGACTGCAAGACAGGCAAAGGCGATCAGAACAGCCAATGCGATCCAATTGGCAATCTGTTGCGCTTGAGTCAAATAACTGGCCCGTGTTTGCCCAACCGTGACCGTGACTTCAAGATCTGAATCTGAAAAGACCCGCTTGCGGGCTGTCACGAATCGTGTGCTCTCGCCTCGGTAACTGTGAGTCTGAAAGACGATGGGTTCAGACCCCTGAAGATCCGCCGGGACATCGTCATAGCCCGCCAAATTGCGTTCGCCAAGGGTTACTCGATAAAAGATTCGCTCTGGAGCCGAGTAAGCCAAGACTTCGAATGCCTGATATGGCAGGTCAAAATCAATCCCTTGATCCGAGTTCACAACGCTGTCCAAAATGATGAGCGCAACCGGCTTTAAGTTCCTGTCTTGACCTGTTTGCAACGAGCGCTCAACAACGGCGCTTGTAGTTAGATATACGGCAACCGAAACCAACAAGAGCATCAATAGCCAAAGCCCAAACAAGCGGCCGCGAATACTCCAATCACTCTGCATCATCAGTCTCAATCAATCGATACCCTAAGCCACGCAATGTCTGGATCGCCAATCCATAGCGCTTCAACTTGGGCCGCAGTCGACTCACATGCACTTCGACTGCATTATTTGAACCCTCTTGATCCAGTCCGTAGAGATGGCTCTGAAGTTGTTCTTTCGACGCGGTCCAGCCACTGGACTCAATCAGCGCTTCAAATAGTTTCAGTTCTTGTGTTCGCAACTGTACCTGATGTTCATCAGCCCATACCGTGCGATTGGTCGGATCATAGGCCAGTCGACCAACCAATCGCACATTTTGCGGGCGCGTTAAGTGCCGGCGCGCTACGGATCGAATACGAGCATCGAGCTCCTCGAGCGCACAGGGTTTGGTGAGGTAATCATCTGCACCGGAGTCAAGCACCTGAACCTTATCCTCAATATCAGCTCGCGCGGTGAGCATTAACACTCCCACACTTCGCTCAGATTGACGAATCTGGTGCAACAGGGTTAGGCCTGATCCATCTGGTAATTCGATGTCGAGCACAACCACATCATAGGCAGCCTGCTCGACAACCCAAAACTGACGTGCAGCGCGCAAAGTCTGAGCCCAATCCACTGTATGCCCAGTAGTCCTCAAATGCTTTTGCAGAGCGCCTGCCAAATCTTCTGTGTCTTCGACCAATAAAATACGCATGTCAGGTTGTTGTCAGCTTATTGTGATCTCATTGCATCCAGGCACTGTGTTGCCTATATAAAAACCATAACAGGAGAGTCAGAATGAAACTGTCTTTTTTTAAGGCGGCCGCTGTTGCCGGTCTTGCCAGTCTCGCTGCCATGAGTCCAATGACTCACGCCGGCGGACACCAACAACTCGATAGCATCCATTTCTTAGTTCCTGGTGGCGCCGGTGGCGGCTGGGATGGAACGGCGCGCGGAACAGGTGAAGTACTCACCCGCTCTGGGCTGATCGGGAATGCATCTTACGAAAACATGTCAGGTGGTGGCGGTGGAAAGGCCATCGGATATCTGATTGAAAATGCGGAGTCCAATCAGGGCACCTTAATGGTGAATTCGACACCAATCGTGATTCGTTCACTGACCAAAGTGTTTCCACAAAGTTTCCGCGATCTCACTCCGATTGCTGGAACAATTGGGGATTATGCTGCCCTTGTTGTCAAAGCCGACAGTGACATCAACTCGTTTTCTGACCTAGTGGAAATCTTCGAGAATGACCCAAACGAACTCGCAATTGCGGGTGGCTCGGTAGCCGGTGGAATGGATCATTTAGTAGCTGCACTGGCTATGAAGTCGGCAGGTGCTGATCCACTTGCGGTTAAGTACTTGCCCTTTGATGCCGGTGGAGAAGCCATGGCATCACTACTCTCGGGTGAAGCAGATGCACTCTCAACAGGTCTCTCAGAGGCGGTTGGCTTAGCTGAGCAAGGCGAAGTCCGAATCCTGGTTACCACAGCACCAGATGTGATCGATGGAATCCCTTCGCTTAAGAGTGAAGGCTACGATGCAGAATTCGTGAACTGGCGTGGATTTTTCGCAGCTCCAGGTATTTCGGACGCCCAGCGTGATCAATACGTGAAAGTTCTCGGCGATATGTACAACACGCCCGAATGGGAAGAGGTCCGTGCCCGGAATAAATGGGTCAACATCTATAATCCCGGTAGTGACTTCGTGCAATTCCTCGAAAAGCAAGAAGCAGAAATTGGCGGGTTGATGAAAGAACTCGGATTCCTGTAATCCATGGCCCGTATTGATCGATACATTGCACTCGCGCTCCTTGCCTTCTCGATTGGATACGGGTATCTCGCTTGGACGCATCCGCTCCTCCCCTTTGAGGCGCGGATGCCTTTTAAGCCAAACACATTACCGATCGGCCTTGCGGGACTGGGCGTTTTATTTTCCAGTCTGATCATATTGCTCCCAAAGATGGACGATCTCTCTAAAGACGCTGAAGGCTACCGCGGATTTGCATGGGGTCAGGCACTGATCCTGGTTGCCATGATGGTTGCCTATGCGCTGTTGTTACGTCCGCTTGGATTTATTGCCTCGACCACTCTCTTCATTGTGGCTGCGGCCTGGCTCCTCGGCGAAACACGCCACGGACGTTCATTCACCATTGGGCTCATCGCCAGTGGATTGATTTGGTACTTAGTCGATAACTTACTTGGCATTTATTTGGTCGCCCTCCCTGCATTCCTCGCGGAGCTTTTATGATTGAGGGAATGTTGACTGGGTTAAGTGCGGCCATCAGCCCATTCAACTTATTGATGGTTTTTATCGGATGTTTTCTAGGCACCTTCATTGGAATGTTGCCTGGTCTGGGGCCAATGTCCATCATCGCCATCATGATTCCGGTTGCCATCCAGCTCGGTGATCCAGCCTCGGCGCTGATCTTATTAGCCGGTGTGTACTACGGTGCGATTTTTGGAGGCTCAACCTCTTCGATTTTAATCAACGCACCTGGGGTCGCCGGAACTGTCGCGTCCTCATTTGATGGCTATCCAATGGCACGTGCTGGTCAAGCTGGTAAAGCACTCACGATCGCTGCGATTTCATCATTCGTGGGCGGCACCATTGGTGCGTTGTTATTGATGATCTTCGCACCTGTCTTGTCTTCGGTGGCCAAACTGTTTTGGTCTGCTGAATATTTCGCACTCATGGTGCTCGGTCTTACCGCAATTGCAGCCTTTGCTGGAAAGGGCAAGGTCATCAAAGCCATGTTGATGACCATTTTTGGCGTCATGCTGGCAACGGTTGGGGAATCGGCACTGCACAATGCTGCACGGTTCACCATGGGAATCATGGATTTACAAAGTGGAATCTACTTCGTCACGCTGGTCATGGGACTCTTCGCACTCCCTGAAGCCATCTTCTTGGTTCTGGATCGCAAACGTAGTCAGGCAATGGAAAACAACAACAAAATTGAAAATTTGAGAATTAGCGGATCTGAGGCCAAAGAAATCGCGCCTGTTGTCGCTCGTCAGTCCGTCCTTGGGTTCTTAATCGGCGTCTTGCCAGGAGCCGGGGCAACCATGGCATCCTTCCTCGGGTATGGCGTAGAACGCAATCTTGCGCCGGCGGGCGAACGTGAAAAATTTGGCAAGGGGTCAGTCCGCGGTCTAGCAGCCCCCGAGACTGCCAATAATGCAGCCTGCACAGGTTCATTCGTTCCCATGCTCACCCTTGGTATCCCGGGCTCCGGTACTACGGCGATTTTGCTGGGTGCATTGGTTGCACTGAGTATCACGCCCGGACCTCGGATGATCGAGGAACAGCCTGAGGTATTTTGGGCGGTGATCATCTCGATGTATATCGGAAATTTTGTGTTGTTGATCCTGAATCTGCCGTTGATACCGTACATTGCGAAGCTGCTGACTGTGCCGCGCTATTACCTCATCCCATTCGTCGTGTTTTTCTCACTCATTGGCGCCTACATTGGCCAAAATAATGCAACAGAACTTCTGATTATGGTTGCACTCGGATGTTTAGCTACGTTACTCAGATTCGGGGGATACCCACTGCCACCTCTGATCATCGGCTTCATTCTGGGCGGGATGCTCGAGGACAATTTAGGCCGTGCGATGCGAAAAGCAGGCGGGCTCGAGTTTTTGTGGGAGCGCCCGATGACACTTACCATCATGATCCTTGCACTGTGCCTCTTGATCTATCCGATGCTTCGAACAAGTCAGTCAAACCACAATGAGCCACCAAAAACCGCTTAGCGGCTTCCGTATTTTAGACATTACAAATGTCCTATCTGGTCCATTTTGTGGATTTCAATTAGGACTGCTCGGTGCTGAAGTCATCAAGGTTGAAGCGCTCGATGGAGACCTTGCACGCCAATTGGGTGCAAATCCAGCGTGGAATGATGCACGGATGGGTATTTCGTTCCTTGCCCAAAATGCAGGGAAACGCTCGATCTCAATCAATCTAAAAACCGAAGACGGCCGAGACATATTCAAACAGCTCGTCGAAACATCAGATGTGATTATCGAAAACTTCAGGCCCGGCGTCATGGAGCGACTCGGCCTTGGCTACGGCGATTGTTGCAAATGGAAAGACCCAATCATCTATTGTGCAATTTCAGGATTTGGGCAATCAGGGCCCATGCGGGATCTTCCAGCGTATGATCAGATCGTACAGGGCGTTTCAGGAGTGATGGACATCACGGGGGATGCTGAAACCCCACCCTACCGCGTAGGCTATCCGATTGCGGACACCATCGGTGGTTTGACCGCTGCCATGGCCATCGCGGCCGCACTCCATCGCAAAGAATCTCAGTATCTAGACGTCTCAATGCTCGAGAGTGTACTGACCACTATGGGCTGGGCGGCCTCAAACTTCCTGATGTACGATCAAGAACCGAAGCGAGTTGGCAATGAGAATATGACCTCAGCACCGTCAGGCGCGTTCCAAACACAAGATGGCTTAATCAATATTGCCGCCAATCAAGATCGCCAATGGATTGCGCTGATCGAAGCGCTTGGTCAGCCACAACTGCAAGATGATCCAAGATATGCCACACGCGAGACGAGAAAGCGTAACCGGCAAGAACTCAAAGCGGATCTCGAGGCAATTTTGAAAATGCGACCCACGACTGAATGGCTTGAGGTCTGTCGCATTGCCGGTGTGCCCGCAGGACCTGTACTGACCGTAGCGGAAGCGCTCCAAGCAGAGCACATCCAATCAAGACGATTTGTACATCAACTGGCACAACATGCGCCTTGTGACAATATTGAAATTGTAACCAACGGATTTTTATACAATGATCAACGACTTACCCCGGACCAAGCGGTCGAGCAATTGGGGCAGTCTACAGAAACCATCATGTTAGAACTTGGTTTTACAGCGGAGACGATTGAGAGGCTCCGAGCCGATGAGGTGATTCGATGAGCGATGTCAGTGACTGGTGGCGAACCGCCATCATTGAGATGCAACCCGGCCAAATCAAACTGCGCGGTCATCCCATTGAGAATTTAATTGATCAGGTCTCAATGACAGAAATGATTTGGCTCATGACGACCGGATCCCTACCCTCCCAAGCACAGAAAAGACTCTTAGATGCGGCGTTGGTCGCAGCTGTTGATCACGGCCCACAGGCTCCATCCATTGCTGTCGCGCGCATGGCGATAACCTGTGGTATTGGGATCAATAGCGCACTCGCATCCGGCGTCAATACTCTCGGTGATATCCACGGAGGCGCAGGAGAGCAAGCGCTGTCACTGTATCTAGAGATTCGGGATAGCCTCGATCAAGGGGTCCCCCTTCAGAGTGCAGTTGATGAGACGCTGGCAAGCTACCGAGAGCGTCAAGGGGTACACATTCCAGGTTTTGGTCACCGATTCCATAAGCCAACAGATCCGCGGGCTGCTCCCTTGATGGCAGTATTGCGTGCCACTGCTGAAGAGGATGCCCAAATTGACGGACGCTTTGCACTGATTGCTGAGACCATACAATCTGAATTGAGCCATGGACGCACGCAAGGTATCGCAATGAATATTGATGGCGCCACCGCAGCGATCTACGGAAGCTTAGGGGTTGATCCAACACTCGCGCGCGGTCTTTTTTGTCTGTCTCGAAGCGTTGGGCTCGTCGCACATGCATACGAGCAAGCCATGCAAGGTGGTCGTAATAAAGGACCTACGCCGCCTGACTATCGCTGGACTTATGATGATCCAAATGCAAGCTCGACTTAGATCACGGCGCCAACAGTTGCTTGGCTCTTCGGCACTTCTTTGACCGGCAGATGCACAATCGCAGACAGTAACCCCGTACCCACACCGACCCACCAGACCACATCATACCCACCGAACCGGTCGTATAAATCACCGCCAAGCCAGACCCCAACGAAGGACCCAATTTGATGTGATAAAAACACAAGTCCATAGAGGGTGCCCATGTACCGGATACCATAGATGTATGCGACCAATCCCGAGGTCAAAGGGACAGTAGCCAACCACAACGAACCCATAATGGCCGAAAAAATCAACACCGTGGTCGGTGTCATCGGAACCAAAATGAACCAAGCTGCCAGGAGTGTTCTGGCAAAATAAATACCGGCTAAAAGCCATTTCTTTGGATACCGGCCACCAAGGATACCGGCGGCGACCGTACCGAAAATGTTGAAGACCCCAATCACAGCAATGGCGACAGCACCGAGTGCAGCAGTGTCATCTATACCGAGGCTGGCCAACACGCCGTTGGGATCGATGGATGCACAGGCTTCGGTCACAAACGCCGGAAAATGTGCGGTTACGAAGGCTAATTGAAAGCCGCAACTGAAAAATCCGATAAAGATCAACATGTAACTCGGATCACGGCTGGCCGATAACAAAATTCGAGATAAGGATGCGTCGACAGAAGCCTTCGGTTGGGGCTTGGCAACATTGAAAAATGGCAAGGCGAACAGCGCTAAAAGAATCACGACGGCATAGACCCAAAACACACCCTGCCAGGTCATGATCTCTAACAGATACTGGGTTGCAGGCGGCCCCACGATTTGCCCTGCACTTCCAGCCGCCGTCGTGACCCCGAGTGCCATCGAACGGTTCTCATCATTGGCAGCTCGGCCAACAACGCCCAAAATGACGCCAAAACCGGTTCCAGCAATCCCAACACCCACCAAGATTTCCAACAGTTGATGAGACAACGCAGACTCTGCCATGGCGCTGAAACCCAGACCGAGGGCGTAGACGATCACGCCGATCACAATGGCCACTCGATCACCAATCTTCTCAGCTAAGGCACCAAAAAACGGCGTGGCGATGCCCCAGGCAAGATTTTGAATCGCAATGGCGAGCGAAAATTCGGACCGAAACCAGCCAAGATCGTTTGCAATCGGGATTTGAAATACGCCAAAGCTCGCACGGATGGCAAAGCTCACCAGTAACACCAAGGACGCCGCAATCAGAATGGGCGTGAATACAGACGCCCGCGGAGCAGTCAGTGTATTCATTGTTTAATCAACGAAAGAACGGCCCGAAACTCTGGATGTTCTGGACGTTGCACGGCCTCAAAGAGCACCATTTCTGTGGTCACGATCGACACCCCCCAATCGCGCATCCGTTGTACAGCCTGCACATGATTCTCAAGCGTGCGCGTTCCACAGGCATCAGACACCACAAAGATATTTCGATCTCCGGACCTTAAAAGCCCTGCCACTGTCTGCAGTACGCACACATGGGTTTCACAGCCAAATACGACGACTTGCTTCGCTGGACTGATGATCGCTTTCGGGATCGATGCCGTGGCATCAAAGGTCTGTTTGTGAACGACCTTGGCGTGAGCAGCCATGATCTGATCCGTGACGCCACCGAGCTTGTCTGGACAATGCGCCGTGAGGACCGTCGGGATGGACAACAGCTCGGCAGCCTCAATCAATCGAGATGCCTGACGACACACAGATGCACTGTTGTGGATTGCCGGTAATAACCGGGTCTGGAAATCAATGCCGAGAAACGACACCTGATGTGGATCGATACACTGTGCAGCTTTCATCTTGGCATCAAACCATGGTTTATCCTCCGCCACAAACCTATCGCGGCGGATCTAAAACATCCATTGAGGTCTGATTCAGGCGATACCAACCCGCAATCGAATAACGTGTCCGTTGTGCTGGGAGCACTTCGTGAGGGAATTCTTCGCTTAAAAAGCACACCAGCGTGCCAAAGGCCGGAGTCACACGCAGTCCAGTCTGATCGGCTGCTGACTCATAGATCACCAGTTCACCTCCGTCCTCAGGCGTCCAACCCGGATTCAGATACAACACAGTTGAGACGACTCGGTTCGCCTGTCCTCGAAACGCATCGACATGACGTTTATAGAAATCACCCGGCAGATACCGCGCGTAATGCGATTCATACGAAAATAAGCCCAGAAATAGCTGTCGATTTAAATCCAATCGAAGCTGATCAGCCAGTGCAATCCACTGCGCACTGGGATCGGTCCGGCCGTCCATCCAGCAGACCGAATCGGTCCGATTAAACCGATTCAGGTGATGGTCTTTGAGTCGGCCAACACCTGCTTGTCTGAACCAGCCATCATCAAGGGCCGTGACTTCAGACCGAAGCGCATGAGCCACCTCAGGCTCCAGCGCGTTCGGCTGAACGCTCAATCCACGCTGTGCAAGATCCTCAGCAATGGATTCGCTGACACCGGCCACAAGCCCTGCGCGTGCAGGGCGATTTAATTCTAGGTTCAATGCGGTTTCTGTGCACCTTTCTCAAACGGATGCATTAGTGTACCGCACTCGCAATCAAGCGTCTGACCGCGCCAACGGGCAGCTTGAAATACCGACCAATGAATACATCGGACAATGCCCAACAATTCCACTCAGCATCGGAATTGCTGCGAGATAAAACCAAGGGGATACCGCACCAACGAGTGCTAAACCCACAAACAAGGCACCGATTAAAATCCGCGCCCACTTATCTAATCCACCGACATTTTCTTTCATCATGATTCTCCTTTCACTGACATCAGTACACACGATCCCGTGCTGTATTGCCTTGAGCGGCGTCAAGGACCTGTGACTTCGAGCAGACATCGTCATAGCTCCACTCAATCAACGTCATCATTAAATACCATTTGGTTATAAGGTTATAGCCAAATAATCTATACCCGTCCCATTCAACAACTCAAGGAGAGCACGCATGGACACTCAAATCGTTGGACTACCGCGCCTCAATGAACGCGCACCTGAATTTAATGCAGAAACCACAGCCGGTCAGAAGTCACTGGATGACTACAAGGGAAAGTGGCTCGTTTTATTTTCTCACCCTGCTGATTTCACGCCGGTTTGTACGACTGAATTCATGGCCTTTGCAGTCCGCCAGGAAGAATTTGCAAAGCGCAATTGTGAACTGCTCGGTCTTTCAATCGACAGCACTCACTCGCACATTGCCTGGATTAAAAACATCAAAGACAACTTCGGTGTGGAGATTAAATTCCCAATCATCGCCGATTTGTCGATGGATGTAGCCCGTGCCTACGGCATGATCCATCCGGGTGCAGCGGATACGTCTGCGGTCCGTGCGACCTTCATCATCGACCCAGAGGGCAAACTCCGCGCCATGGTGTACTACCCCATGAGCAACGGACGTTCAATCGATGAGTTCTTGCGCGTCCTCGATGGTCTGCAAACATCAGATGAGCATGGTGTTGCAACACCAGAGAACTGGAAGCCGGGTGAGAAGGTCATCGTTCCACCTGCAAAGACAGCAGAAGAAGCGCTGGCACGGCTTGAGAGTAATGAATACGAATGCACAGATTTCTACTTCTGCAAGAAGTCAATCTAAGCCTCGTATCGCAACGCAAAAAGGGCCGCATAAGCGGCCCTTTTTGTATCCATCCAATGTGTTATGGATTTGGACGCGGTGTCTTCGGTGAAGACGGTGGCAAAATCGGCAACTTAAAATCTGGCTGCTGACCGGTCAGTGTCTTTAAGAAGGCCACCATTTGATCGGTTTCTTCTGCCTTTAGCTCTCGACCCAACTGGATCTCGGCCATGATGTTAACCGCTTCACCCAGATCCCAGACTGCACCGTCGTGAAAGTAGGGATAGGTCAGCTCAACATTTCGAAGGGTCGGCACTTTAAATGAGAAGCGGTCAATTTCTTGTCCTGTAACCGCCGAGCGTCCCGCCACTTCACTGTCGGTCTCATAGGGCTTGACGATTCCCATTTTTTGGAACGAAGAACCACCCACGGCCTTGCCATTATGACAGGCTGTACAGCCCACATTTTTAAAGAGCTCATAACCTGCCTTGGCCTCCATGGTGATTGCAGACTCATCACCCATCAAAAAGCGGTCAAAGGGTGAGTGCGGTGTCACCAACGTATCTTCAAAGGTGGCAATGGCATCTGTCACCTCTTCAATTGTGATGACCTCATCACCGTATACGTGACGGAAATCATGCACATAGCCAGGAATTGTTTCTAAGGTTCCAATCGCCAAGACGTGCGTGAACGCCATTTCGCCTGGGTTGGCAATGGGTCCACCGGCTTGTTCTTGAAGATCGGCTGCGCGTCCGTCCCAGAACTGAGCGACATTGAATTTGGCGTTCAACACTGTCGGCGAATTAATAGGACCGAGCTGCCAATCATGGCCAATGGAGGTTGGCAAATTGTCAGACCCACCCATGGACAGGTTGTGACATGAGTTACAGGAAATAAAGCCAGAGGCAGACAAACGTGGGTCAAAAAACAGTTTTTTACCCAACTCAACCTTGGCTGGATCTTCCACAGTGGTTGCATAAATTGGCTGAATGGGTTCAGCGGCCATTGCCGATGCTGAAATCCCAAGGGTTGCCGCGAATACGAGCGATTTCTTCATTGTTGCATTCCTTGCGTCGATTTCACCGAGTGCCGATCACTCAGTGGCTTTCAAATTGCTCCCTTGGTTTTGTTATCGAGCATGAGAAAATGTATCCAACTTTCAGAATCAGAGAATACGAGCAACAGACCGACGATTGATCTTGATCAATCCGAGGCTGATCAATCTCGGACTGGCGAGAGACATCGCTGAAATGCGTCCGACATCGCCAGCAACAGCTCAGCATACAAATGCGCTCCAGGCGCAATGTCTGTGCCCAGAGGATCCAAAGAAACTACCCGCACGTCGGTTTGATCCGCAATCATCTGGACCAATTTGGATGGAAACTGTGGTTCGGAAAACACACAGGTCACAGACTGTTGATCAATGGTGTCCATCAGCATGCGAACCTGTCGAACCCCGGGCTGGCGCTCCGGCGACAACGCCAGTGCGCCGGCATAGTTCAAGCCAAATGCGTGTTCAAAGTATTGATAGCCGTCATGAAAGACCACAAAGGGCTCGGATTGAACACCCTGTAGCACACGCATGACGTTGTGCTGGATTTCATTGATCTCTTGGATGGCATGGTCTCGGTTGGCTGCGTAGCGCGACGCATTGCTCGGGTCCATCTGACTCAGGGTGTCTGTAACTGCCTGAAGAATCCCCACGGCGTTTTTCGGATCCAGCCACACATGGGGATCGACACTGCCCTTTGTGCGGCCGACTGCCGGCCTCGCGAAGGAGTAACCACGGGATTTCAGAGGGGTGATCAATGGATTTGACTGCAGTTGTAACTCCCGCGAGGACACCGCGCGCATCTGGGTCAGGGGGCGTACCAAAAAGGACTCAAGTGACGGTCCGACCCATACAACTAAATCAGCATCCGCCAATCGAGCGGCCTCAGAGGGACGCATCGCATACTGATGTGGCGATGCAGCGCCTTCAATCAACAGCTGCGGTTCACCCAAGTCGCGCATGATCATCGAAACCAACGAGTGAACGGGCTTAATCGACACCACTACATCAGGGACTGCCCAACCTGAAATCGGCATCAACCAGGCCACTAACCATACGCCAATTCGCTGCCTGCTCACATCAAGCGCCCTTTTCCCCTGAAAACCAAGCGCGTTATGATATAACATTGCAACTAAAGATTCGACGGAAAACCCATGCAGCCCACACCGCTGGTCACACTCAATCAAGCCGGAATTCAGGTTTCGGGGAAATGGCTTGTCAAAGATGTTTCATTTTCAGTGGCCCCTGGTGAAATCGTCACCTTGATTGGCCCAAACGGCTCTGGCAAGTCGACGACTGCGAAATTAGCGCTCGGTATCCTCAAACCAAGTCAAGGCCAAGCAACCCGTCGGGCCGGGCTTCGCGTGGCGTACGTCCCTCAGCAACTCGCCATCGACTGGACCCTGCCACTGAATGTCAGTCAGTTTTTACAACTCACAGGCGCCTTGAGTCGCGAAGAAATCCACGATGCGGTTGATGCCTGCGGTCTTCAGAGTCCGCTCGATGCGGAGGTTCGCACACTGTCTGGTGGCGAGTTTCAACGGGTCTTACTGGCACGTGCCATCGCCAAACAGCCCGAACTCTTGGTCTTGGATGAGCCGGTTCAGGGAGTTGATTTTGCAGGCGAAAACGCGCTGTATCAGCTGATCTCAGAGATTCGGGACGCACTGAATTGCGGCATTTTATTAATTTCACATGATCTGCATGTGGTCATGGCGCAGACCGATCGCGTTCTGTGTTTAAACGGCCATGTCTGTTGTTCGGGCACACCGACGGCTGTTGCAGCCAGTGAAGAATTTCAAACGCTGTTCGGCCTTCGTGCAGAGAATCAACTCGCGGTCTATACCCACCATCACGATCATGAACATGCATCGACAGGTGCAATTCAGCCCTGCGAGGATCACCATGTGGGATGATTTTTTGATTCGAGCCCTGTTTGCAGGACTCGGTGTTGCACTGATTGCAGGGCCTTTAGGCTGTTTCGTCATTTGGCGTCGGCTGGCGTATTTTGGCGACACCTTGTCGCACGGTGCACTGCTCGGTGTGGCACTTGCTTTGTTATTTGAAGTCCACGTCACCGCCGCGGTCTTTGTGTTGTCTGCGCTGATCGCATTGAGTCTGTTGTGGCTTCAACGACACGCCAGTATCTCCAGTGATGCGCTTTTGGGTTTACTGTCTCACTCAGCACTCGCAATTGGCTTGGTAGTCTTGGCATTTATGACATGGGTCCGTGTCGATCTGTTGGGATTACTGTTTGGAGACATTCTTGCCGTGTCCTGGCTTGATGTTGGCCTGATTTGGTTTGGCGCACTCGCCGCACTTGGATTTCTCGGGATCATGTGGACGTCGCTCTTTGCCAGTACCGTCAACCGAGAACTGGCTGAAGCCGAGGGATTGAAGCCAGAACGCGCTGAGCTTCTGTTGATGCTCTTACTCGCCGCCATCATTGCCGTCGCCATCAAAATTGTCGGGGTGTTGCTGATTACGTCTCTATTGATCATCCCAGCCGCTGCGGCCCGCCGGTTCGCACCGGGCCCGGTTTGGATGGCGGGTTTGGCGTCTGGGCTTGGCATGTTGGCAGTCACAGGCGGGCTACTTGGATCCATGACATACGACACGCCAACCGGCCCATCCATCGTGGTCATGGCCTTGATACTCTTCCTCGTCTCACTGACACCCATCGCCTCCCGAATCCAACACCGGATCCGTCATGCCAAGATCGCTGACTAAAAATCAACAGTTGGTGCTTGATGTATTGATGCGCGAGCGTGTGCCTATGAGTGCATATACGATTTTAGAGCACCTGCGGGAAGCCGGGTTGAAAGCGCCGCCTCAAGTCTACCGTGCTCTCACCGCACTGTGTGAACAGGGCCGAGTGCATAAACTGGCGAGCCTCAACCGATTTGTCGCATGCCAGCATCCGGGCTGCTCACCACAAACAGTGCATGCCTTTGCGATTTGTGATGCGTGCGAACGGGTCTCCGAAATTCAAAACGATGCGTTAGTCCGCTGCCTCAATACCATCTCAGCGGATGCACGTCTTGAGGCCACGCAATCGACCGTTGAAATCCACGGTCGCTGCGCGCGCTGTCAAGATGCTCCGTCTTGATCACGCTCTGCTGGTAAGGCGGTAAATGGAATGGGACTGCCCAAGGAGACAAAGCGCAGTAATCCATAGGGCACACCGATCACAACGGCAAAAATCAGAATATCCAGGTCGTCAGACCCACCGAGCCAGACATTGACAACGCCAATCAAACAGACGGCAAACAACACCGTCAAAAAGCTATCAACCCAGATCATTGCACGACGCATCACATCCCTCCTCGCCCTCTCCAGTTATAGAGTCCTCGGAGGCAAATTGAAAGACTAATGACTCGATTGTTCAGGCGCGTGGCCATTGATTTTGCGAACGATCCACAGTGTGATCTTCGGGGCGATGGGCAAGGCTAAAAAAGCAGCCACTGACGCGACCGGCCACGCAAAGATAAACGCACGCGCCCACCGGTAGAGAAAATCTTCGGTGAATCCAAGATTCATCCACGTGACAAAGCCGGTCATGATGGTCGCCATGATACACGCCATGACAATTGGCCCAATGAATTTCGCAGATACGTGCATCGACTCCCTCCTCTCAATGTTTCGGCATCCTGACACAACGTCGGCCGAATGCATGCGATCTAGATCAAGTCACGGCAAGCCAACGCTTTTTTCATCAGATGAGTCCGCCGATTGTATGTTTAATTGATGAACGATAGGATCAGGCCTCAGTTCACCAGCGCAAACAGGTCACTATGGACACCTACGAATTCCGTCAATTGTTTTTAATGAAAAACAGCCCCGATGAACTCAATCCGATCCAGCGGGTCATGGACGAAATCAATGAAATGGGCAGCAACGGATGGCAACTGACCGCCATGTCTGAGAGTAAAAAGCGGGTTATGATCATGTTTCAAAGAAAGAAACAATAACTCCCCGGACAGGATCCGGGGAGCAATCTGCCGTTAGAGCTTGATCAGTAGATCCGCAGCACGCTTCTGGTTCGCCACCACGCGTTCACGGTCGGCCTGGATCCGCTCACGACGACTGGCGATGTCATCACCGAGCTCCAAAATGCCCTTGGTATCTGCCTCAACACGGCGTACCACATCTTCTGCTTGCTGCTCTGCGATGTGAGCCCGCTCAAGCAATTTCTGCAACCGCTCTGTGTTCGATGCCACGCCCTGAGAGTTCGAGTTGGGTGTCGCTTCGCTCATCTGTTTGGCGATTTTTCCCTCAGCCCACTCAGCGTTCTCGGCAATCATGTCATCACCCATATCAACGACTTTTTCGTTGGCTTCAGCGATCTTGGTATTGATGGTTTGCAAGAGCACGTTGACTTCGATCATCCGTCCCGCGATATCACGGAGGGTGTCGTTCAAGTCTGAGCGATTCTCGAGTTGCTCAATCCGAGTTTGGTTCAGCATGCGTGTTTTGAAATTGGCTTCGACCTCAGAGCTCGGTTCGAGCGCATCAAGCATCGCCATGCGACAACGGTACAAATCATCGACGTTATCAATCGCGATTGCCCGGTTACCCAAAAACGCCGATGTATAGTTTCGTTGCAACAGCGCTTTGTTCTCTTCGATGTCTGCCAAAAGCAGCATGAGTTCGGCATAGGTGGTTGAGACTTCTGCATCCAGTTCAAAAATACGGCGCTGGTTTTTGCGGATATTTGTCTTGTTTTCGGTTACTAATTCGGTTGGATTTGCCATGGTGTCACCTGTCAATCAATCTGTAATTTCTTCGAACTCTGTTGTGTCGAGTTCAGGGAGCGTATGTGCTGTCGAACGCATTAACTTATTCATGTAGATGATGCCTTTATTCGGCTCAGCCATATCGCAGAACCGATAAATAAAATCGAACACGTTTTCGGCTTGATCGGCCGTGACCACCACATGAAATTGCTCGACGTCAAAAGAACCCGAGACGCCTGCAACGGTTTTTTTGCCGATGGGATTCCCGGCGACGTTGTGGAAATAGACCTCATTGATTCCACGCTTCATCAACTCGGGAATCAAGGTTTCACCACCTCCGTCATACAGAATTCCAGAAATCAACCAGGTGTAATCGAGATAGCTCACGCGCGGATCGGTTTTAACGACTGGAAACGACATATCAAGCACTCGCGTATTTGGATAGGATCGAAGGTGGGACGTAGGTCGCTGCTTGCATCAAGGGCGTTGCATACATGAATCCCATCCCGGGCGTGTCGAGCTTACCGGCTAAGAATACCCGCTCAAACACACGGTCAACCTCGTCACTCGAAACCATGACGTTGACGACGTCCCGCTCGGCATCGACAGCCACACCCAAGGCACCAAGACGCTCTCGGATTCCGACGCCCATCGCGGCGTGCACAGTCGATCCCTGAATACCGACCTCAAGCAAAGCTTCTGTAATCACTTCACCATAGCCATGCTGGACGACTGCAGTGATCAGGGTCGCATCTGTCAGTGTCGTAAATGAACGTTTCATGCCATTTCTCCTTCACGAGCGAGCTCACGTGCGATGCGGCGTTCCTCTCGCTTTACTTTAAATTGAACATAGATACCAAGTGTCAACACAGCCACGATTGGACAAATTGAGGCGGCTGCTAAAATCCCGAAGCCCTCTGTAGACCCCAAAGCATTACCGAAGCCAAGACCCATCGCCAGAACCAGTGGCACCGTCACAGGACCTGTGGTGACACCCGCTGAATCCCAGCCGACGTTGACGAATTCCTCAGTCGATAAAAGCGTTAAAATCAAACCGATGGTGTAACCGGGAATCAGGATGTACATGATGTGGAAATCATAAATCAGCTTGAGAACCCCAAGCATGATGCCGGTCGCAACCCCAAAGGCCACCGCGCCCATCAGCATCGACTTCTTAAACGCACCATTGGTGAGATTCTGTACGGTCATACCGAGTGCATTCAACGCAGGCTCAGCCAAGGTTGCTGACAAGCCCAACACCCACGCAAAGAGCGCGGCAATCCCAACACCGACGGACACGCTGTAGAGCGGACTGGCTGTGATGGCATCGATCGATGTAAAGGCGCCGGCAATCAGGCCACCGGACTGATCACCAAGCTTTGCCAATCCATAGGTCAAGCCGATGTTGAAAATACACATACCAACCACGGCTAAAATGATCCCGTAGTAAGTGATGAATGCGTTTTTCAACTTCTCACGCAGGATCACAAACAAGACGATCCCGAGGAAAATCACAAGCGGTACGATTGCACGCACGCCGAGAATGATTTCTGTCCAAGGTGTTGCTTCATACCACTGTGGCTGAGCGGCAGCGAACTGAGCAGCCAGCTTCACTTCAGCGGCCTTGGCAATAATGACCTCAGGCGGAACTGTATAGGCGGTGTAAAAGCTTAACAGCAACACACCCAGAATCGGGAACACCGAAGCCAGTGTGACGATTCCGAATCCAGACAATGAGGAATCCGCCCCTTTACCGGCTGCTGATGCCACGCCGATCCCGAGCGCAAGGACCAAGGGAACTGTCACAGGACCTGTGGTCACCGCACCGCAATCCCAAGCAAGACCGACAATCTTGTTCAGCTCAGGATCCATAAAGGCAATGACACTTAAGATAATTGTCGGCGTGAGACTGATAAAAATCAGCGGCTTCAAACTCCAACCCCTCAAGAATCGGACCGTTCCAAGAACGGCTGCCAATCCAACACCGAGTCCGACCAGCAATACGGTTGCACCGGAGCGGTCATTGAGGAGTGTAAATAAATACGGGGCTTTTTCTGGATCGACGATGGATCCTGCGACCTGCAATGCACCGATCGCCGGTTCTGCAAAGGTCACACCGATGCCGAGCAAAAATGCAATACAAAGTACACCCGCGAGTGGCAGTTTGCGTGGCAGCGTGTTACCAATGATCTCACCGAAGGGCATCAGACCGAGCTTCAAGCCCTCCATGAACATCATCAAACCGATCATCACGGCAAACAAACCACCGGCGATGATACTGGCATCCATCACAGGCGTTTGAAGCACCAGATATTGGAACGCTGCAAGATACAGTGCCAGAGGCACAACGGCGCGCGCCTGGTCGATAAAGCGCGTGGACAAATAGGGTTGAAGTATTTTGACCACATCACCGCCACCCAATTTCATTTTGGGGACCGGTTGAGGAAACTCGTTTCCGTGCCGATCGAAGAGGGGCTCTGGCATCAGTTCTTGGTATGGAATCTTTTGGCTGTCGATGGACATCGCTTGGATGTAATCACCGAATCGGATGGTATTGCGTCGCGACATAAATCAAACCTGTCAAACTATAATTGTTATATCGTCACTCTGTTTAAGTTACAGAATGAAGACAATTTGATTAATAAAGAAACAAATGTAAAGCCCTGATTTAACGTGCTCCATCAAAACCTACGTGTTTTTGGAAATCCATTTCATTGCCCTGACTCGCCAAAATCATTAGGCTCAGGGTCTTTTGAACAAGTGGCGAGTCGACGTGACACAGAACCCGACACCAAATTACCAAGGCCGTTTTTTTGGCTATTCGGTTGATGTTGACCGCACGGTTTTTCTCATCTCCGCTGGGGTTGTCCTCAGCTTTGTTGTCTTCACCATTGCCTTTCAAGCGGAAGCACAAGCCACATTTACCGGGCTGAAAACCCTCCTCACTGAACAACTGGGTTGGTTGTTTTTAGTGGCGGCAAACATCGTCTTAATCACAGCGATCTGTATTGCACTGTCACCCTTGGGACGCGTCAGACTCGGTGGCATTGGTGCCCGACCCGCCTACTCCTATACCGCCTGGTTTTCCATGTTATTTGCAGCCGGCATGGGTATCGGTTTGGTCTTCTACGGGGTGGCTGAGCCGCTTGCACATTTCCAAAGTGCCATGGCAGGACCCTCGCTCTCTGAGGGCGTACGCACCGACTACGCGCCACTTGGTGGCGCATTGCAAGATGCTGATGACGCACGCCGTTTGGGCATGGCGGCCACAATATTTCACTGGGCACTCCACCCTTGGGCGATCTACGCCATGATGGCACTTGGATTTGCATTGACCAGTTATAACAATGGATTGCCTTTGACGGTCCGATCTATTTTTTATCCCATCTTGGGTGATCGGATTTGGGGCTGGCCGGGTCAACTGATCGATATTCTGGCGATTTTTGCCACCCTCTTCGGGCTTGCGACATCACTGGGATTGGGTGCCTCGCAAACAGCCAGTGGCATCCAATATTTGTTTGGGTTGACCAATTCAATCACGTTACAGTTGATTCTCATTGCATTTATTACCCTGCTGGCAACTTTATCCGTGGTTTCAGGACTCGACCGCGGGGTCAAACGCCTCTCAGAACTCAATCTTGGACTGGCGACATTGCTGTTTTTGTTTGTACTGCTCGCAGGCCCAACCTATGTCTTAGTCGATGTTGTTTTTGAATCCCTCACGAGCTATGTGGGTCATTTACCCGCACTCGCCTCACCCGTGGGCCGAGAAGATCGCGCGTTTAGCGTCGAATGGACAGCCTTTTACCTGGCCTGGTGGGTATCTTGGTCGCCTTTTGTTGGGATGTTTATTGCACGGGTTTCCATTGGACGCACCGTCCGCGAATTCATCGCCTGTGTCCTGATCATTCCATCGATTGGCTGCATTCTCTGGATGAGCGTCTTTGGCGGCAGTGCCATCGTGCTGAATGAACTCACAGGTGACATTGCCCGCGCCGAATTACCCCTGAAACTGTTTGTCATGCTCAATCAACTGCCGCTGGCCGAGCTGACATCCATCATTGCCATGCTGTTGGCTGTGATTTTCTTTGTAACGTCTTCAGACAGCGGATCCATGGTCATCGACGGTATCGCCTCCGGTGGTGTAACCAACACCCCCATCACGCAACGGATTTTTTGGTGCACCTTGGGTGGTTCAGTCGCAGCCGCACTGGTTCTCGGTGGTGGTCTGGTGGCGCTCCAAGCCATGGCAATCTCCACAGGCTTACCCTTTGCGATCGTTCTTCTGATTGGCACAGCTGCAACCGTCAATAGCCTCCGCCAGGAGTGCCTCAAACCACATGAGTGACCTGTTCGGATTGGTCTATGCCGTTGTGCTCTGCGGCTTTGGGGGATTTGTTGCACAACTGATCTATCAGTTTCTGCATCCGAAACTCGGCATGATCTGGTCGGGTGGCGTGGCAGCCATGGTGGCTTTTTTCGTGATGGTCATGCTTGCAACGCTGACCCAGGTGGTATTTGGCTACCCACCTTTGGATGCCGGCTAATAGAAACTCCGTCGGTCTGCAGACACATCAAAATCTTGCGTGCTGTCGGCCTGCTCGTCTTCGCCCTCTGATGTAGACGCAGATTCTGCGGCCGTTGAGCCCGTTGATTCAGAGCTCGTGACATCCGTGTTGGATCGATCAGCCCCGGCCTCTGCTGAGGCAGATGATGAGACTGATGGGTCGCCCCCGCCCCCATCTGAATCGTTTCCTCGGTCGTCTCCCGTTGATGTTCCATCAGATCGACTGGTCCATCGACCCGTATTGGGTTGAACAGGCGCCACGCGCTCGATGCCTCGATTCTGAATCAGTGCAATGACCCGCGGCATTCCACCGGCCAACGATCGAGTCAATGCATTGCGGATTCGAGCCACTTCGTCAGGTGTCAGTGACGCGAGGCGCATTGTATCGGCTGTGCCAGCGGTCAACACCACAATACCGGTTGGCACACCGGCTGAGCGAAACGCCGGAAATTGGAACGCCGCACCCGCATCGTCCAATTCAACTGCAAGGCGATTGACGCCCAGTCTGGGCCTGACATACCGGAGTGAATTGGTGCGCAAACGGCCCAAGGTCTGGGCATTTAATGAGACATCGACGCCTCTGAGCCGGTTTGACAACTGCGTGGTCCATTGCGTTTGGCCCCGTGGGTCATTCACCATCGCGACAATGACATTGCCGGTCCTTTGATTGAGCGCATCCAACACAGCACCCGGAGACGTCAGAGGTTGGTTTGCGAACACACCCATCGACCAGATCAAACCGATCAAGCTCAACCCGTACAACATCTTCGCTCGCACTCAATACTCTCCTACCGCTCCCTTGTATGCATCGACCGAAGAACCCAAAACATTACGCGGCAATTGTACGCGTCGGATCGGCGACCTTATTTTGGAACATCTCTTGATCGGCGACAGCAACACGTTCGGCAAAGCAATCCCCTGGGGCCACCTCGGCCATACCAATACTGGCAGACACTGGCAGTCCATGACCTTCAAAACTCACTTCTTGATCAAATACGGATTGCACGCGCGCATGCAACTGTAAAACACGCTCTGCATCAGTCTGGTGCAAGTAGATCACAAACTCATCACCGCCCCAACGGCAGATCAAATCCTGCATTCGGTCGGACTGACGCATCTGATGCCGGATCCGGTTGGCAACCTGTACGAGCACCTGATCACCGGCGTCGTGGCCATAGGTGTCGTTTAAATATTTAAATCGATTCAAATCGATAAATAACAGATGCCCATGCAGTGCGCTCGGTAAGGCTTCGAATAAGCCACGTCGATTTAAGACGCCAGTCAAGGGGTCTGTGTTTGCTTTACGGGTCTGATCAGCGACATGTTCAGACACATGAAACACCAATCGATTCACCTGCTGCATAACTTCGCCCAGCTCGTCACGAAATTGAGTGGGTAAGGTCTGAATCTGTCCGGTGGACTCATAGACAGCCATCGCATGCTTGACCTGGAATAAAGGAGCCAGGAGCCGATGCATTCCCCATAATGTGAGCCCCGTGCCAATGAGTGTCGCACCGACTAAGAGAAGCAAGTCATTGAAAAAAACGGTCCATGACTCAGTGGACAGCAACACATAGCCCGTGAAACTGATTAAGGGAATGTGAATACCCAAAAATGCCATGAGAAAAAGTTTGTGCGTAAATCGCTTCGGGAACAGACGATCCATCCATGCATACAGTGCCATTGCGCTCTCCTTACTGCGGCCGGCCATAATAAAATCCTTGTTGCCAATCGATCCCAAGTGCTGAAAACCGGTCCGCTTGATGGGCCGATTCGATGCCCTCAATCACAAGCTGCAGGCCTTCGCCACGCGCAAACGCGACAAACTGGCTGAGAAACCGATCCACTTTTCGGCGATTGAGCGTCGGTAATAAGAGCGATGCATCGAACTTCACCCAATCGATGGGCCAGTCGAGGACATGCTGGAGCTGAGCACTCGGTCCACCCAGATCATCCAACGCCAAACGTAACCCAAGTCCCTGCAAGTCTTTAAGCATTGACCGGTCTGCAGCCGTCACACCGGAGGCCGGCGCATCCATTAGCTCCAAACACAGACAGTTCAGTCGTGGATCGCCGGCATGCTGCGCCCGAATACACGACAGCAATGGACGCCAATGACGTGCAGAAATATTCAGTGTCAACGTGTAGTGCGCATCAAGGTCCACCAGACTGAGCGCCTGTGCGAACCACCGCCCCAGCACGTTGGGATCATCGAGTTGAATGAGAAGACGCCTGAGATGCCGGTCCGAGAGTCGATCACGCGCTTTCAGTCGACTCAACAACTCAAAGGCAACCGGTTGGCCTGAGGATGCTGAACAAATGGGTTGCTTTGCCAAATACATGGCTTGGACATCAGGCGATGATGTCGTGTCGATATGTCGCATTGGGATCCGTCCCATCTGTATTGATGAGACTCAAGGATAGTGATGCACGGGGCGCGCACCACTGTCCTTCGGTACAGGTCAGCGTGCTGGACGCGATCCTTGGCTGCGAGACTGCCGCCGTTTGGGTGGAGCAGACCCATCGCGCGCGCCACCTGATGAGACCGATTGACCCGGACGACTCGGTCGCTTTCCGGATGCATTGGGTTTCCCATGTGACGTCCGTTTATGAGGCGCCTGATCACTGCGTGCAGCACCCTGGCCGCGAGGACCACCATGGCGCTTGGGCTTCGATTTGTGCTTCGGCTTCGCCGATGGGAACGGCACATGCGGCTCAAATCCGTCGGCCACATCAAATTCAATGGTGAGCTTCAGTAACCGCTCGATATCACGCATCAATTTATGTTCACATGCGCTGACAAAAGAAACAGCTGCACCTTCTTCACCGGCACGCCCGGTGCGCCCGATGCGATGCACGTAGTCTTCAGCAACCATGGGCAACTCGAAATTGATCACCATCGGTAATTTTTCGATATCCAGCCCTCGAGCGGCCACATCGGTCGCAACCATAATTCGAGCACTTCCGCGCTTAAACTTCTGTAACGCCTTGGTGCGTTGTGCTTGGCTTTTATTGCCATGCATTGCAACGGCCGGCAATCCATCGTCCGTTAGCGCACGCGCCAATTTATCCGCACCGAACTTAGTTTTCGTAAAGACCAGCACCTGATGCAAATTATTGATTCCGATAAATTGCGATAAAAGCGCGCGTTTTTTGTCCTTATCCACGTGAACAAAGGTCTGATCAACCTTCGCAGCCACCGTATTGTCGCGGGCGACAGCAACCTCCACTGGATTGGATAAGTATTTCCCAGCCAAGGTCTTAATTTGTTTGTTATAAGTCGCCGAAAACAGCAAGGTTTGGTGCGTCGGCGCACACAAGCCAATCACTTTTTCAATGTCGCCAATAAACCCCATGTCGAGCATCCGATCGGCTTCATCCAAGACCAGGGTTTTCACCTGAGACAGATCGATGGTGCGTTGATTGACATGATCCAACAGGCGTCCGGGTGTGGCGATCAATATATCGACGCCTTTTTGCAGTTGCCGCAGTTGGCCATTGAAATTCACACCGCCATAGATCACTACATGGCGAAGCTGAGTGCCTTTTCCGTATTTCTGAACCGATGCAGACACTTGGGCGGCGAGCTCGCGCGTTGGCGCCAAAATCAGGGCCCGCGGTTGACCAGTGGATCGCTCAGCAACCAAGCGTTGCAGCGTCGGAAGTGTAAAGGCAGCCGTTTTTCCGGTGCCGGTCTGTGCACCGGCCAGTACGTCCCGCCCTTCAAGCACGGCAGGAATTGCCTCAGATTGTACGGGGGTTGCGGCATCATAACCGGCATTCGAAATCAATTCCGGGAGCAATCCCAGATCAGAGAAGCGCATAATTCATCCTGAATGTTGTGACGGAATCCGTCGTCTGGCGGACGCATTTCCACGCCAAGGTAGGCCGGCGACTCAACGCGGGCGTCCGCAATGCGCTGAGAGGCGGCGAACACTACAGCGAAGTGTGCGTTAAAGCAAACTGAATCGCTATTGAGAGTGTTTTGCGAGAAATTGATCGAGATGTTGCGCGAAGGTTTGGGTGTCTTTGGCAGAAAACGGCGCTGGCCCACCACTGACAAGCCCTGCCTCACGCAACTGTTCGCGCTCGTTGCGACGGCGCAAGTGCGCAGCCACCGATTGCTTGTCATACCAGGTGCCTCGGGGATTGATCGCATACCCATCGGCTTGAACCACTTCAGCTGCCAGCGGCACATCTTGGGTCACCACCAAATCACCCGCTTGCATCCGCTCCAGAATCACGTGATCAGCCACATCAAAGCCCTTCTCGACTTGGACGACCTGAACCCAGGGTGAGTGCGGTTTACTGAGATAACTGTTGGCCACCAACGTGACCTGTATTTCAAGACGATTCGCTGCACGAAATATCAGATTTTTTATGGGTACCGGACATGCGTCTGCATCAATCCAGATTTGAAGTGCCATCGTGTTCGTATGCTCTCAATGATTAAAGGTCACAATGATACGCGGCCTAGACAGCCCCGATCCATTCTGGCGGTCTGCATGCATTCAGGGACCGGGTTTGGCATCATATGGGTTTCGAGTCACCGTGGGGCAAAGTACGATGCCAAAAGCACTGACAGAGTGGGTCAAGACCCTGTTCCAAGACGAGGCGACGACCACACCCGAGTCCGTCCAAGAATTCCCAGATGAAACACTTGCGGCCTGCGCGCTCTTATTAGAGGTCACATTGGCAGACCATGAAGAGCAGCCTGAAGAAATCCAAGCGTTGCAGCGCGCCATGAGCAAACGCTTTTCAATCACTGAAGAAACCTTCGATGCACTGCTTCAGGCGACACGCGGAAAGGCCAAAGATGCGGTGTCTCTTTACGAACACACGCGGGTCTTAAACGATGAACTTGATCATCGAGCCAAAATCGATTTGGTCGAACTGATGTGGGACATCGCCCATGCTGACGGCGAACTTGATCATTATGAAGAGCATCTGATCCGTCGGGTTGCAGAGCTTTTGTACGTGGAACATGCCGATTTCATCTTGGCCAAGCTGGCCTCAAAGCAACGCCTTGGCTGAGGGGTCATCGATCGACCGTGCCCAATGCATCAATCAGGCCTATACTCTGAACACACAGCGCTTTTCTCACAGGTAAGTCGCACCACGGAATAAGGAATCACTGGATGTTTTTAGTTGTCTTTGAAATCACATCAGAAGAAATCCGCCGTGGTCTCGTCACCGAGCATGGACGTTCAAAATGGTCTTGGGAGACCGAAGCAGAATCGATCAGTGACTACTGCGCAACCTGTTTAGAGCTCTGCAAATCGAGCCTGACCAATAACCTGAGCAGTCACATCGTGCACACATCACGCCCGATTTATGACTGGTTGGTGCAAATGACTGAATCGACCTTTCAGTGCATCGAGTACCAAATGACGCGCTCACCGTTTCGCAACAAACTCATCGCCGACTGGTTTGATGAGATCACGGATGCCGACCGGTATGGAATCACACTTGCGATCACCATCCGCGGTGATATCAGCTATGAAAAAGTCTGGGATGTCCTGATCACCAACGCAAAGAAGTACCGCGGTGACGTGTCATTGGTTGAGTTCAAAGGACAGGAGTTACAGCTCACCACGCTCGACCATGGCAGCCAAAAGCTCAAAGGCAGTGCGATTGGCGATCCCGCATATCTCATTGACCCGCTCACATTTTCCGACGACCGCCGATTGGTTCTGCGTAAGATCACCTACTTTGACCGGTTATTTGCCCACCTCGACCGCATCCGATCTGCGCAAGTACAGGCGCAAGACGCACCTGAAAATACTGCCCCTGACTATCGCATCAAGATTCTCAGCACAGGCAATACCATCAGCCTTGCGAGAGTCCTTAGCGAGGAATTGTCATGGACGCTGTCCGATGCGCTCGCACATCTCAACGACATGCCGCTTCACCTAGACGTCCCACTGACCATGGCAGAAGCGCGTGGTCTCAAACGCGTTTTTGAAGAAACCGGAGCAACCGTCAGTATTGAGGCGCACTGAGACTCAGTCACCCTTGGCGCGCAAAAGCTCCAACTCTCCATAGCGAATTAAGCGCTCAAGCGAACGCATCTGAGCGCTGTCAACGAGTTCAAATGTGCCGCCTAAGCGCCATCCAGCACCCTCTCGGGTTTGGTGTATCCAAATGCAGAAAAACTCGATATCGGCTTGCCAGTCATCCCAGCGAATCACCGCAGGTGTGGATGTCCCCATCGCAATGCCGTAATTGATCGGGTCCCGAAATAACCAAAGCCCAATGCCCTCAAGAGAGATGTCACGCACCTCAACACCGACCATTTCGCCAAAGCATTCGAAGTCCGCCTCAATCGTCCGATGCATCCCAGGCGCAAGACGGAACGACTCGCGGCGCTGAATGTAGGACATTTCATAAGGACAGGAGACCTCGTACACCCACGATTGCATCACCTTGCCGCTTTTCGATGTGATCTCTTCACCTTTTTTGACATCCAGCACGGTACCTGACCAAAAGGATTTCACACCATCGACAAAACCATACATTTTCAGCGACGTACCGGGCTGCATTTGCGAGTGGACGCTGTCATCCATTTGATCGAGTTGGTACACACCGGTGTCCCGATCCACTCCGACAATGATGGTGGTGTGTTCTTTTTTTGAGTCTCCGATGCACACGGTTACGAGCGTATTGCCACGGAAACTCCGAACCATTTTGCCAATCAGCGCACCGCGTTCCTCGAGAAAAATCCATCCCTCTTCCTCGACTTTACGCGCCTGAGCTCTGAGAATATTTTCAGATTTGACAGGGCGAGGGCCCGCAGTTTTTTTTGGGAAGAGATCTTTCATGAAGCTCGTGCCAGGTAATGACGCTCAATTTCTATGTGATTACGTTAACGCGTTGTTTGATGCGATGGAACAACCGAAACGTCGATTCATTACACACATGATCAATTGTTTAAATGATCTCGGCAAGCACGGATGTCACTCAGAACGCTGGTTTGAGGCATCGCTGTCCGATCTCGACACCGCGCCCGCCCATCGATCCATCCGTATCTCCGCACACCGCGTGATCGAACTGACGTTGCACGATGAAGACCGTGCGGATGAACTGCAATTTCATATCACCCTGTGTGAGCGCCTTCTGGCAAGTGCAACAACACTGCACGCATTGGCCGAGCAAGCAGAAACCGATCAGTTAACGGGTCTACTCAGGAGAGAAGCTTGGCCGAGCGTGGTCAAAGCGCTGAGCGGGTCTGGCTGTCTGGTTTATATCGATCTCGATCAATTTAAAACCGTGAATGATCACCAGGGTCATGTCGCCGGTGATGCACTGCTGCATCGGTTTGGTCGTCATCTCAAAGCACATTGTCGAGACTCTGATTCACTCTTTCGCTGGGGTGGTGACGAATTCGTTTTAATCTTACCTGCGATCACGCTCGAACATGCCACTCAAAAAATGCAGTCGCTCCAAGATACGACAGCCACATGGGTACCATTCAGCTTCGGAATCGAGCACTTTGATTCCCACATGTGCCTGACAAACGCACTCGAACGCGCAGATCAGTCCTTGTATCAACACAAAGGATGGTCGTAGGCGGGTCTTGCAGCGCACATCGAATACATCGGCCGATCACGCGCAGCCCCTGAAACAACCTCCTCAGACTCAAAAATAAACAGTATGATCAATATCTTATAATCAAATGATCTAGCCTAGATCGAAAAAGACTTAGACTCGCCTACAGACAGCGCTACTGTGACATTCGGACCAAAGGTCTCAGGGAAGAGAATGACGCAGGAGTCTAGCCCATGACTATCTCACAATTTCTTGACCCCACTTGGAATGCATTATCGAGCGCCCCAGGCGAATTCAAGTACACCATGTCAGTCATCTTAGCTGGGATGTGGTGCGTGATTTTCGGGATTTATACGCTTGAACTGACCTTCATCGGGTACAACATTCTCGGCCACATTGCGGTAATCACCGGTATATTCGTGACACACCGCGCATTTAAAACAGCCCGAGCGTACTCGCCAGAGTTGCGCTGACCATAGGCCACACCCTCCGCAATCGGACTTTTCGGCCAACGCGGAGGGTGTCGTCTTTTAAATTCAATCGGTTCATCGCTGAAGTCGGTCGACTCCGTTGGCCGCGCACTGGTTTAATGCGAGAAACCATCGAAGTGGAGTCCACACCATGCGGTATCTATTTAGATCAGTCTCGCTCGCGGTCTGCATAGGCTGTATGCCGGCACCCCTTGTCGCAATGACGCTCAACTTCGAAGACGCCAAACAATTCGCGGAAACTGCCTGTGCGCAGTATCAATTTACCCAAGACCACTCATGGGAAGCGAACGAGGCTGAAGTAAGGCGTTACGCCACTGATTTTTTTTCGGTCTTGTACGGGCAAGATTTTCCAAATGAACAAGCGGTTGGCGAATATCACCAGCAATTCACGATGGACGAGTTGATGTTGTTGAACAGTCTGGCCTTCCAATCGGCAAGTGCCTGCGCTGTTCCACAAATGTTTGATTGGGCGAGCCGATATTTTGAATCATCGATGCTTTGATGATTCGTCCGCATTCGGGCGCTGTTTGATGTTCGGAAAAAAATGGTGGGTCGTGCGCGATTCGAACGCGCGACCAATTGGTTAAAAGCCAACTGCTCTACCAGCTGAGCTAA